>CALMRE010000139.1 GCA_937871295.1 uncultured bacterium | reverse complement strand
ACAGAAATGCGGGATGCTTATGGACTATGTTACCCACACATTCTGACGGAGAGCCTCATATATTTGCCCCGTGTGCGGCCACAAAACCATCTATGATAAGAAATATCATCTGTTCTCTAACGATGGCGTGGATGATGTAAAAAAAGCCTTTGCAGAATTTCAAAAGAAAAGTCCGCTTGAAGTCACGCTTGACTATTCAACCCTATGCGGTTATTGCAACCGTCACGCAAAACAACGCGGAATATTTCTTGAATTCACCTATGCGGATGGTAGAAAGACAAAGGCTGACATAGATGACTCTTATGATTTTGTTTTGCTACAGACACTCTTTGAAGGTAAAATTGCCGTCACGAATGGTCGAGACGTTTCGCCCTTGAAAAGTGAGCTATCGAAACTTCGCAAACTGCTCGGTCTGCCGAAGGCCGACGACGGGAAAAAGGAGTAACCATGGCGGCGGTCCTCTCCATCATCGCGGTCATTTTACTCGCGGGGGCGTTATTCTTCGTCACGCAAAAAATCCCGGATGAACCGCCACCACCACCTAAACCCCCATCAACCTGCACCGGTACAGAAGTCACCGTTGAAGGCATCAAGTCCCTACAGAAATGTCAGGTGGAGGATCTATTAAGAGCGGTAGAAAATAGCAAGCCAAGACAGTTTACCACAACGGCCATGTGCTATTCGGTTGGTATGGAGGAATATGCGCCTGTTAGTTATGTTTGTCCCATTTGCGGCTCACGAACCCAGCATGACGGTGGCACCGCCAAAAGAATCAAAGAGAACCTTTACGACATCAGAAAATCCTTCTATCAGTTATATCAGGGCTCACCTTTGAAACTTGATCTGGATGAATCATCTTTATGCAGCAAATGCTCGAAAGGCACCAATGGTCCCCAAGAAAAAGGGCAATACCTGACCATCTATTATGCTGACGGCACCATTTTTACCAAGATGATAGATAATGCGAGAGAACTCGACGCCTTGCGGGGACTGCTAGAAGAAAGGGAATGGGTACGGGACAAGAACAACGAGGCTATTTTCATCCGGGACAAAACCTATGATTTGAGAAAATTCCTTGATTTGCCAAAGACCGGAGAAAAGAATTAATGCCTATCCTCGCCCGCTCATTCCTCCCCTCAACGGCCGTGCTGGAGATGACCTACCGCTGTAACCACGAGTGCCGCTTCTGCTCCTGCCCGTGGTTCGCCGCCGACGGCCGCTTCCCCTGCCACTCCGAACTCACCACCGCCCAGTGGAAGAACATCATCGCCAAACTCTGCGACATGGGGATCGCCAGCTTCGCCTTCACCGGCGGCGAAGCGCTCCTGCGCGACGACCTCTTCGATATCATCGCCCACGCCGCCCAGTGCCGCGCCGAACACATCGAGACCAAAGAGGGCGAACTGCGGACCTACATGGGCGCCCCCGGCCTCTATCTCATATCGAACGGCAAACTCGTGACCGAGGAAACGCTTGCACGGCTCAAGGAACACGAGGTCAACCTCGCCATGAGCCTCCCCGGACTCGACACCTTCAAATGGCATACCGGCTCCGACACAGCCGACCATGTGCTCAAGATGTTTGGCAAGGCGAAAGCGGCGGGGCTGCGCACCGTCTGCAATGTCACTGTGACGCGCAAGAATATCCATGAACTCTATGAAACGCTCGCGGCGGGGCTCATCGCCGGGGCCGACCAGATACTGATGAACCGCTTCCTTCCCGGCGGCCGCGGCCTGACCGGCGCCGAGGAGATGATGATAGACGGCCCGATGCTCACGCAGATGCTCGACATCGCCGAGGAGGTACTGACCAAGGCAGGACGCTTCGGCTCGCTGGGGACCGAAGTGCCGCGCTGCTGGGCCGACCCGGCGAAATACAAACGGATAACGGTCGGGACGCGCTGTTCGGCGGCGCTCGAATTCTTCGTCATCGACCCGTCGGGCTTCGTCCGCGTCTGCAACCATTCGCAGGTCCGCCTGCACCATTTCGACGAGATAGAGAAGGTGAAACTCGACCCGTATTGGACCACCTTTACCCAGCGCCGCTACCTGCCCAAGGAGTGCGGCGGTTGCCGCGACGCGGCCGACTGCGACGGCGGATGCCGCGAGGCGGCGCACATCGTCGGCGGGAAGATCGACAGCCCCGACACCCTGCCGCCGGTCCCCCGGAACCTTTGACCCCGTCCGCAGGTCTAACAGAAGAACCGGCAAGAGAGTGATAGTGGATATGAGGCGTTACGGCAAAATAGTCCTCGTGGCGACGCTGTTCGCGGTCCTCTTCGTCTGGGCGACGCGCGGTCATTTCTGGACCCCCTTCACCGCCTTTTTCCCCCGGTTCCACCTGTTGTATGCTTTATCGCTGCTGAGTCTGCTGTTGCTCTTTGGCCGCCCTGCGACGGCGCGCGCCGTTCTGGAGCGGATCGTGGCGTGGCGCTATCTCCTTTTCCCCGCGACGGCGTTCCTCGTGCCGCTCGTGTTGGGGCTGTTTTTCTTTCACGAGACGCAACAGCCGATCGATTCCTCCCACTACCTGTGGACCGCGAAACTGTTCCTCTCCGGGCGTCTCTACCTGCCGTTGCCGCCCTTCTACGAACATGCCTACGAAGGCTTCATGGTCGTCCACGGCGACCGCTACTATACTCTGTTCCCGCCCGGATACCCGGTCCTGCTGATGCCGTTCGCAGCGCTGGGGATGGCCTTCTGGCTCAATCCGCTGCTCAACGCGCTCGCCGTCGGGTTGACGGGACGGCTGGCCGAGAAGTTGACCGGCGACCGGCGCGTGGCGGCGCTCGCGATGCTGCTGACCACCGTATCGGTGTTCCATCTGTTCCTTTCGGCACGGCTGTTCCCGCATCAGGCGATACTTGTCTGCACGCTCCTTGCGGTTCTCACTGCTGCCGGTCCGCTTACGATCGGTCGCGCCGCGGCGATAGGGTTCTGCGTTGCGCTCATCATCCCGATGCGGCCGCAGGACGGTCTGTTCACGGCCGCCGCGGTCGCCGCGTTCATCGCGGTACGGCACGGACGGCCGCGTGTGTCCGCCGTGGCGGCGTTCGCTCTGCCGCTGGTCGCCGGTTGCGGGCTCTACCTCCTCTATCAGTATGCCTTGACGGGCGATTGGTTCACCTTTCCGCAGGATATCTACTTCGCGGTGACCGAACAGAACGATGCCTGCCACCATATCGGGCTCGGCACCGGATGTCGCCGTCTCAACGGTTTTTTCCTGCCCGCGGAAGGGCTTACGCCGCGATACGGGTTCTTCGTCACGATGACACGCCTGTCGATGCTCCTCTACAAGACGACGCTTCACCCGCTCATGTGGCTCTTCGTGTTGCCGGCGGTATGGTACGGTCCGCGCCGTCACGCCGCGGCGCTCCTGCTGTTTGCCGCCTTCGTCGGCGGACATTTCTTTTTCTATCAGGACGGCAACTTCTACGGGCCGCGCTACTACTACAGCGCCGGGCCGCTCCTGCTCGTTGCGGCGGCCGACGGTTTCGTGGCGCTGCGCGACCGTCTCGGCGGCGTCGCCCGGACGGCTCTGCTCGCGCTTCCGCTGGCCGGGACGCTTTTCACGGTCGGTTTCATCGCGCCGGAACTCATGCCGCACCAATCGGGCGAGTGGTATCGGGCTGCCGAACGTATCCGGGGACTTGTCGCCGCGCACGACATCCGCGAGAGTGTGATATTCATCCCGTTCCACCCCGGCGTCACGGTGCATTCCGCCAATACGCTCTGCCTGCAGGATCGGCCGCCGCACGACGCGGACGGTAACCGCTATCTCAACAGCCTGCCGCTTCTCGATGCTCAGACGGCGGCCTATTTCCTCGCGAACGGGTACCGGTCGGCCTGGCTGGTGACCGAGGATGGCGAGGGAGGTTTCGCCATCGCACCGCTCGCACCGGCGCCGGAGGGTCCTATCGTCATCGAGGCCGAGTACAAGTTCAAACCGCTCTCCGGCAGGGCGCGCTACGGCTTCATGGTGAGCAACTTCGGCGACGACGGGGACTTTTCGTTCCGCGGCGACGCAACGCCGCTGTCGGGCTATTTCGGCTACGGTATCCGTTTCGGTCTCGCCGACGGAAAGAATTATTGGGATGCCGAGCAGCATTTCGTTTCGGCGGGACGATACCGGCTCACCGTCGAGGCGGTGGCGACCCCGTGCGGCGGCGAGACCGCCGTTGCGGTGAACGGCCGACGGCTGGGAAGTTTTCCGGCGGGTTCCGATCCGCAAAGGGCGGTGCAGTTAGTGGCCGATGAATGTCTGCCGGCGGGGGCGAATCGCTTTGTCCTGACGCCGCTTGATGATGAACAGTGTCTGGTGATCGACCGCATCGTCGCCGAGCGGATCGGCGATTGTCTCTGAAAAAATTCTCAAATGCCTCCATATCGGCTATAGTCACTCGACCATAGGGGGAATGACCCGGCATGACCGTATTCATACTTGCGCTTCTGACCACGCTTCAGATACAGTCCTACGATCTGGGCGACGAATATTACCTTCTGCTCGACACGGGGGCGACGACCGTCAGTTTCTCGTCGTTCCGTCTCAACGAACCGGAGCGGATCGTGCTGGAGGTAGGCGGCGCGGCGGCGGGAGCGGCCACCCCGGCGGTCGGGGCGACGGTCGGCCGCATCGAGCGCGACGACCTCGGCGACAAGACCCGTTTCGTTTTCCACATTTCCCCGGGAAGCGCCTATACGATACTGCACCGCAAGAACCTGCTCCTCATCGGCTTCCGGCAGGAACTGTTCATCACCGACGAGACCATAGAAACGACCCTTGCCGCGATAGATACGCGGCTGGCCGAGAAAAAGGCGGCGCTCGCGGCGGCCGAGGCGGAGCGGTTGGCGGCCGAGCAGGCGAAACTCGCGGCGGAGGCCGAGGCGAAACGGCTTGCCGAGGCAAAGGCTGCCCCCCAACCCGAAAAGAAACTCGCGGCGGTCGTGCCGGCAAAGTCCGCGACGGAGGAGGAGGATGCGCTGATCGGGATGCTCGCGGCGGAACAGTCGCGGAAACAGGCGCAGGAGGAGGCGGTACGGCTCGCCGCGCTCGAAAAGGAACGGCTTGAAAAAGAGGCACTGGCCCGCGCCGCCGAGCAGGCGCGCATCGCCAAGGCAGAAGAGGAACGGAAACTCGCCGAAGCGAAACGGCTGGATGAACAGCGTCGGGCCGACGAACAACTGCGGCTGGCCAAGACCGCCGCGGAGAAACGGCGCGCCGAGGCGGAACAGAAACGGCTCGCGGAGGAGAAACGGCTGGCGGCGGAGGCCGAAGCGAAGCGGCTCGCCGAACTCAAAGCGGCCGAAGATGCGCGACTCGCGGCGCTCAAGAAGGCCGAAGAAGAGAAACGGCTCGCCGAGACGAAGGCGGCCGAAGATGCGCGGCTCGCGGCGCTCAAAAAGGCCGAAGAGGAAAAGCAACTCGCGCTGGCCAAAGCGGCCGAACCGCAGAAGGTCGAAGAGCCGCCGCTGTCGCCCGAAGAGAAGATGAAGTCGCTCAAGGTGGTGAAGCTGGAGCCGACCCGCAAGATAACCGAGGAGGCGCCGCCGCTCAAGGTGGTGACGCTCGCCGCGAAGGGAAAACTGCGCAACCTCTTCTTCCGCAAATTCCCCGAATTCTCACGCGTCACCATGGAGGTGACGGGGGAACTCGACTACGCCTTCCGCGAGGTGAAAGGGGGCTATGTCATCGACATCCACAACTTCGAAAAGATACCGAACTACCTCCTGCACATCATCGACACCCGCGCCTTCAACGCCGAGGTGCAGTACATCTATCCCAAGAAGGATGGCCGGATATTCAAGATATACATCAAATCGGAGCAGAACATCGCGGTGCGCAAGTCGGAGGAGGATGGACTCATCCACTTCGACTTCTATGTCCCGACGATGCAGTGATCCACCCTACACCCCCGCAAGCCCACACCCCTCCTGCCTCCCCTGCATCAGGGGAGCAAAACAGGGGGCCTTTCGATCAGCCTCCCTGTCGCAGGGAGGTGGCGCAAAGCGACGGTGGGTGTTCCCACTCTATGGACGGATCGTTCTTGAGCCAGGTCATCTGGCGTTTTGCCAGTTGGCGGGTATGGATGACGATGAGTTCCTCGAGTTCTTCCTTCGACGCGATGCGGCCGTCGAGGTGGTCGAACGTCTCCTGATAGCCGATGGAGCCGAGGACGCGGCAGGTGGCCGGAGTGAAGCCCTTCGCGCGGATGGCGGACACTTCGTCAAGAAGGCCGCCGTCGAGCATCTTTTTCGTCCGGGCGACTATCCGTTCGTTGAGTATTTCCCGTTCGACGGCGAGCGCTATCTTTTTATACCGGCCGCTCCAGCCCTGTTCACGCGGCTGTTCATTCCACACCGACAGCGGCGTACCGGTCAGGTGGAATACCTCAAGGCCGCGCAGTATCCGCTGGCGGTCGTTGGGTGACGATATGGCGGCGGCCCAGCGCGGATCGACCGTCTGCAATTCGGCGAAGAGGTCGGCCGTCGGCCGTTCGGCGCAGCGGCCCGCAAAGGCCTCTTTTTCCGCTTCGTCCAGTTCGGGGACCGGCGAGAGACCGTTCAGGAAGGCGTCGACATAAAAGTTGGTGCCGCCGACCAGTATCGGCATTTTTCCGCGGGCGATGATGTCGCTGACCACCGGATGGACGAGCCGCAGATATTTCCCGGCGTTGATATCTTCGGACAGGTCGAGTATGCCGATGAGGTGGTGCGGGATATCGCCCTGTTCTTCAGGCGTCGGCGCGGCCGAGCCGATGACGAGATCGCGATAGATCTGCACCGCGTCGGCGCCGACTATCTCACCGTTCAATTCTTTCGCGAGTTTGATGGCGTAGGAGGTCTTGCCCGATGCGGTCGGGCCGCACAGGACGATCATCGGCCGACCTTGCGATCGAGTTCCGCTTTGCGGATGACGAAGAAGAAGGGGCGACCGTGGGGGCAGGTGAGCGTCTCGGAGGCGTTGATATCGGCGATGAGCTGTTCGATCTCTTCGGGGGAGAGTGCCCGTTCGGCGCGGACCGCCGTTTTGCAGGCGCGCAGGGCGACGAAACTGAGGAACTTCTCGTCCCACGCCGAGGTGAAACCCGATTCAAGGATGCCGGCCAGCATCTCGCGGACGAGCGACGGCCACGACGGCTCGACGGCGAGCGCCGGTACGCCGCGGATGACCAGAGAACTCTCGTCGAGTTCATCGATGATAAAGCCGAGTTCGGTGAAGATAGCCTGCCGTTCCCGCCACAGCGCCATTTCGGCGGGCGACAGGTGGACCGGTTCGGGCAGGACCGTCATCTGGGTAAGGCCGCTTTTGTGCTCCATTGCCGTGCGCAGACGGGTGTAGACGATCCGTTCGTGGCTCGCGTGCTGGTCGATGAGGTAGAGCGCGTCGTCCATTTCGACCGCGACATAGGCGCCGAAGAGCGTCCCGATGACGCGGTAGCCGGTGAAGCGGACCGCCGGCGAGAAGCCCTCTTCGGTCGGCGCTTCGGCGGGGAGCGTCGCCGGTGCGGAAGGTTGGAACATCGCGTACTGCAGGGGCTTTTCGTGGACCCGTCCCGCAGTGCCGCCAGCGGCGAAAGGATAAGAGTTCGGAACAGAAGAGGCGGGACGGAACGGGGGAAGGGGGAGCGGTTCGGTGCCGCCGCGAACCGCCGAGAGGCCTTTGAGCAGCAACGATTCCACCAGCGCGTGAAGCGCCGGTTCGTTGCGGAAACGGACCTCAGTCTTGGCGGGGTGGACATTGACATCCAATTCGTCGAAGGGAAGGGTGATCGACAGAAGATAGGTCGCCCGGTGGTCGCCGCCGGTCGCTTCGCGCAGGATGCGGAAAATAACGGCGTTCACCCGCCGGTCCGAGACGATGCGGCCGTTGACCGCGACCGTCGAAGGGGCGGAGAAGGTGCGGTAGGGGGAGCCGAGGATCAGTTCTCCGCGCATCCCCGCCGCGTCGATGTCGACCGCCGCCACCTCGTCGCGCGGCGCCTTCCAGAGGGAAAGCGCCCGGTCGAGCGAGCTTCCCGCCGGGGCGAGGTTGAAAAGGGTGCGGCCGTCGTGGATGAGTTCGAACGCGACGGCGGGATGGACCATCGCGAAGCGCTGTACCAGCTCTTTGATATAGGCGAATTCGCGCTCCTCCGATCTGAGGAACTTGCGGCGCGCCGGAAGGTTGAAAAATATCTGGCCGACCGTCACCTCAGTCCCTTTCGGGCGGCTGACGGGAGCGTTCTCGACGATCGTGCCCCCCTTGGCCCGTATCTTGAACCCTTCGCCGTGGGTGAGCGCCGAGGAGAGGGTGAACTGACAGATCGACGCGATGGAGGGGAGCGCCTCGCCGCGGAAACCCATCGTGGCGATGTGCGAAAGGCCGGTCGCGTCGGAGAGTTTGCTCGTCGCGTGCCGTTCGAGAGCCAGGAAGAGATCCTCGCGCCCCATACCGCGGCCGTCGTCGGCCACGCGGATGAGTTCGCGGCCCCCTTTGGCCGCTTCGATGACGATGCGCGTCGCGCCGGCGTCGATCGAGTTCTCGACCAGTTCCTTGACCACCGAGGCGGGCCGTTCGACCACCTCGCCGGCGGCGATCTGATTGATGAGTTGTTCCGGAAGCAGTTTTATCGTGCTCATGTCAGGCAAGGTTCCCGAGGACCGATAATAATAAAACGAAGAAAAGCGCCAGTCCCGCGCTGAGGGCGAGCACCGCCCATTTCTGCTGGCGCACCGAGAGGGTCACGAATTCGCCTTCTTCGTCGCTTTCGACAACCGAGAACCGGCGGTAGGAGAAGAGCGCGAAGAGGGTGATCCCGGCGACCGCGGTGAGCAATATCATCCACCAGACGATCGTCAGTTTCGTCTCTTTGCGCGCCGCGAGGACCTTTTCGAAATCGGCGCCGGTGTATATCGTATTGAGGCGGTGGAAGCGGATGGCGGGATAGCGGGCGAGCAGTTTCGCGATCAATTCCGGGCGGTATTTCCGGAGGTCGTCCAGCAGCGCCTGATAGTAGGGGTCGGCGATGTCGGCGATGCCCGCCGTTTCGGAGGAACGGACCAGAAAGTTGCCGTTCGGGTCGCGCGAATCGAACGATACCTGTACCCGGTCGCAGGCGGCGTAGTGGACCGGCAGTTTGACACCCTCGGGTTTTCCGGTCACCACATCGGTGAACTGCCATATCCCGGCGCGCCAGCAGTCGATATGGACATTGCGCGCTTCAACGAGTGTCCGCAGGACCAGCCGGTCGCCCTCCTCGGCCAGCGAGAACATCCGGCCGGTGTAGGGGAAAAGCACCGTCGCGGCGGTGCCGTCGGGGAAGAAGGCGTCGGTCTCGTTCCGTATCGGCAGGAAGATGGCGCCGGTCCCCACGCCGTTCTCGAGGGGGATGGCTACATCGTCTATCGTGATCGAGGGGTCGTCGCAGGGGCCGGTGGCGGTGAAGCAGAAGAGGGTGACGCGGTTTTCCAGTTCGCCGAACATCCGCATCGTGTCGGGAAGGATGTAGAGACGGCGCGCCTCGGTGGCCATACGCTTGACCGTTTCCCGTCCGTTATCCAGTTCCTTGCCGGTAAGCCAGTCGTCGGGAAGCCGTTTGGCACCTTCCTCGAACAGTCTGCCGAAGTCGAGTTCGTAGCGGTATTCCCTGCCGCCGACGGTAAAGGAGAGTTCACGCACCGGTTTGGACACATCGAGGAGCACTCCCTCCACGGGGCGGCCGTCGGCCGTTATCAACGCATCGGGGACGATGTAGCCGTCCTTCGACATGATGCGGATGAGCAGGCGGGGGGTGGTGCGGATGTCGTCGCCGTAGAGGTAGAGGTAATAATCGAGTTTTTCGTCGTGGATGTAGAGGAAAAGGCTCGTGAGGGTGAAGATGACGGCGAGAAAGGCGAATATCGCTCCCACCACTTTTCCGCTGTGTTCTCCCACGCTGCTGCTCCCTGCCGGTGACGCTCCAGTATATCGCGGCTACTACGCGATGCAACATTTTACCGCACCTCGGCATTGACCCGCCCCGCCGTTTAGGGTATAGTGTCGGGTCAACACCGAGGGAGGAGTCCATGTTGCCGAAGATCGATCCGTGCGGGACGAAGAGTTGGGCGGCGCTCGACGAGCATTTCGAGGAGATGGGCCGCGTGACGATGCGGGGGCTTTTCGCCGCCGATCCGGGCCGCTTCGAACGGTTCTCGGTGGGATTCGAGGACATCCTCATCGATTACTCGAAGAACATCGTGACCGAAAAGACGATGGAACTGCTCTGTGCGCTCGCCGTTGATTGCGGCCTGAAAGAGGCGATCGCGGCGATGTTCGCGGGTGAACATATCAACGTGACCGAAGACCGCGCGGTGCTCCATGTCGCGCTGCGGAACCGCTCCGGCCGGCCGATGCCGGTCGACGGCGTCGATGTCATGCCCGGCGTGCGGAAGGTCCTCGATCAGATGCGCGATTTCTCGGAACGCCTCCTTTCGGGTGCGTGGCAGGGTTATTCCGGCCGGCGCATCACCGATATCGTCAACATCGGCATCGGCGGATCGGACCTTGGCCCGGTCATGGTGACCGAGGCGCTACGGCCCTACTGGAAAGGAAGTATCACCCCTCATTTCGTCTCGAATATCGACGGCACCCATATGGTCGAGACGCTGAAGAAACTGAGTCCCGAAACGACGCTCTTCATCATTGCCTCGAAGACCTTCACAACGCAGGAGACCATGACCAACGCCGAGACGGCGCGCCGCTGGTTCCTCGACAAGGCGAAAGACGAAAAGGCGGTCGCGAAGCATTTCGTCGCCGTGTCGACCAACGCCAAGGAGGTCGCCAAGTTCGGCATCGACACCGTCAATATGTTCGAATTCTGGGACTGGGTCGGCGGCCGTTATTCGCTCTGGTCGGCCATCGGGCTATCCATCGCCTGCACCGTCGGCTTCGAGAACTTCGAGCACCTTTTGAACGGTGCCCACGCGATGGACGACCATTTCCGCACCGAACCGTTCGAACGCAACGCGCCGGTTATCCTCGCGCTCCTCGGTGTGTGGTACGGCAACTTCTTCGGCGCCCACAGCGAGGCGATACTCCCTTACGACCAGTACCTGCACCGCTTCGCCGCCTATTTCCAGCAGGGCAACATGGAATCGAACGGCAAGTCGGTCGGCCGCGACGGCAGACCGGTGGGCCACGAGACCGGCCCGGTCATCTGGGGCGAGCCGGGAACCAACGGCCAGCACGCCTTCTACCAACTTATCCATCAGGGGACCAAACTCATCCCGTGCGACTTCATCGCCCCGGCCATCAGCCACAATCCGGTCGGCGATCACCACCGGAAACTGCTGTCGAACTTCTTCGCCCAGACCGAGGCGCTCATGACCGGTAAAACGGCCGATGAGGTCCGCGCCGAGATGCGCGCCGCGGGCAAGAGCGAGGCCGATATAGACCGGGTCCTGCCGTTCCGGGTGTTCGCCGGGAACCGGCCGACCAACTCTATATTGTGCCACAAGATCACGCCGCGGACACTCGGTGGTCTCATCGCGCTGTACGAGCACAAGATATTCGTGCAGGGGGTCATCTGGAACATCTACAGTTTCGATCAGTGGGGCGTCGAACTCGGCAAACAACTCGCGAACAAGATACTTCCCGAACTGGCGGACGATACGCCGGTCACCGGCCACGACGCCTCTACCAACGGTCTCATCAACGCCTACAAACAACTCCGGAAAGGCTGATGAAGTTCATCGGCGCCCATGTCAGCGCGGCGGGCGGCGTCGAGATGGCGCCCCAGAACGCCCATGCCATCGGCGCGAACGCCTTCGCCCTCTTTACCCGTAACCAGAAACAGTGGAGTCCGAAACCGCTGACGGAGGGGAACATCGCCGCGTTCAAAGCGGCCTGCAAAGAATTCGGCTTCGGTCCCGACCAGATACTGGCGCACGACGGCTATCTGATCAACCTCGGCCATCCCGAGGCGGAGGGGTTGGAGAAGTCGCGCGCCGCGTTCCTCGATGAGATGAAACGGTGCGAACTCTTGGGCATCGGTCTCCTCAACTTCCACCCCGGCAGTCACCTCGGCAAGATAGCGGAGGCGGAGTGCATCGGGCTCATCGCCGAGTCGATAAACAGCGCCCATGAAAAGACACGCGGTGTCACCGCCGTCATCGAGAACACCGCCGGACAGGGGACCAACATCGGCCACCGGTTCGAGCACCTCGCCGCGATCATCGACAAGGTCGCCGACAAGAAACGCGTCGGCGTCTGTATCGACACCGCCCACACCTATGCCGCCGGGTACGATCTTAAAAGCGCGGCGGGGTATGAAGCGGCGTGGCGGGAGTTCGACCGCATCGTCGGTTTCAAGTATCTGCGTGGTATGCACCTCAATGATTCGAAAAAAGAACTGGCGACCCGCGTCGACCGGCATGAACAGCTGGGGGAGGGGACGCTCGGTATCGAGCCGTTCAAACGACTTATGAAAGACACCCGTTTCGACGGCATACCGCTCATCCTCGAGACGCCCGACGAATCGAAATGGGCTGACGAGATAGCGCTCCTGCGGGGATTTGCCGCATGAAGCGCCCTCTCGTTTCGGCCATCATCGCCGTCTACAACGGCGAACGCTATATTCATGACGCCGTCGCGAGCATTCTCGCCGATGAACTGCGCGAAATCGAGGTGGTGGTGGTGGACGACGGTTCGACCGATGGTACGCGAGAAGTCCTCTCGCGCATGACCGACGACCGTATCCTCCTGTTGGAGAACGGCGTGAACCGCGGCGTCGCCGCTTCATTCAACCGGGCGATGGAGAACGCCACCGGCGGCTATATCGCCTTCCTCGGCGCCGACGACATCAACCTGCCGCAGCGCCTGCGGACGCAGTTCGAGTTCATGGGAGAACATAAAAATATCGGCTTGCTGGGGTCGTGGATGAAGACCTTCGGTAACCGGCGGCGCGTGATGCGCTACCCGGAACAGGACGAAGATATCAAGATAGCGAACCTTTTCACCTGCTCCATCGGCCATCCGTCGGTCGTCGTACGGACCGAACCGTTCCGCCGACACGGGCTTCTTTTCGACGAAACGCTCAAGGCGGGCGTCGACTACGAACTCTGGTCGCGCGCCGAGGCGGCGGGGATCGTGTTCCATAATCTGCCCGAGGTATTGGTGCGCTACCGTACCCACGCCGGACAGGTCACCAGCAAAAGAAGAACGGAACAGTTGAACAACGACCGGGCGGTGAAGCGCTATCTACTGCGACGTCTCGGTATCGCGCCGACGGAAGAGGAACTCGATCTTCACTGCGGTATGATGTTCCGAAAGACCGCCATCACCGATACCGCCGACCTTTCCCGCCACGAGGCATGGGCGCAGAAACTGTTGGAGGCGAACCGGCGGACGCGCATATATCCGGCCGGTTTCGAGGAGTATCTGCGGCAATGGATGCGCGATGCATACGCCTCCTGCGCCACCCGGAGCGGCCAGATGACCATGGCGCCCGGTTTCTGGACCCGCGGATGATATCTACAATATAGAAGGAGAGACCGCTATGCTTAATTTCAAGTTCTCCATCCCGACCGAAGTGTTCTTCGGCAAAGGTCAGATCAAGGTGGTCGGCGAACAGGTGCGGCGGCACGGCGGTACCCGGGTGCTCATCTGCTATGGCTCGGGCCGCGTCAAACAGCAGGGGATATACGACGCAGTGTGCGCCAAGCTCGCCGAGAAGGGGATATCCTTCTGCGAACTGGGCGGCATTGAGCCGAATCCGCGCATTAAAAGCGTCCGCGACGGCGTCCATATCGTCAAAAGTCACGGCATCGACTTCATCATGGCCATCGGCGGCGGCAGTGTGATCGACTGCGCGAAAGGTATCGCCGTGGGTGCTTGCTACGACGGCGATCCGTGGGATCTCTACCTGCGGAAAGGGGAGGTGAAGGGTGCGCTCCCGCTCGGAGTGGTGCTGACGCTTGCGGCCACCGGCAGCGAGATGAACGGCACGAGCGTTGTTTCCAACCTTGAGACAAAGCAGAAACTGCCGATACGGATGCCCTTCCTCAAGCCCCGTTTTTCGGTGCTCGACCCGGTCTACACCTATACCGTGCCCCCGCGTCACACCGCCGCCGGCACGGTCGATATCATGAGCCATGTGTACGAACAGTACTTCTCGCCGGTGTCCGGCGCCTTCGTGCAGGACCGGCTCGCCGACGCCCTGCTCAAGACCTGTATCACCTACGGCCCGGTCGCCCTCAAGGACCCCGAGAATTACGAGGCGCGCGCCAACCTGCTGTGGGCCGGAACGCTCGCCCTTAACGAACTGCTGACCTACGGCAAGACGGGCGACTGGGGGACCCACATGATCGGTCACGGCGTCGCCGCTCACTACGATGTGACGCATGGGGTCGGGCTTGCGATCCTCTTCCCGCATTGGATGGATTTCGTGCTCGGGGAGGACACGCAGGGCAAGTTCTACGATCTGGCCCGCCATGTCTGGCAGGTCCCTCTCGCGATGGATCGGATGGAGGCGGCCCGCGAGGGGATCGCCCGCACCCGTCAGTTCTTCACCGAACTCGGCATGCCGGCGCGGCTCCGCGAGGTCGGTGTCGCCGAAGATATGCTTCCGACCATCGCCAAGACGGTGGTCGAGTTCGGCGAGGTGGGGGTCTTCCGGAAACTGAACGAGAAGCAGGTGCTGGAGATACTCAAGAAGGCCTACTGATCCTTGCCCCGCGGTTCAGCGGAACGCTTAAGCGCGGCGAGCCGTTCGCGCAACAGCATATGCCATTCGGTCAAGGCGGCTATCCGGAACAGCCGCGCGAGAAAAAGGTAGAGCAGCAGGCCGATCAGGAGTTGCGACGCCAGCAGAAGGATGAGGGGAAGGGAGACAAAAAGGCCGAAGGCCCACACGATACCGGCCGTTGCCGCCGAAAGGAGGAGGGTCGGGGCGATATCGGAGATCTGCTCTTTAAGCGGATAGGCGAGGAGATCGCCGTTGAATTTCGCGTTCAGGAAGTAGCCGACGATGCTGTTGATCGTCTCGGCCACGACAAGCGCCATGACACCGAACGGTATCGCCGCGACGATGAAGAAGAGCGCGATGACCTTCTTGACTACTTCGAGTTTCAGGAAGATGTCGGAGCGTCCCTTGACCTGACAGATATTGAGCGTGAGCGAGTGGAGCGGATAGAGCATGCCGCCGAACACGAGTATCTGGAGATAGGGGACCGCGGGCAGCCATTTTTCGGTAAGCAGGAGTAGTATCGCGGGGTGCGCGACCGCCGCGAGCAGGAGCATGGCGGGGAAGACGACGAAGACGACGCTTTGGATGATCCGGCGGTAGGCCGCCTTGAGCCGTGCGTCGTCATCCTGTATCGTCGCGAGCGCCGCGAAGGATACCTTCTGGACGATCAGTGTGGTGTTGACGGAAGGTATGTCGCTCAGCCGCCTGCTCTGCGTGTAGAAACCGAGGTCGCGGGTCGAGTAGTGCTTGCCGATGATGAGAGGGACGATGCTCTTGAACAGGACATTGATGAGCGACGAGACAAGGAGTTTGGAAGAAAATGAGAAAAGGGAGGCGAGCGAGGCGCGCGAGAAGACGAGCGTCGGCCGCCATGCGCCGGAGAACCAGTAGAGCGCCGCCTGCAATGCGGCGTTCGAAAGCGACTGTCCGACGAGCGCCCAGAGGCCGGAACCGCCGTAGGCCATGGCGACGCCCACTGCGCCCGAGCTGAGGGCCGAAACGAGCGCGACGGCGGCCTGTGGACGGAAATCCATCCGTTTTTGCAGGATGGTCGTCTGGATGAGCGATAGCGCGTTGAATAGGACGGTCAGCCCGAGCACGCGAGCGACAGCGACCAGTTGCGGCTCATTGAAGAACCGGGCGATCAGCGGCGCGGAAAGATATAACAGGCCATAGCACACGATCGATAGGAGAAGATTGAAATAGAAGACCGTCGAATAATCGACGTCGCTCACCTCCTTCTTCCGGATGAGAGCCGCGCCGAAGCCGCTGTCGATCAGGACATTCGACAGCATAAGGAATACCAGCAGTATCCCTACGATGCCGTAATCGGCGGGGCTGAGTATCCGGGCGATGATGATGGTGATGAGGAACTGGACCGCCTGCTGGCCCCATTTTTCGACCGCCACCCACGTGGCGCCTGATACCGTTCTTTCTTTGAGGGAGTCGTTCGTCATCGAATGTTTTCCCGGTCCCGGCGGGCGGGCTCAGTTCTTTTTCAGGGTCTGGATGCGGTCGCGGTATTCGGCGCGCGGCGCGGTCTTGAAGAGGGTGTCGTACAGTTCCAGCGCCTTGGCGCGGTGGGCCGCTTCACCGGTGAACTCGGCGAGATAGTAGTAGACGGTCGCCGTCTGATCGTTGGTCTTGCATTCGGAAAGCATTTTTTCAAGCGCCGCGGCCGCCGTTTTCGGGTCGGTGCGCGCCGTTATACGTTCCTTGAGCAGACAGGCCTTGAACAGGAAATCCTTGCGCCCGACCGCCTCGCTGATCTGTATCGCCTCATTGTTGAGCGGGGTCGCCTCCTCCCCCCGACCGGTCTCGAAGAGCAGTTCCGCCTTCTCGAAGAGGAACTCGCACATGAGGTTCTTGAGCGAGAATTCGGTGGCTATCTTGAGGGCGCGGTCATAGTATTCACGCGCCTGATCGTACTGCTTCTGACGCTTGCTGACATTGCCGAGCATATTGTTGGCCATCGCCACGTGGCGCGAACTGCCGAGTTCTGCCGCGATATTGCGCTGTTCCTTGAACGAGGTGATCGCTTCCTCGTAACTGCCCATCCAGAAGAGGAGCTCTCCCATGTTGTTGTGGGTGTAGGCGATGTAGAACTTCGAGCCGAATTTCTGATAGACCTCGAGGCTTTCACGGTAGTAGCGCAGGGCGTTATCGAAATCATTCAGATAGGAACAGGAGAGCCCGAGGTTGAGTTTGGCCACCGCCAGATCGAGTTCGGCCCCCAGTTCGGTGGCGATGCCGAGCACCTGCTGGTAGTACTCCTGAGCCTGCCGGTAATCGGCGCGGTAGTAGGCGACACCGCCGAGATAGCGGTAGGATACCATGATATTGGCGCGGTCGTTGAGTTCCTTGGCGATGGCAAGACGCCGGTTGAAGAAGTCTATCGCGTTGTCGAGGTCGCCTTTGTAGTAGTAGATGAGGCCGATGTAGCCGAGCACCGTTGATTCGCCCGCCTTGCCGCCGGTGGCGCGATAGGTCTCGAAGGCCCGGTCGAGCAGTTCGCGCGATTCGTCGTAGCGTCCCTTTTCGAGCAGGAGATAGCCGAGCTCCCTCATGTTGTCGGCGCTACGCGGTACATCCTTGAGTTCCTGCGCCGCTTCGAGCGCGACGCGGTAGGATTCCTCCGCCTCTTTCCATTTACCGATGAGTTTGTAGACACCGCCCAGTTTGTGGCGGATATCGGTCTGTTCGACCTTGTCGTCGATATAATCGAGCAATTTTACGTAAAAACGGATGGCATCTTCGTTCTGGTAGTGCTCGCGGGCGAAATCGGCCGCCTTTTTCAGGTAGAGCCGTGTCTTGTCGCGCTCTTCGGCCCTTTCGAAATGGAAGGCCATTTCGGATGCGTGCTTGTCCTCCGCGGCGTAGGCTCTCTCCATTGCGTCGGCGACGATGCGGTGGAGCGCCTTGAGCCGGCCGCGCAACTGCATATCGTAGGCCGCCTCGCGCAGGAGAAGGTTGCGGAACGAATAGAGCAGTTCCGACAGCGGCGTCCATATCCGTTCGTCGCGTCCTTCCGACAGAAGAGAGGAAACATCCTGATCGCGCATGATCTCGGAGAATATCGATACGTCTATCTCGCGGCCCAGTACCGATGCGGTGAAGACGCCGTCCTTGAGCCGCTGGGAGAGGCGGTCGATGCGGCTGATCAGCAGGGCGTTGACCCCCTGCGGTATATCGACGTTGCCGCCGATCGCCTCGTAACGGCTGTCGCGCAGTTCCAACAGGCCGTTGGTTTTGAGGTAGTAGCAGATCTGTTCGATGAAGAAGGGGTTGCCTTCACTGCGGCGCATGATGATCGCCTGCAGTTCGTCGCCGGCCCGCGCTCCGAGCATTTTTTCCGAAAGTACGGCCGCCGTATCGGCCGAAAGGCGGTCAAGCGCCAGTTCGGTGCGCGTCACCCCTTCGTCGATATCGATGGGCGGTTTGGTGCCGTCGTCGCCGTAGCGGCCCAGCACCGCCAGCGAGAAGGGGAAGTGGGTGGTCTGGCGGAAAAGCACCTTGATGATCTCGCGGGAGTCGTTGTCGAGCCACTGGATGTCGTCGATCGCCAGAAGGACCGGCCGGGCCAGCGCCAGCGCCTTGATGAACTCCTTGACGGCGTACAGCGTATTCTCGAAGCGGCTTTTCGCGTCCAATTTCTCGTAGAGACTGTCTTTCCATTCGATGCCGATGAGGGCGGCAAGGAACGATTTGGTGCGGATAAGTTCCTCGGTCACCTCCTGCACCACGCGGGCGTCGGGGTGTGCGGCGATACCCGACATGACGGCGGCCCAGCGCTTCTCGAACCGTTTTTTCTTCTCGGCGGCGTTCTCGGCATCGCCCTGTTCGAAATAGCGTTCAAGGAAGGTGGTGAAGGGATTCATCGATTTGCGCAGTATCGAGTCGGCGGCGAGCGTCAGCACCTCGACCTCGCCGGCAAGCTGTTTCTTGACGGCGGCCAACAGGCGCGTCTTGCCGATGCCCGGATCGCCCCAGACCGCGAGCACACCGGGATTGCGTCCCTTCTTGAGCGGCGCGAGGAATTCGAGCGCTTTTTTCAGTTCGGCGTCGCGACCGATCATCTCCTGTTCGAAGGAGAGTTCTTCACTGTGCGACCGCTGGCCGCGAAGAGAGAATACCTTTATCTTTTCGGTCTTTCCCTTGAACTGATATTCGCCGAGCGGTGCGATGTCGTACTGTTCTTCGACCTTCGCGGCGACCGTTTCGGAAAGCCATATCTCGCCCCACTGCGCCTTCATCATGAAGCGGGCGGCGAGGTTGACCCGGTCGCCCAGCACGGTGTAGGTTGACCGGCGGTCGCTGCCGACGAAACCGGCGTAGACCTCGCCCTGCGTGATGCCGCAACGGAAGCCGATCTCGACCCGTTCCTTGAGGGCGAGTATGAAACTGACGGCGCGCTGGACATTATTCTCGTAACTGACCGGGGCGCCGAAGAGGATCAGCATATTCCCGCCTTTGTCGCCGAAATCGACGAGGTTGAAATAGCCGCCGAACGCGTCGGTGGTCTCGATGGCCGCCGCGACGAATTTGTCGAGCGCCTCGAAACTTTCCGGTTGCTGGAACGATATGAAGACCGGTACGATGTCGCGGAACTCGCCGAGCAGTTTCTGTTCGTAGAGCTGTTCGGGGAAGAAGAGGCGTCCGACCTCGACGCATATCGGTTTCGGACTTTTGGGGGCGGCGTTTTTCCGGCCGGTGCATTTCTCGACGCGGTGGAAGCCGCCGTCGCCCGCCGGAACGGTCTTGAGCATGTCGACGGGGGTCATGGCCAGCGCGGCGGCGTCGAGGATGATGTCGCCGGAGCAGGCGTGATGTTCGGCGGCGGCGCACCCGTCTATCGCCGCACCGCGGAAAAAGAAGGTGCGGTGATAATCGGTGCCGGGAATGCCCCAGTTCACCTGACCGTAGGAGATGCCGACCTTGGCGCTGATGGCGAACGAGCCGTAGGGGGTCTCGTGGCACGAATTGGTGCGGAATATGTCCTGTATCTCCATGGCGGCGACGCAGGGTTTGCAGGCATCCTTGCCGGGGAATATCGCGGTGAAGGCGTCGCCCGCGAAACCGGTGATGAAGCCGCCGTTACGGTAGACCGCTTCGATGACGGGGCTGAAGGTCGAATTGAGGATGTTCGAGATATATTCGGCGCCGACCTTGCCCTGCCGCATGAGTTTCTCGGTCATCGAGGTGAAGCCCGAGACATCGACGAACATCCCGGCGGCGTCAAGTTCGCCGCGGAATAGACCTTTGTTGAACTGTTCCTGAATAAATTCCGGGAAAAGACTGCGCATGGCGATACGGACACCTCAAATATCAGAAAGCCACCGCAACGCTAGCCGATTTAATATCGAAATGCAAGTTTAGCGTATCGGTCAGCAGTCGCGTTCGTTACATTCGTAATCACCCGAAAGATCCTCGATCGCCACATCGCAGGTGCCGTTCTGGTTGATGTCCCAGCATTCGAAGGTGATCGGCCCACCCGACGCCGCGGCGCTCCATTTGAAATTGTCGATGATGACCAGCGAGTCGCGGGCGCGGTCGTTGGTATCCCATATAACGAATTTCAGCGTTATCGTTTCGCCCGGGACGACCGGCGCCGAGGTCGTAAGCCACTTGGTGCCGCCGCCCATGTCGTAGTTGTCGGGCGCGACGATATAGTACTTTTCCCCGTAGCCGGTTCCCGCGAGGGCGGCCGTGCCGTCGGGACAGGTATAGCCGGACTTGGGCTCGCATACGGTAAAGAAGTTTGTGCTGTTGACGCTGATGTAACTGCCGTTGGTGTCGAATGATATGTTCTTGTCGGCCGGTATCGGCTGTTCGCCGACGCCCGGTGTCCAACCCGTGTAGAGCATCGCGATGAAGAAGTCGTTGTATCCGCCCGAGTCACAGGTCCATTTCCAGTACTCCTGCGAGAAGAAGCGGAAATTGAACGAGAAGGAGTTGGCGTTGGTGGGGACCTTCAGTTGCACCGCCAGCAGTGTCGAGTCGTTCGCGTAGGTCCCGGCGGGGCAGGAGGCGCTTGTCTGCGGCAAAGTACCGCCGTGGGCGGCGGTGAAATCGGAGGGAGCGAGGTTGGTGATGGTGGTTTCGTACTGGTAGGTTTTCAAGGCGGTCGCGTCGGGGTCGTTCATGTCGCGTGCCCGCCCCGAAGAGAGCGCGGCCAGCGTTGATCCTTCGATGGCGGTATTCGAAGCGTCGATGCCGAATTGGGACATGACCGCTATCTGGAGGTTGTCCACCGCTCCGGCTTCGTTCGATCGTAGCAGGGCCGGTGTGCCGACGATGCCCCATGAGCCGCTCGTAGAAACCTTGCAGATGTCCATAGCGTTGACCAGATCGGTCGCCGTCGTGCCGCTGAACTTTTCGGCGTTGCTGCAAGATGTCGGCGCCTCGTCGGTCGAGCCGTTGCAGTCGTTGTCGATGGAATCGCCCTCTACCTCGACCGCGCCGGGGTTGACCACGGCGGGGTTCTGGCACTGCGCGGTGCTGTCGCAGCAGTCGTTCGCACAGGTGCTCCAGCCGTCGCCGTCGGCGTCAAGGCCGTCGTCGATGCCGCCCACGCAGTCGTCGTTCAGGCCGTTGCCGCATATCTCGGTGAGGGGTGTCACCTGATCGAGGCAGTTGCCCCAATTGTTGCCGTAGGTGCCGCAGGTCTTGGTGCCCGCATGACATTCACCGACCCCCTCGGTGCCGCCGGGTCCGGTGTAGCAGGAGGTCGATCCGCCCGGCAGACAGATGCAGCCGTCGGCGCCGTCGGAATAGCCGTCATTGATGGTGTTGTTGCAGTCGTTATCAATTATGTCGGTGCAGACATCGGACGAGGGGAGTACCTCGCCGGTGCAATTGCTCCATGCCGTACCTTGCGGATTGCACTGTCGTGATCCCGCTTTGCAGGGTCCGACATTGAGGGTCAGCGGATCGCCGGTGTACACACAGACCTGAACCTGATTCGGGGTGCATATCTGGACATCGGTGTCCACATCGGGCCATTCGACCTCGGTCTCGGGCTGTTCGCCGTCGTCCGTCGCATCGGGTTCTTCGTCCGCAGGAAGACCGTCATCGTCCGGCAGTTCCTGTTCGCCCAGCAGATCGTCATCGCTGTCCGGCTCTTCGGTGTCGTTCGCCGCGTCGGGCGCGATATCCGGGACGGTGTCGGTCCCTTCGGGGGCATCGTCTATCGTGTCGCCGTCGGTCGGCGTATCGGTATTGTCGGGCAGGACGTTCTCCTTGTCGGGCAGGCCGCTTTCGGTGTCGGCCGCGTCGGTCGCCGCATCGTCATCGAGGCCGCCGCTTACGCATTTTCCGTCTACGCAGTCGAAACCGTCGGGGCAATCCTCCGGCAGTTCGCACTGATCCTTATTGCTTTCGGAACAGGCAAAGGCCAGAAAAAGGACGGTGAAAAGGCACATCCGGCGAAGCACGGTCATGGCGGGACCTCCCTTATTCCACAAAAAGATCATCAGCAATCGCGCTCGGAACAGACGCCGTCGCCCGACTGGTCCTCGAGGGCGATATCGCAAACGCCGTTCTTGTTGAGATCCCAGCATTTGTTTATCTCGACGAGGTCGAGTCCGGCGGTATAGGCGTAGGAGACATACTGCGAAAAGCCGTACACATAGAGGCCGACCGGTTTGTCGGCGACCAGCGTGTGGGCCCCTTCGGCCGTTTCTATGTACTGGCGGTAATAGGCGGTCCCCGGTATCGGGGTAAAGGTGTTCGAGTTCATGGCCGTGCCGTCGAGCGTGATGGCGGTGTCGGCCTGCGCGACGATGGTGAGTCGGTCGTAGTCGTAGTTGGGGGCGACGAGGAAGATGTAGTCCTTGCGGAATTGCTCGTTGGGGGCGATGAGCATGAGCGCCGGATCGCCGGTCCCCGCGCCGGCATCCTGTGAGGCGAGTATCTGGGCGACCATGACCGGATTGTCGGCCGTCACGGTGAAGTCGGCGGTGGTCGAAAGTTCGTAGAACTGCCCGGCGTTGAGCGTCGTCGAGCCCGATATGCCGCCGGTCCAGCTGACCGTCGTGCCGTCCTGCGAGGCGAGGATGCGGAAATAATCGGCCTCGGAGGAACGCGGCATGGTGCGGACCACGGCGAAATCCTTGCCCCACGACTTGAGCGGGAATATCTGATGCTCGAGGTGGTCGCAGGCCGGTGTCGAAGCCGGGACATAGGTGCATGTGTGGCCGCCGAAGACGGCGATCTTCTTGTCGGCGACGATGAAACTGCCGGTCAGATCGGGCCCGTAACAGGTGCCGCCGCAGCCGCCGTTGGCCGAGTTGATCGTCAGTATCTGGTATTGGTTGAGGGAGTAGGAGACCGTGTCGCCGGCCCCCTGCGCCGCGACACCGCTTCCGGCGCGCGAGGCGGCATGGTAGGTGACGGTCACCGCAGTGGTGCCGGGTTCCGTTGCGGCGATGGAAACGAATCCGGGATAATTGTATTCGGTGTCGCCGTCACAGCCGCCGTCCTCTAAATAGTACCAGTCGGGCCAGCTCATGGCGTAATACTGGAGACCCAGCACGCCTTTCGGCAGAAGCAGGGTGGCATCGTTGGTATAGGTGAGCACATTGCCGAACGGGTTCATCTGGGTCACGGTGACCGGACGCGAACTGACTATCTTGTAGGCGAAATTGGATATGCCCGGGCCGGTGATGTTCTGCGCGGTATCGAAGGTGGCCGAATTTATCTGGCCGGGGGCGACGGTGAACTGGGAGAGCTGGGCATCGCCCGCACCGTAGACCGTTACCGTCACATCGGTATCGTTCGGGTTGGCGACCACCACCGCATAGCTGTTGGGGGTGACATTCTGCAGGAACGCGCCCCAGTATTCACAGCCGACATAACTCTCTTTCGCCTCGGCCAGCTGGCATTCGGTCAGGCACGCGCCGCCGTTGTCCTCGGTACAGGTAGTGCCGGGAGAACAGGGGTCTCCGGTGTGCGTTGAGCAGGAGCCGTAGGCGTTGCAGGCGTCAGTGCCGTTACAGTAGGTGTTGTCGCTGCAAGAGGTGTTCTCGGGCCAGTAGTTGGTCAGGCAGGTGCCGTAGCCGTCGCAGGTGTCGGGTTCGTTGCACTGGCCGCTTGCCTGATTACCGCAGGGGGTGTTGAGATCGGCGAACAGATCGGCCGGGCAGTCGATGCCGTTCCCGGAGCAGGTTTCGGCCACATCGCAGTCGCCGACGGCGGCGCGGCAGGTGAAGCCGGGGTCACGGAAGTTACAGCCGTCGCAACAGGCGCCCGTCGTACATTCGCAGGGAATATCGCTGTCGGGCAGCACGGTACCGTCGTCGGTCACGATGATGCCGTCCTCATCGGCGGATGTTATGCTGTCGTCGTCAGAGGGGAGAAGATGGTCGTCGTCGTTCGGCAGGATGGCGTCGTCGCTCACAACCGTGCCATCGTCGGTAACAACCGTACCATCGTCGGTAACGACCTGACCGTCGTCGTTGACGAGCTCGCCGTCGTCGTTGACGAGCTGACCGTCGTCGTTGACGAGCTGGCCGTCGTCGTTCACTATCCCTTCGGTCGGCGGGGTGTCGCTATCGGTCGGCATGGCTTTATCGTCCTGTAGCGGGACATCGCCTTCGCCGCCCTCGATATCAAGCCATCCCTCTTCATCGATCAGAGAGGTAGGGCTCTCGGAACAGGCGACAAAGAAAAGCGTCAAAAAAGCCGATACGGCGAACCAGCGGATGATAGCCATGGGTTTCTCCTTTTTGTTCAATCTACCTATCCATATCGGCGATCAACAGTCGCGTTCGTTGCAGACGCCGTCACCCGACTGGTCCTCGCTGGCGACATCACAGGTGCCGTTCTTGTTGAGGTCCCAGCACTCGAAGGTGACCGGACCGCTCGTTCCCTGCGCGCTCCACTTGAAGTTGTCGATCAGGACCAGCGAATCGAGCAACTGGTCGGTGGTGTCCCATATCACGAACTTGAGCGTTATCGTCTCGCCGGGGACGACCGGCGCGGTGGTCGAGAGCCATTTGGTCCCGCCGCCTTTTCCTAGAAGACCATCGGGGTCTTCGTATTGGGTGCCGTACCCGGTGCCGTTGAGCGCCGCAGTACCGTCGGGGCAGGTGTAGCCCGTTTTCGGTGAACAAACGGTGAAGAAAGCGGTCGAGTTGACGCTGATGTAACTGCCGTCCGGGGCGAACGAGATGTTCTTGTCGGCGGGAATACCCGATGCGCCGGTGTAGAGCATAGCGATGAAGAAGTCATTATACGCATCGCAGGTGTAATTCGTGTACTCCTGCGAGAAGAACCGGAAATTGAAGGAGAAGGAGAGGGCGTTGGTGGGTACCTTGAGTTGTACCGTCAACATGACCGAATCGTTGGCACCCGATCCGTTCGGACAGCCCGATTTGGTCGTCGGTAGGCCGCCGTGCGGCGCGGTGAAGTCGGCGGGCGGAGTTCCGTTAGCATAGGTGTAGGTGTCATCAGCGGTGGCGTTGGGATCGTTCGCATCACGGGCTCTGCCAGACGAAAGGGTCGCCATATTGCCGCCGTAGATCCGCACATTGGAAGCGTCGGTGCCGAATTGTTCCATGAGTGCGATCTGCAGATTGTCGGGGCTGTATTTGATGCAAGCACCCCAACTGGTGCAATCGCCCCACTGATCAGTGTCGAGACACTCCTGTTCGAGACAGGCCGGCCCCGTCCCGTCAGCTTTAGTGAGCGTCGGCGTTCCCACGATGCCCCATGAACCGCCCGTCGAGACCTTGCAGATATCCATGCCGTTGACGAGATTAAGCGCCGTGGTGCCGCTGAACTTGGCGCCGCTCGAACAGTTGGTGCGCGGATCCTCGTCGGTGGTGCCGTTACAGTCGTTGTCGATGCCGTCGCCCTCTACTTCGACAGCGCCGGGATTGACCAGCTCCGGATTGGCGCACTGCGCGGTGCTGTCGCAGCAGTCGCCGCCGCAGGTGCCGTAGCCGTCGCCGTCGGCGTCGATGCTTTCGTCGGTCTGGTTGTTGCAGTTGTCGTCGTCGCCGTTGCCGCATATCTCGGCCGGCAGCGGTTTCTGTTCGCCGCCGCAGACGCCGTAGCCGGTACCCTGCGTGTTGCACTGCTGCTGGCCGGCGTGACAGATGCCGACATCGAGCGTACCGACCGGTCCGGTATAACAGTCATGGAGCGTGGCGGGCATACAGAAACAGCCGGCGGCGCCATCGTCGTAGCCGTCGTTGACCGTGCCGTTGCAGTCGTTATCCACGCTGTCGGTGCAGACATCGCTGATCGCGGGCAGGACCTCACCGGTGCAGACGCCCCAACTCAGTCCGTCTGCAGCGCACTGGCGCGTTCCCGCCTTGCAGGGACCGACATTGAGCGTGGCGGGATCGCCGGTGTAGGGGCAGTCCTCGATCTCAAGCGAAGTGCAGATCGGGGTCGGCACGTCTACATCGGGGACTTGGTTATCGACCGGCGTATCGTCGGGCTGCGCGTCGTCGGGCTGCGCGTCGTCGGGCTGCGCGTCGTCGGGCTGCGCGTCGTCGGGCAGGGCG
>CALMRE010000138.1 GCA_937871295.1 uncultured bacterium | reverse complement strand
TCCTCTTGACATTCCCTACAAAAAGAGTACACCGGTAGCCGCTTAATCCCGCCACCGGCGGGAACGGGGGACCCATTTCCCGGGGCGCATCGCCGTTATGGCGTAGGGCACTCTTCCGCCCGAGCCCGTCAGCTAACCTCGTAAGCGTGGGAAGAGGAAACCCCCCGACAAGATCGCCGGCCGGCTTCCTCTCGTTACAAATTTTTTTGTGAGGTACTGCCATGTCTGCGGTCCGCTTTCATTCTCTCAAGAAGGTCAAGGTGTTCCTCTCGTGGCTCCTCGGACGCCTTCTGTTCTTCACCGGCCGCGTCGCCCCGGCGCGCGCCGTCTTCTGGGGCTATCTTTCCTATGTTATTGTCGGATGGCTCCTCCTTTCTCTCCCGATCGCCCGCATCGTTCCGCACATCGCCCCGATCGACAACCTCTTCATCGCCGCCTCGGCGATGTCGACCACCGGCCTTGTTTCCATCAGTATCGCCGACAATTACAGCCTGTTCGGTCAGTTGGTGATCCTTGCCCTTATCCAGATCTGCGGCGTCGGGTTCATGACCTTCGGGTCGTTCATCCTCCTGTCGCGGCGGCCCGATCTTCCTCCGGCGCGCACCGAGGTGACGCACGCCGTCTTCTCCCTGCCGCGGTCGTTTGATGTGTTCCGGTTCATCAGAAGCGTCGTGCTGTTCACCGCCGTCATCGAGACGGCCGGCATGCTCCTGCTGTGGTGGGCCTTTTCGGCGGCCGGAGCGCCGCGCCCGCTCTATAATGCCTTTTTTCACAGTATTTCGGCCTTCTGTACCGCCGGATTCAGCACCTTCAACGACAGTTTCATAGCCTTTTCCGGCAACATTTGGATAAACGGGATCATCGCGCTCCTGAGTTATCTCGGCGCCATCGGCTTCATCGTGTTCGTCGATTACTGGCGGCGGTTCCGGCGCGAGACGACACAGGTAACGCTCACCAGCAGGATCATTCTCGGTGCGACCTTCTGGATGACGCTCGCCGGAACCGCGTTGTTGTTCCTCGCCGAGCCGACGATAACGACGCTTTCGCCGGTCGACCGCCTGCTCGCCGCCTTTTTTCAGTGCATGACGGCGATGACCACCGTCGGATTCAATAGTATCGATCTGGGAGTGCTGTCGAAAGGTTCGGTATTGGTACTCACGGTCCTCATGATCATCGGCGCGTCGCCTTCGGGGACCGGCGGCGGCGTGAAAAGCACCTCCTTCACGGCGATACTCGGCGTGGTCCGCAGCGCCCTGCGCGGCGAACAACGGGCCTCCTTCAGCGGAAAGAGCATCCCCTTCGAGCGGGTCTGGCAGGCGGTCGCCAACACCACGCTCTATCTCATACTTCTGACAGTCGGCGTCTACCTGCTCGATCTCACCGAAACGGCGCCCTTCGACAAGATATTCTTCGAGGCGGCGTCGGCCATAGGAACGGTGGGACTCAGCATGGGGATCACCGGAACGCTGACCGATCTGGGGAAATTCATCATAGTGCTTCTCATGATCGGAGGGCGGATCGGGCCGCTGACGGTCGGGATGGCGCTTTTTGTCCGCCGACACGAAGAACCGGCCGACAGCGATCTGGCGGTGTGAGGCAACGCTTTCCCACAAAACAATTTGCCTTCCGCCTTCACCAATATATAATCGCGCGACCCGACTTATTGGAGGCTCCCCGTGGAAAAAGGAAAGGTATTCGTCGCACTCGATGTGGACAGCGCGAAAGAGGCTCTCGCGATCGTTACGGAACTGCAAGGACTCGGCGCCGGCTGGAAGATCGGCAAACAACTCTTCACGCAGGAGGGGCCGTCGCTCGTGAAGGATATCGTCGCGCTGGGCGAAGATGTCTTTCTTGACCTCAAATATCACGACATCCCCAACACCGTCGCCATGGCGGGACTCGCCGCCGCGAAGCTCGGTGTGAAGATGTTCAATGTCCATGCCGCCGGCGGCCGCAAGATGATGGCCGAGACGCACAAGGAGCTCGACAAACTCTCCGACCGGCCGCTCTGCCTCGCCGTTACGGTGCTGACGAGCCTCGCCGAAGATGATCTGCGCGAGATCGGCTACGCGGCGAACCCGGCCCAGCAGGTGGCCCGCTTCGCGAAACTGGCCGAAGAATCGGGGATGGACGGCGTGGTCGCTTCGCCGCTCGAGATCGAGATCATCCGCAGCGTCACCAAGCCGTCGTTCAAGATACTCACCCCCGGCATCCGTCCGGCGGGCGGTTCGAAGGACGACCAGAAACGGATCGCCACCCCCGCGTCGGCGATCGCGGCGGGCGCCGACTATCTCGTCATCGGCCGCCCCATCACGCAGGCGACCGATAGAAAGAAGGCGTTCCTAGATATTCTCGCGGAAATAAAGAATGGCTAACAGAAAACCCTCACCTTCATCCTCTCCCTCGATAGGGAGAGGAAAAACCTTATACCCCTTCGCCCTGTCTAGGGAGAAGGTCGGGATGAGGGTGTTCCAGCGGCGGGAGGTTTCTCATGGCTAAGCCGCGCTGGGAATATGTGTACGGGATCAATCCCTGCTTCGAGGTGTTCGGGGCGGCCGCCGCAAGGTCCACGAGGCCTTCATCGCCGACAACGCCACCGAGAATGCGCGGATAAAGAAACTGGCGCGCTACCTCGCCGACAAGGGGGTCCCCGTCGAATCGGTGGGGCGCGACCGGCTGTTCCAGCTATCGAAGTCGACCGAGCATCAGGGGGCGGTCATCCGCTGCGAGCCCTATCCCTATGTCGAACTCGACGATGTGTTCAACGCCGACAGATTGCTGCTGCTCGACAATGTCGAGGACCCGCACAATGTCGGGGCGATACTGCGGAGCGCCGAGATATTCGGCTTCCACGATATCCTCCTGCCGCAGAAAGGGGTCCCCGAGATATATCCCTCCATCGTCAAGGTGAGCGCCGGGGCGACCGAACACCTGCGGATCGTCCGCAGTGAGAACGCCAACGCCTATGTCAAACGGGCGAAAAGCGAAGGGCGGATGGTCGTCGCGCTCGACGAAGAGGGGGCGATAGACCTGCGTGAAGCGGTCGCGCAGCAGCGCGGCGCGCTGCTACTGGTCATCGGCGGCGAAGGGAAAAGCGTGGGGCAGTTCATCCTCATGAACGCCGATATCGTCGCCAAGATACCGCAGGCGGGGCGGATCAATTCGCTCAACGCATCGGTCGCCGCCGGGATAGCCATGTATGCCTTTGGAGCGGGCCATGGCGCTTGACCGGCAGCGGGTGAAAGAACTCGAAACGGCGCTCGGCTTCCGTTTTCCCGACAGGGAGCTCCTTGAGCAGGCCTTCATCCATCCATCGCTCGACACCGAGGGGACCGCTACCTATCAGCGGCTCGAATTCCTCGGCGACGAAGTGGTGGGGCTGGCCGTCTCGACGCTCCTCTACCGGCGCTTCCCCGACGCGGAGGAGGGGAAATTGTCGCGGGCGCGGGCCAACCTCATCGACGAGGCGGGACTCGCCGAGCTGGCGCGTGCGCTCGATCTGGGGGCGCTGATGCTGCTGGGCAAAGGGGAGGAGAAGACCCGCGGCCGGGAAAAGGAATCGATACTGGCCGATATGTTCGAATCGCTCCTGGCGGTCGTCTATCTTACCGGCGGTTGGGAGAAGGCCTTCGGTGCGGTCGAACGGCTCTTCACGCCCCGTTTCGGCGCGTCGCGCGACATAGAGGGCTTACTGCTTCACATCGACCGCGACCACAAGACGCGTCTGCAGGAGATAGCGCAGGATCAGGGAGAGCCGCTGCCCGAATACCTTATCGTCGACAAACAGGGGCCCGACCACGAGAGCCTCTTCACCGTCGAATGCCGCGTGCTGGGCGTCACCGCGCAGGGGAGCGGCCGCAACCGTAAGGCGGCCGAACAGGAATCGGCGCGGCGGCTTCTGCTGCTTTTACGGGAAAAGGAGGGAATATGAGCAGTTATCAGGTCATCGCGCGCAAATGGCGCCCCAAACGGTTCGACGAGGTCATCGGACAGGGACACGTCACCAACGCGCTCAAATACGCCATTCGTGAAGGCTGCGTCGCGCCGGTGGTGCTGTTCACCGGCATCCGCGGCACCGGCAAGACCACGCTCGCCCGCATTCTGGTCAAGGCGCTTAACTGCCTCTCTCCGCTTCCCGACGGCGAGCCGTGCAACGCCTGCGAGAACTGCACCGAGATCATGGCGGGCCGCAGTCCCGATGTGTTCGAGATAGACGGCGCTTCCAACAACTCGGTCGACGATGTCCGCACCATCCGCGAGAATATCGCCTACAGCCCGGTCAAATCGAAACGCAAGGCCTACATCATCGACGAAGTGCACATGCTGTCGAAGTCGGCCTTCAACGCGCTCTTGAAGACGCTCGAAGAGCCGCCGGCCCACACAGCCTTCATCCTCGCGACCACCGATCCGCAGAAGATCCCGGCCACCGTCCTGTCGCGCTGTCAGCGCCACGATCTGAAACGGCTCGGCCTCACCGACATCGTCAACCAGTTGGAAAAGATACTTTCGGCCGAAGCGATCGCCTACGACCGTGACGCCCTCTACCTCGTCGCCCGCGAAGGGGAGGGGAGTATGCGCGACGCCCAGACGCTGGTCGAACAGCTGCTCGCCTTCGGTGAGCGGCAGGTGACCTGCGCGGTGGTGTCGCTCATCCTCGGGACGAGCGACCGGACCCTCATCCGCGATATCGTCACCGCTATCGCCGACCGCGATGCGAACGGCGCGGTGGCGGCGGTGCGGGCGATCTACCAAAGCGGCAAGGCGCTCGAAAAGGCGGCGCGCGACGTGCTGCTCACGCTCCACCATCTGGTCCTCGCCTCGGCGCTTGCCGACGACCGATTCATCGAGGCGCCCGACGAGGAGAAAAAATGGGCCCGCGAAACGGCGAAGAAACTCTCTCTCCCCGACTGGCAGCGGCTGTTCAACTATTGGAACGGCGAACACGACGCCATAGTCCGGAGCGATTATTCGCTGATGCTCTTCGAAGTGGCGGTGGTCATCGCCGCGTCGTTCCCCGCCATGGCCGATATCCGCGAACTGCTGGACCGGATGGATGGCGCCCCCGCCGCGGCGAACCCGAAGACCGAACCGGCCGCCGCCGCGCCGAAACCGGCGCCGGTGATACCGATGGTCCCGCCCGCCGAAAAGAAAAAAACCCCGGAACCCGTTGCGCCGAAAGAAGCTCCGAAGGAGGCGCCGAAAAAAGAGCCGCCTCCCGTGAAGGAGGAACCTTCAGTCGCCGGGTGGCGCGAGTTCCTCGACCGGTTCGCCGCCGAGGACCCGATGCTCGCCAGCGGCCTCAAGGCGGCCAAGTGCGTCGAAGAGGAGCGGCTCGTGACGGTCCGGATGTCCACGGCGCTCGAGGCGGCGATCGGGCCTAAGCGCGGCGCGATCGAAAAGCGCTACGCGGCGCTGACCGGCGGCAAAAGTCTCCGGTTCGAGGCCGAAGTGACCGGCGGACGGGCCGTCACCGAGCAGGAGGCGCAGGAGGAGGCCGACAAGACCGCGAAAATGAAGGAGGAGATACGGAAAGACGGCACCCTCAAGGAGATGGAACAGCTCGGCTTCGATCTTAAGAAAATAGTCAAGACCAAATGATCCGACGCCTTCCGCACAGCATAGCCGCTCTCTGCATCTTCGCCCTCTTTTTCCTGTGGGGGACCAAGGCGACCCCGTGGCTTTTCTTCACCGCCTTCTGGCCGGTGATACATATCCTGTACGGCGTTTCGGCGGCGCTTCTGGCGCTGCTGCTGTCGGCCGCTCCCGGCACCGCCCGGCGCCTGTTCAACGGTCTGGTGGCGCTCCGCTATTTCATCGTGCCGACCTTCGCCGGAGTGACGACGCTCGCCATCACGATGTTCGTTTTCCAGAATATCCCGCATGTCATCGACGCGTCGCACTTCCTGTGGACCGCACGGCTCCTGCAGGAAGGGACCCTCTCGCTCCCGGTGAGCGAGCTCTACGAATACAGCGATGTCACCTTCATGGTGCGCGACGGCGGCAGTTACTATTCGCTGTTCCTTCCCGGCTTTTCGCTGTTCCTCGCCCTGTTCGATCTGTTCGGCGCCGCGTCGCTGCTGGTCCCGCTGTGCACCGGTCTGTCAGTGTGGCTGACCGGCCGGATCGCCGACAAATTTTTCAATTCGCGGGTGAGTCTGCTGGCGATGGCGCTCTCCACCGTCTCTTCGTTCTATCTGTTCATGGGCGCCAGTTTCATGACCCATAATTTCAACCTCTTCCTCGTGATGCTTGCCGTCTGGCTGGTGGTGCGCGACCCGCGGAGTTCTCGCGGACTGCTCCTCGCTTCGGCGGCGATCGCGATCACCTTTTTCGTCCGACCGCAGAACGCGGTGTTCACCTATATCCCGCTCGGCATCTATCTGCTGGTGAAGCGGGCCGGTCTTTCCCGCATCGTCGCCTTCGCTCTTCCGGCGATCGCCGGCGCCGGCGGCCTGCTGCTGTTCAACCACGCGATGACGGGCGATCCGCTCCTTTTTCCGCAGGATCTCTATTTCTCCATCATCGAGCCGGTGGAGCGGTGCCATCGCATCGGGATGGGGACCGGCTGTCCCAACACCGAGGGGAAGTATCTGCCCGCCGGAGGACTTACGCTCGACTATGCCTACTGGGTCACCTACACGCGGCTGACCCTGATGCTTTTCAATGTCACGGGCCACCCCTACGCCTTCTTTTTCCTCGCCGTCGGGTTCCTTTTCAGTCTGCGGCGCAGTCTGTTCCTCTCCTCCTTCTTCCTTTGCTTTTTCGCCGGCTATTTCTTCTTCTATCTGCCGGGGAATCTCTTCGGGCCGCGCTACTTCAGCGAGGTGACGATGCTCCTGCTGATACCGGCCGCCTTCGGCATCGTGATGGCGATACGGAAAAGCCCGCGCCGGCTCCGCCCCTTCATCGCCGCCTTCCCGGTCGCCGGGATGCTTTTCGTCACCGGTTTCATCATGCCCGAACTGCTGTCGCGTTACAGCGACCGCTTCTGGACCACCGATCGTTCCTTCGAGGAGGCGATAGCGCGCCACGACATACGGGACAGCGTCGTGTTCGTCCCTCCGTTCTATCATGCGATGCTCCTCAACACCCAGACCCGCCCGCCGTACGACGACCGGGGAAATCTCATCGTCAAGGATCTCGGTCGCGAGAACTACTACGCCGCCGCCTACTTCATGGAAAAAAGAGGCCTCCGGAACGCCTATATCGTCGATTATTATCCGAAACTCCGCAATCTGACGGTGGTCGAGGAACTGGCCGAATTCCGCCTGCGCGATATCTGGATAGAGTTCGAGCACAAGGGGCGCCCGCTCACCGGCAGACCGGCCTACGCCACCACCGTCGCGGTGGGACAAAAACTGAACCATCTTCCCTTTCCGTTGCTCGACGAGAAACTCGACTTCAGCAAGGACAAGGGCTATGCGGTACTCTTCGGTGCATTATCCCCCCGGAGTTATTACGATTTTTCCCATCCCATCCTCGATCCGGGCGATTACGCGGTGACGGTGGAGATACTCGGCGCCCCCTGCGGCGGCACCTTTGCCTTTTCGGTGAACGACCAGACGGTGACCGAATTTTCCGCCTACCGTGACGGGTACGATTTTCTCTCGTTCACGGCCATCGTCCCGCTGAAGGCGGGGACCAACCTTTTTTCCTTCATACCGCACGGCGGGCAGAGTTGTCTGCTGCTCGATTATGTCCGTATGCGCAAACTGGACGATCCGGGCGCGACCGCTCCCGCCGACTATCCCGACTACGCGCCGCCCGAAAAAGAGGATCCGGAATCGTGATCACTTTTCGGGGCTGACCGGAGTGAAGGGGGGATCCGCTATCTCCTGAAAATGGTCTTCCACCGAAGCGGGGTCATCGCCGACGCTCCCCGGCGTTTCATAGGCGCCCCCCTCTTGGTCGGTGCCTGCCGCGTCGATCGGATCGTCGCCCTTCATGCCGCCCGGCCGTTCGGTGACCATATCGTCGGTGAAGCCCATTCCCATCGCCTCGTTCACGCCGTCGTTCGCCCCCTTCGAGCCGCTTTTCCGGGGATCGTGCTCTTTTTTCGTCGCGCTGCCGTCGGTCACCTTGGTCAGTTGCCGCGAACAGGACTGCGCCTCGATAACCGCCTTCTTCGATGCATCGCCGAGTCCCCGCAGGAGCGCCAGTTGTCCTTTGGCCGCCTCCGTTTTCGCGGCGCCGATGAGGTCTCCCATCCGCGCTCCGGCCGTCACGGCGCTCGCGGCGACGCCCCGGGCGGTGACCGCCGCGTCGTCAAGGCAGAGTTTCCACCGGATATCCTTTTCACCGACCGCCTGTTTGATCAGCTCCGCTATCTTCGCCTCATTCGACTGACATTCCTGAATGATGACGGAGGCTTCGCTGTTCATCCCGTCGGGCGACAATGCGCTGTCGGCGGCCGTCGCGAGACCCGTAAGAATAAAAAGGGCAACGAACAAAAACACCCGCATGACGGTATCCTCCGCAAAAAGTATCCTTCAGTAGGACAATGAACCGGAGTCCGATGTCGCAAAAAAATGTCGGCGGCAAGCTGGCCTTTGGCGGCGATGCGATTATAGTGAAGCGCGGAGGTGCGGATGTTACCGGCACACGACGAGACCTACATACCCCTCGCGGCGTCGCGCGACCGGCGCTTTATCGACCGCTGGGCGCTCATCATGTCGGCGAAGAACATCCCGCACGAGGTCTACAACCTGCCCGACGGCTGGACCCTCTATGTCCGCGCCGCCGATGCCGTTCTGGCCGAGCGGGAGATAGAACAGTACGAGGCGGGCGAACGGGAACGGAAAGCGAAACGGCGCTGGCCCAGTTATTTCCCCGAGTCGATGCCGGGGCTCATGCTGGTACTCGGTCTGCTCGCGATCTTTCATTCGTTCACCTACGCGCCGCCGGGCCGCGAGTTCTGGCTCGATATGGGACACGCCTCGGCAAGCCGCATCACCGATGGGCAGTGGTGGCTTACGATAACGGCGCTTACGCTCCACAGCGATCTCCAGCATGTCGGCTCCAATGTCGTCTTCGGCGGTATCGTCGTCTGGGCTTTGCGCCGCGTCATCGGCGCGGGGCGCGTCTGGCCGCTGGTGCTCTTGTCCGGCGCTCTGGGCAACTATTTCAATGCCCTGTTCTACGCATCGGCCCATAACTCCATCGGCGCCTCCACGGCGGTCTTCGCGGCGGTCGGCATCCTTGCGGCGGTGCAGGCGGCCGAGCGGTTCCGGATGCCGCGCACCCGCATCTGGATACCGTTCGCCGCGGGGCTGTCGCTCCTCGCGATGCTCGGGACGAGCGAAAAGACCGATGTCATGGCGCACTTTTTCGGCTTCCTCGCGGGGGTCGGGGTCGGTTTCGCCGCGATACCGCTCCTGAAAAAAGAGCTCTTCACCGGCCGCGCGGCGGGACTGTTCCTGTCGCTCTTTTCCTTCGCCGTGGTCATCATCGCGTGGGGGATGGCGTTCCTCTACCGTTAGCTAGTTGACGGCCGCCGAATTTTAGATATACTCCCCCCGTTTTTGATAACCGGAGGAACTCATGCGGTATCTTGTCACCTCGGCGCTCCCGTACGCGAACGGCCCGATACATCTGGGACATATCGCCGGCGCCTATCTGCCCGCCGACATCTATGTCCGCTCCCTGCGCAACAAGAAGCGCGAAGTGCTCTACATCTGCGGCACCGACGAACACGGCGTCCCGATCACCATCAACGCCGAACAGAACGGCAAGACGCCCACGCAGGTGGTGGCCGAGAATCATACGATAATAGAGGAAGCCTTCCGCCGCCTCGAGATGAGTTTCGACATCTTTTCGGGGACCAGCACCTGCCCCGACCACGCGAAACTGTCGCAGGATTTCTTCCTGACGCTCCAGAAGAACGGCTTCATCTCGGAGCGCGATGTCGATCAGTTCTACTGCGACCACGACGCGATGTTCCTCCCCGACCGTTATGTCGAAGGGATCTGTCCCCACTGCGGCAAAGGGGCGCGCGGCGACCAGTGCGACTACTGCGGCAACGCCCTCAATTCGCTCGATCTCAAAGAACCCAAATGCAAGATATGCAGCAAGACGCCGGTGGTGAAAAGTTCGCGCCACTGGTTCCTTGACCTCGATAAGTTCCAGAAAGATCTCGATATCTGGCTCAAAGGGAAACCGCACTGGAAGGCCAATGTCAAGGCGTTCTGCGAGCAGTGGTTCCAGCGCGGACTCGAACCGCGCGGCATCACCCGCGATATCTCGTGGGGGGTCCCGGTGCCCATCGACGGCGCGACCGGCAAGGTGCTCTATGTCTGGTTCGACGCCCCGATCGGGTACATCTCCTTCACGCAGGAATTGTTCCGGAACCTAGGTCGGACCGAGGATTGGAAGAAATGGTGGCAGGGGGGAAAGGAGGTCAAACTGGTCCATTTCATCGGCAAGGACAACATCGTCTTCCACGCCATCATCTGGCCCGCGATGCTGATGGGACAGAAAGCGGACTGGAAACTGCCCGACGAGATACCGGCCAACGAGTTCCTGAACCTCGAAGGGGACAAGTTCTCCACCTCGAAGAACAACGCGATCTGGCTGCACGAATTCCTGAACGATTTCAACAGCGATGTCATCCGTTACTACCTCGCGCAGATCGC
>CALMRE010000137.1 GCA_937871295.1 uncultured bacterium | reverse complement strand
CTGCGTGCTGCGCACTCGGCTCTATGGGGCTAGGAACGGTCGCCGGAGCGATGCTCTGCATCCCCCGACTCCCTCGGGTCCAAACAGTGCAGCGGGCTCGGCCTACCGGCCAATCCCGCGCCCCATTTGAACCACACCTGTTGCGACGCTTCGCATCATATCTCTCAGTATTCCAAGTTCCTACGCATTTATATATTAGTGTCATAACGGTTCGTTTGCGACACTATGCCGACACTTTGACCACATAAAGGAGCGTGTTATGGCCCTCAAGAAACAACGACACAACATTTGGTTAACGGCAACCATATCCGATGTGCTCAAGGCGCGTATCGACGCCCCATCGAAGAAATCAACGACTATTGAAGACCTCATACAGAAAGGCCTCCGTTGGGAGAAAGAGCAGTTAGATAACACGGCATCAAAGGCGGCGGCAATCAAGCCGGTTGACCTCGAACCGCTACACCAAGAACTCGCCCGGATCACCACACAACTCGTCACTATCAAAGAACAGCAGAAACAAGCAGCAGCGATAAGCGAGACACACAATGCGACGCAAGAGAATGCGAACAAAACCATTATAGATGCTACCAAGATGGTCAACAATAATCTCTTCGTTATGTATCAACGAACCGAACGAATGGAGAAACATATAATAGAAAAAATACCCTTTCTATTGAATACGGCAATACATCATATAATGCTCATCTTCTACTCAATAAATAAATATCAGAAGAAAAACAGTATCTTTACTCCTGAAGAAGTGGATGAAATAAATAAATTGTCAACAGAATCCTCCGATAAATGTCATGTACCGGTGATCAAAGAGAAACCCGTAGAGATAAAGAAATAATAGAAAACAAGCAGAAATGGTAGTCTCCATCCATCGCGCACGAGCCGGTAGCTACTACGAGAAAGACGCCTACTATGCCAAAGAATACGAGCAAGCGGAGTTTCAAGGAGAAGGCGCGAAAGAGATCGGCATAGCGGGTCAACCATACTCCGAACGACTCTATCAGAAACTCTTTGAAGGTGAATTGCCGGACGGCACACAGATAGCGCGAAAGTTCAGATTGATTGAAGAAAAAAGAGCGCCAAGCAGTAAGAAGAATCCAGTCGATAATGACACCGCAGAAGAATCGGATACCGATAGAAAGAAAGGCGAACTCGTACATGCCGGAGGGCAGGACATCACCTTTTCCGCTCCAAAAAGTGTGAGCATCCTCGCTTTTTGTAGTGATGACTCCCGAGTCAGAAACGACATGATGACCGCGCACAAAGAAGCACAACGCGAAGCGATCAAATGGCTTGAAAAAGAGTGCGCCGCCGTCAATATATATAAGGATAGAAAGATCGCCGAAACCCAGAAGACCGGCAACCTCATCGTCTCCAGTTTCACGCATGATTCTTCCCGACCGGTCAAGATGCCCGACGGCACCATCAGCATCGACCCGCAACTCCATACCCATTCCATCGTTCACAACATCACCAAGGACAACGACGGCAAATGGCGCGCCGTCGCCTTCCGCGATTTCTACACCAACAAGATGCTTGCCGGCGCGATCTACCATAATGCCCTCGAACGCAACCTACATGAGAAAGGGTATGCTACCGAACACAACAAAGATACCACCTTCGAAGTAAAAGGAGTCCCTACCGAAGCGATAGAAAAACATTCCCAACGCCGCCATACGATAGAGACCTATGCCAAAAAGAACGGCATCGATCTCTCCAATGCAAAACAGATGGCCGATGTGACAAAGAATACCCGTGTCAGCAAGAAAGAAGTCGATACCGATAAGTTGCACGCCGCATGGCGGGAAAGCGGCCGGGAACATCACCTTACCCGTGAAATGTTGACAGGAGATCGCCCCGCCGTACCGGCGATATTGAGTCAGGAAGTCATCCGACAGGCGACCGATCATACATCCGAACGGAAGGCGGTCCTCACCGAACGGGAGATCCTGCTGGAGAGCATCCGTCAGAACGGCGGTCACCACACCACCGCGACCCTCGAAGCGGGCATCGAGGATATGAAGAAGAGGGGAGAACTGATAGAGACGAGCGACGGCCGGATCGCCACCCAAAAACAGATCGAAGCTGAATGCCGCCTGCTCGCGGCGGTCCGCGACGGCAAAGGAGCGGTCCTCCCGCTCCTGAAGCCGGAGCAGGTCGATTTCAGCGGATACCAGCAGCAACGGGGCTTTGAACTCTCCTCCGGGCAGAAGGCCGCCAGCGAAGAGATCCTCATCACCTCCGACCGGTATATCGCCATCCAAGGCTATGCCGGCGCCGGGAAGACCACCTTCCTGCAACACAGCGCCGAACAACTCGAAGCGCGGGGCGACTGTACGGTCCGGGGCTTTGCGCCAAGCGCGGCCGCCGCGGCCGTCCTCGAAAAAGAGACCGGAATAAAGAGCCAGACCATCGACTCGTTTCTTCAGGAAGCGAAGAACCTGACCCCGGAACCGGGCCGGCGGGAAGTATGGATCATCGACGAAAGCTCGATGCTCTCCTCCCGCAAGGCGGCCG
>CALMRE010000136.1 GCA_937871295.1 uncultured bacterium | reverse complement strand
GAGATCAAGGCTCGAATCGACAAGCGCCTGCTCGGAGTAATTGCACTCCAAGAACATCTCGGTCAGATTCTTGAAATTGTAATTCAGTTCGGCGGTATCCGTCGCAAAAAGAACGCGCTCGTCACCTTTCGCGATCACAAAGCCCGTCGGCTCTGCCGCATCATGCACCGTCGGAAAGGCAAGCACCTTGAAGCCGTCAAGCAACGGCGCGGACCATATCCCCGGCAGTAGGCGCAGGCCGTCGATGCCCAGCGCCTCAAGCGTACCGGGAGAACCGGCTATCTCGACGCCCAGCCGTGCCAGATCGTGCGCCGCCTTGCAATGGTCCTTGTGTTCATGGGTTATGAGGCATACTTTCGGCGCACAACGGCGCATGATGTCGCGGAGGTTGAGGCCCGCCTCCACAAGCAGGCCTCCCCATGAATAGCAGTTCGCCGCGCTGGATGAAGCGTGAACGGTAAGCATTAGAACCCCGCCTTTTTCTTTTCGACCGGCGGCTCTGCGTGGTCGGACGGTTCGCCGTCGCCCACTTCCGGCAGTTCGTCCGGAGCGTCAGTCTTTTTCTTTTCCTTCGGCTTTTCCTGCTTGCCGCTTGCCGCGTCCATCTCGACAGGCTTGAACCAGTCCTTCGGATCGGAAAGGCCGTCTTTGATGCTGTTGCCGATGGTGATAAGCCGCACCATGAGCGCCGGGGTGATCGCCTCGATCTTGCGCCCGATGAACTGCTCTATCTGTTCCTTCGTCACGCCGCGCTTTCCGAACGCATCGACGAGTTTCTTAACGGCGGCCGGTGAAGTGTCGCACTTCGCCTTGAGCGTTTCGGCGCACGCCTTCCGCGCCATCTCCACGATGTCGCGCGGGATGATGGTTTCAAGCGCGGCACGGAGCCGACGGCTGGCATTGTTCGCCACCACCTCGTAGATGTCGCGCGGGTCGATAAGCGCCGTATTTTTCCCTTTCGCGTGCCGGATGTGTTCGACGGTAAAGGTCTTGGAACTGCGGGTGTTCGTCTCGATGTCCCACGCGAAAGACTCCACCACGCTTTCTCCGTCGCCGTGGTCGATCTCGCGCACGCCGAAGTCGATGTTCCCCCAGCATTGCGCCACCACCTCAAGGAGTTTGATGGAAGCGCCGTTGATGTCGGTGCCGCCCCTGTTGTAGGTGTACTCCGCATCCTCCGCAAGTTCGATGCGGGTGCAGGCGTTCTTGATGCGCTCAATGGCGTCAACCTCGTTGCGCGGGAACCGCTTCGCCATGAGGATTTGTCCCTGTACCTGTTGCAGTTCTCGCATGAGCGCGGCTTCCGACGATTTCACCTGCGTCAACTCTTTCTTTTGATCGTTCATTGTCTTTTCCTCCTAGTGTTTTTCTTCAATGCGGAGCGTTTTATCCTTTTCGCTCACAATCAGTTCGATGGTCTGGAACGGCGCGCTATAGACCCGCGTCACCGATTCCGCGTTATCGATGAATACCGGGAGCGACAGGCCGAGGTGCGCCCCTATCGTTGCGATTATCTCCAACCCGGCGTTGATGCGTGCGCCATTGTTCGCGGAGCCGTAAGGGACGCCGCCTATCATCGGGTCGCAACATTCCTCAAGGCCACCGTTGATGCGCTCACGGAACAAGGCGAAACGCACCGACTTGAACCGGCTGTTGACCGCCGCCTCTACTTCGCTGGTAACGGCGCGCTGTTCATCCTCTATCCGCATGAGTTCCCGTTCCAGACCGGCGTACTTCTCCGAAAGGCCGCACTGTTCGGCTTCCAGTTTCTTGATGCGCTCCCGCGTCTTTTCCGCCGCGTCTATCGTTGCGATGTCCTGCCGGAGCGCCTTGATCGTCGCCTCTATCGCGGCGGCTTCTTCCTTGATGCCTTTCGTCATGTCGGCGCTGGAATTCTGCGCGTCGAGTATCTCGCAACCGGCCTTTCTGATATCGGCGTCGAGTTCCGCGATGCGCGGGTTGCACGCGGCAACCACCGGCGCGGATTTCGCGGTCGCAAGAAGTTCCTGCGCCTGCTTCATGTTCGCCGTTGCCGTTTCGAGCGCCGCTTTCAGTCCGGCAACCTTTTCGACCGCATCATCATAGGTTTTGCGGAACGCCATGCCTTCCGCTTCGGCGCGGCTCATCTCGGAAGCGTGCGCGGTGTTCCACGCGGCCTTGAGTGCGTCGATCTTGTCGGCCGGAAGGGACTGACCGCAGGCACCGCAGACCGTTGAGCCGGTGAATTCCTGCGCCGCGATATCCTCGTATGTGGTGCGGAGGCGCTTGAGTTTCACTTCTCCGCCTTTCACGATCTCGTCGGCTTCGTTATGCTCACGGCGCGCCTTCGTCAAGGCTTCGGCGGCGGCGTCCAGCACTTTTTGCGCTTCGGCGACGCGGCGGCGCTTCTCGTCGGCGGCCTTATCGTCGGCCACCTTGTCGAGCCGTATCAGTTCGGCGCGTTCCTCTTTCAAGGCGCGTTCCTTCGCCTTGAGTTCGACCATTGCACCGCCATTCTCGACGGCCGCGAGCCGGTCATTGACGGCCTTGAGTTCGGCAGTTTCGGCGGCAATATCGTTCTCGACGGTGGCGCGGTCCTTCACCTCGACAGGGAGCGCCTTGTTCGCCTCGTCGATACGCACCGGCAGGGCGTCCATATCCTTCTTCATGTCGCGGATACTGGCCTGCACTCGCGCCTTTTCCTGTTCGAGCGTTGCGACATTCCCCATATCGACGCCGGTCATCTTGGCAAGCATCTTGCGGCGCTCGGTGTGGTGCATGGTCTCGCAGAAATAGGAAGTGTCGGTCAGCGTGCGGAAAGTCACTTCGTCGGCAATTTCGCCGATCTTGACGAGGTAGTCTTTGCGCTTGACCGGGACGCCGTCGATGAAATACGCCGTTTCGTTGCCCTCGAAAACGCGGTCGGCACTGCCGCGCTTCTTCGTCCACTTTTCCGACTGTTCCTTGCGGAGAGTGAGGCCGTCAAGGGTCGCCTCGACGAGCGTAACGAGGTTATGGCGCTCCGACCCATCGGCGGCACGCGGCTTAATGGCGAAGTCGGCGCGGTTCTGGCTGTCCTTGTCGAACAGGAGCCAGAGAAACGCATCCTTGAGGCTCGATTTGCCGGTGGCGTTATCGCCATAGACCCGCAGGCTCCCGTCGATGGGGATATGCAGGTCGGCGATGCCCTTGAAATTCTCGATGCGAAGCAGTTTCAGTTTCATGCCCTTTCCTCCAAAAACTTGGTTATCTCGCTGTCCGC
>CALMRE010000135.1 GCA_937871295.1 uncultured bacterium | reverse complement strand
ACTTTTTTCTTCCTTCTCTCTTTTACCCTCTACCCATAGTTTCTGACGGAGAGCCTTTTTTTCTTCCCCGCGATCCCCGCCTGTCTGTTGACAAAGAAGCCTCTTTCGGATACCATCGCCCGACAAAAATGAGGTGCCGATGCTCCGACGCGCCGACCGGCCTGACCGTTTCATTTTCTACAAGAACGGCACCCCCCTGCGCCGGCCGGTTGTTCTGCTTGCGGCGATCGCTCTGCTCTCCTTACTTCTGTTCCTGCTGTTCTCCGGCGACGACGGGGAAGAGGAGCGTTCCGGCGCGGGAGAGATGACACCCAACCCGCTCGATGCCTATCTCGGATATGCCTCCGTACTGCCTGAAGAAAAGGCGCGGTCAGAGTATGTCGAAGGGTGGATCCTTCCCTACAAGGGCTTCGAGGATTCATTGCTGGCGGTGCCGGGGATGACGCTGGCAAGCGTGCTCGAGATCGCCAACGGCATCCGTGATCACGTCGATTTCAGTAAGTTCTACGCGGGTGAAGCGCTCCGGGTCTGGTTCGACGATGACGGCCGGGTGATCCGTTTCGTCTACCGCCCCAATATCGTCACCTATCACACGCTGATACGCAGTGAGAAGAGCGGGAAGTTCGAATATTCTTTCGTCCGCTATCCCACCGAGACGCGGCGGCGCATCATCGCCGGGGAGATGCAGGGGACGCTCAACGCGTCGCTCGCCCAGCGCAGCGAAGTGACCACGTGGATACGGCAGGCGGTCAACAATGCGCTCGAGGGGATGATATCGTTCAATACCGACGCCCGCAACGGCGACACCTACCGCATCCTCGTCGAGGAGGAATTCTACAAAGGACGCCGGATACCGGGCGGCCGGGTGCTTTACGCCGCCTACACCGGCAAGATCGCGGGGCACCGCGAGACCTTCTGGTACGAGGAGAACGATCCGAAGTCGGCCTACAACGCCCACTACACCGTCGACGGCAAGGCGCTCGCCTCGAGCGGGATGCGTCTGCCGGTCGACCGCATCCACATCACCTCGACCTTCGGGTACCGCATCCACCCCATCACCGGACAGCGGCATCTCCACAACGGTGTCGATTACGGCGGACGGACGGGCGATCCGGTCTACGCGGTGGCGGCGGGGCGCGTGGCCTCGGCCGGTTTCGAAGGGGCCAACGGCAACAAACTGGTCATCCGGCACATAGACGGCACCGAGACCTTCTACCTGCACCTCCATTCCTTCGCCACCCGGGCGGGCAGTACCGTCAAGGCGGGGCAGATCGTGGCAAAAATGGGCAACACCGGACGCAGCACCGGATCGCATCTTCATTTCGGCATCCGGCGTCAGGGGAAATGGGAAAATCCGCTGCGGATAAAGATGATCGCCGCGCCGACCCTGACCGGCGAGCGGCTCGAACGGTTCAAGGGCCAGATGCGCCAGATACGGGGTCTTTTGGAAAAAAGCGCCGCCGGGAACGGCTAACGCCTATTCTGCCGGGTTCTTACCGGTCGCCGCCTCTTCGGGTTCGGCCGACTCTTCGTCGTCCTCTTTTTCGACATTGCGGACCAGTTTGTTGTTCTCCCACATCCCCTCCTGACGGACCCCGCCGGGACAGATCATGATACCGTTGCCGCTGTATTTACCGTTCTTGAAGCCGCCGACATATTCGCAGCCGTTGGGCATGGTCAGTTTTCCTTCGCCGGTGATCTTACCGAACCGGAAGTCGCCTTCGTAGACCTTGCCGTCCTTGAAGTAGTAAACGCCGCGGCCGAGTATCTCCCCCTCATCGAAATTACCCTCGTATCGTTCGCCCGTGGCGAGGGTCCAGACGCCGTACCCGTGCTTTTTGTCGGCCATCCATTCGCCGTCATAGGCTTCGCCGCTCGGATAGGAGAGAGTCCCCTTCCCCTGCCGTTTTCCCTTCTCGAATTCGCCGTCGTACTGCGTTTCGTCGGTGTAGCGGAACACCCCTTTGCCCTGAATGACATCGTCGCGGAATTCCCCTTCGTAGCGGTTGCCGCTCTTGAAGACCATCGAACCGACGCCGTGCCGCTGATCGTTCTGGAACTGGCCGGTGTAGACATCGCCGTTGGGGAAGGTCAACACGCCGTCGCCGTTGAACTTGTTGTTCGCGAACTGTCCTTCGTAGACCTTGCCGTCGGCGAACACATATTTCCCGTGACCTTCCATGAGGCCGTTGCTGACCTCGCCGATGTATTTGTCGCCGTTCTTGAAGGTGAAAGTCTCCTCGGTGAAGGGGTTGGTGCCGTCATCGACGATCGCTTTCTTTTTCGGCGGCGGCGTCTCTTCGACCGGCGCCGAGGCACAGGAGAAAAAGAGGAAAGCGGAGAGCGAAAAGAAAAGGATGCATTGCGTCGCGCTGTTCATGGGTGACCTCCGTACCGGTTCCGGGTGCCGCGTTTCTCACGGCCGAAAGTCTATCCGAACCGGCGCGGAAGTCAAAAAACGATCAGTCGACCCTCACCGCGTCGTCGGGCGTCAGCCGGTAAAGTTTTTCGGGTCCGTGCAACAACTTCAGCGTGAAACGGTCGCCCTTCCCGAGTTTGCGGAAGGGACGGTTCGTTTCGCTGTAACTGCGCCGCGAGAGTATCATCCGCAACGCGCCCGGCGCGCCGCAGACGGTCAGGTCGGTCATCCCCTTCGCCTCGTGCGGGTCGGTCAGGACATACCAGCGGTCGCCGGGCGACGCCGGTTCGCCGCGGGTCAGCACGAGCGAACTGAACTTGAGCCGGTGTTTGTTGAAGCCCATGATATCGTCCATCTGCCGCACGACGGCGGGCGTTTCCCACGAAAGAAGATCGTGGCACCACTCGTCGGGCTGCGCCGCGAGAGGGCAGGGGAGGTGATGGGTGCAGGGATGGAGGATACGCCAGCCGCCGGCCGCCAGAAGTCGGTCGCGCACCGCGATGAGTTCGCGCGACGGAGCGATAAGCGCCGGTTCGAGAAGCAGCATTACGCCGCCCGGCGCGAGATGCCGTTCGGCGAGCCCCGCGACGAGCCGCGTCCGTTTTTCGATGGTATCGTCGCGGCCGCGCCAGAGTTCGTTCAGCGTATTGGCGATGATGATGAGATCCTGCGGCGCCCGGAGATCGGGGACCGCGCTTTCGAGGTTGAAGCGGATGGAGGAAAAGGTGCCTCCTGCGGCACTGATGATCCGTCCGGCCAGCGCCAGCGCCGACTCGGAATGATCGACGCCGGTGAGAGAAAGCGGTGTCCCGTCGAGCGCCGTGAGCGCGCCGACCAGTCCGCCGCCGGGGCCGCACCCCAGTTCGGCCACGCGCAGCGGGCCGGTCGCCAGATATCCGGCGGCGCGGGCGATCGTAAGGAGCGTGGCCACCTTCGCCGCGTTGATGGGGAGATAGTAAAGGGCGTAGGAATCGTCCATCCCCGCCTCGTCGAGATAGCGCGGCAGCCGCTCGGCGGCGTCGCCGGTGAACCGCTCGCTCAGGCGCATGATCCGGTCGGCGTGCGGCGCGAGGAGGTGCTTCGGTATCGCGTCACCTGCGGGCCGCGCGGCGATGTCGGAGCCGAGTACCGCCCCGATGACCGCCCGCGTCAGTGTTTCAGGTAATGCCGGTGAGCGCATGATGCCTCCGTCGTTCGGCCCACCCTAGCACAAACGGCGGAAGGGGTGAAGTTTTCTAGATGCCGCAGCCTTGTTTGCCGCGTTTTTGATAGTATTTCTGGTGGTACTCCTCGGCGGGATAGAACTCGGTCGCCGGGACGATCTCGGTGGCTATCGGGCGGCGGAATTTCCCCGAGGCGTTGAGTTTCTTCACCGCCGCGCTCGCCGCCAGTTCCTGTGTCGCCGAGTGGTAGAATATCGCCGAGCGGTACTGCGCGCCCACATCGGGCCCCTGCCGGTCTATCTGCGTAGGATCGTGCAGGTTGAAGAAGACCTCGAGCAGTTTCTCGTAGCTCACCTTCGCCGGATCGTAGGTCACCTCGACCGCCTCGGCGTGTCCCGTCTCATCGGTGCAGACCTCTTCGTAACTCGGGTTCTTCGTCGCGCCGCCGGTATAGCCGACGCGGGTCGACAGGACCCCCGGCACCTGCGACAGTTTGTACTCGACGCCCCAGAAACAGCCCGCCGCGAAGGTCGCCTTGGCGGGGCCCGCCGGGACGGCCGTCGCCTTCTCGAACTTCATCGATGCCGAATTGATGCAGTAGTGTTTGCCGGTCGGCGCCGGGCCGTCGTCGAACACATGACCCAGATGCGAGCCGCACGCGGCGCAGCGCACCTCGACGCGGCTCATGCCGTAGGAGCCGTCTTCGCGGAACTCGAGCGCGCCGTCGGATATCGGCGCGGTGAACGAGGGCCAGCCGGTGCCGTGGTCGTACTTCGTGTCGCTGCGGAACAGCGGCGCGCCGCACGCCCCGCAGCGGTACAGACCGGGGTCGTACACATCGTTGAGCGCCCCGGTGAAGGCCCGTTCGGTCCCCGCCTGCCGCAGGATGCGGTACTGGTCGGGGCTCAGTTCCTTCTTCCATTCTTCTTCGCTCTTCATCACCTTCTTGGGACTATCCATCTTCACCTCCTTTTTCGTTCCGTTCCCTTCCGCTCCCCACGCGATCTGCACCTGCCATGCCGCGGCGAACGACAGGAGCGTCACCACGAGGAACAGCACGATGAACGAGAATGTATGTCGCATGGCACACCTCCGTACGACCATCTTTGGTAAGTATAATCAGAAAGTTGCTAGTGGCAACCAAAAAGGTGTCAAATGTCCGTAATTGATGAGGAACGGGAGCGGTTCAAGCCCCTTCGCGTTGCGCCTTGAGTTCGGAGCCTTTGACGCGGTGCCGTTCGATCCCGTCGAGGATGATCTTGCGCAGGCGGATGGTGAGCGGCGTTATCTCGACCAGTTCGTCGTCGCGGATGAAGTGTATCGCCTCTTCGAGCGTCATCGGCCGGACGGGGGTGAGGAGGATGTTGTCGTCCTTCCCGGCGGCGCGCATGTTGGAGAGTTTCTTCTCCTTGCAGACATTCACGTCGATGTCGCGGTCCTTGTTGTGTTCGCCGACCACCATCCCCTCGTAGACCTTGTCGCCCGGCACGACGAACAGCCGCCCGCGCGGTTCGAGGTTGAAGATGGCGTAGGCGACCGCCTCGCCCTGCCGGTCGCAGACGATCGAGCCGGTGAAGCGGGTCGGGAAATCGCCGCGGTAGTCGTCGTAGCCGTCGAAGAGCGAATTGAGTATGCCGGTCCCCTTCGTGTCGGTCAGGAATTCGTCGCGGAACCCGATGAGTGCGCGCGACGGCGCCGAGAACTCCATCCGGACGCGGCCCCGGCCGTTGTTGACGAGGTTCACCATCCGGCCGCGCCGTATCGAAAGTTTCTCGGTGACGATCCCCATGAACTGCTCTTCGCAGTCGATATAGACATGCTCGATCGGCTCCTGCCGCACGCCGTCCTTGTAGCGGTAGATGACCTCGGGGCGGCCGACCGACAGCTCGAATCCTTCGCGCCGCATCTGTTCGATGAGAATGGACATCTGGAATTCGCCGCGTCCCTTCACGATGAAGCTGTCGCGGTTCTCCCCTTCTTCCACCTGTATCGAGACATTGCGGAGCGTTTCTTTGGTCAGCCGTTCGCGTATCTTCGACGACTGGACGAACTTTCCCTCTCGCCCGGCGAAGGGGGAGGTGTTTATCGCGAAGCGCATCGACACGGTCGGTTCGTCGACGTGGATGCGCGGCAGCGCCTTGGGGCTCTCGCGGTTGCAGATGGTGTCGCCGATCATCACCTCGTCGGCGCCGGCGAGCACGATGATGTCGCCCGGCTCGGCCGCATCGACCGGACAGACCTTGATGCCGTCGTAGGTCTGGAGGCGCGTCACCTTGAGCGCCGGCTGGGAACCGTCCTCGGCGATGCGGAGCAGCTGGTCGTTGGACTTCACCGATCCGTTGATCACCTTGCCGAGGGGGTGCCGCGGGGGGTAGGCGGTGTAGCCCTGAGCGTAAACGAGATTCTGCAAGGGCGGGGCGGGGTCGTAGGCGGGGGCGGGGAGTTCCTTCAGTATCAGATCGAAGAGCACCTGCAGGTTCTCGCCTTTCTCTTCCAGCGTCTTCTGCGCGGTCCCTTCGCGGCCGATGGCGTACAGCAGCGGGAATTCAAGTTGGTCGTCGCTCGCCTCGAGGTCGATGAAGAGGTCGAGTATCTCGTCGAGCACCTCCTGCGGCCGGGCATCCTTGCGGTCGATCTTGTTGATGACCACGATCACGCGCAGGCCCGATTCGAGCGCTTTTTTGAGGACGAACCGCGTCTGCGGCAGCGGCCCTTCCGAGGCGTCGACCAAGAGGAGCGCGCCGTCGGCCATCGATATCGCCCGTTCGACCTCGCCGCCGAAGTCGGCGTGGCCGGGGGTGTCGATGATGTTTATCTTGACGCCGTTCCAGTGGACGGCGCAGTTCTTGGCCGCTATCGTGATGCCGCGTTCCCGCTCCAGATCCATGCTGTCCATGACGCGCTCGGCCACTTCCTGACCCTCTCGGAAGACGCCGCTCTGGCGGAACATGGCGTCGACGAGCGTGGTCTTACCGTGGTCGACATGGGCGATGATGGCGATGTTGCGGATCTTGTCGTTGCGGGCGGGTGCTTTCATCGGGGCTCCTTATCTGAATCGGAATGAACGGCCGGCACCCTTTATAGTCAGAGATTTGGGATTTGCAATAGAAAAAAGGGGTTGAGGCTAATCAGTGTGTTTGAAGATGAAGGGATAGGTGACGATGACGATGCCATTATCTGTCGGAACTGGGAACAGCATTTTTCCGATTTGTGAGTTCACGCATTCCTCTACGGTGTCATTGTTCATGGTTGATTTATAAGTTTCTGTTGAAGTAACCTCGCCGGTTTGAGAAATAGTGAACTTGACTACAATTTTGCCTTCGAGGTTGTGGTTTTTAGGAAGTTCCTTCTCATAACACCGAAGGACATGGTTGAGATTGCGCTTGACGGTTTCATCGATACTGCGCCGATGTATCGCTCCTAAAATGATCTTGGCCCCATCTTTTTCCTCAATTATCGGAGGCTTTGTCAGTCGACCGTTCGGTGCTGCACCGACAATGGATTTCCAAGAAACTGCAGCCATAGCGTTAGATAAAAACATGATAGAAAAGTAAGTCACGGAGGCTGCGGTCCCATCCCAAGTGAAATCGTAGGCAGGTAAAAAAGAAGTATGCTTGATATAGTCTGAAGCATATTCACATAAGGCCATGCCATAGCATTTAGTTAAAAGCACCTGCCCTTTGTTATCAATAGCGGCAACAAGCATGACGCGTACTTTTTCTTGAGGCCATTTTGCGCCAATAAAATGAGACATGTCTGTTGGATAGGGGATTTCTATTTTGGCAAGAGGCTGGACATAGGGTGCATATTGGAAGCCGGATTCTTTTAGTTTCTCCAATGCTTTTTTGATAATGTCATCGGTCTCGGGACGATTCGAAAGCGCAGCCTCGATAGCTTCCTTGTATTTGCCTTGTGTCAATTTGATGCTGGCGATGTTATAGTGAGCATCTTGAGAGTGAGAATAATTATCTCTATCTCCCGAAGAAATGGTTTTCTGGAAGTACTCTATCGCCTTGTCGTTGCGGGCGAGTTTGGCGCAGGCGACACCGGCGTTGTAAAGCGCCGAGGTATTGTTCGGTTCGACGGCGAGCGCCTTCTCGTAATAGGCGAGCGCCTCCTCGTACTTCTTTTCCTTTGCCACCTCTTTCCCTTGTGCGACAAACGAATCGGCCGTTGACAATGTGGCGCAGGCGACAAGCAGAAACAGCAAGGCAAGAAGAAGAGATCGAAAGACCATAAAGACTCTCCTATGATTCCACGTTAATCAGCGTGTTTGAAGATGAAAGGATATGTGACGATGACAATGCCGTTTCCTGCCGGTATCGGAAACAACATTTCTTCTATCCGTTGATTCACACAACTCTCTACAGTGGCATTATTCATGGTAGACGCAAATGTTTCTGCGGAAGAGACCTCTCCTGTTTTTGAGATGGTAAATTTAACTACAATCTTGCCCGCCAACTTCCGATCCTTGTTCAGTTCCTTTTCATAACACCAACGAATTCTATTTAGACGTTGTTTTATGACATGGTCGATGGATTGTCTATGCAGCGCGCCCCAAACAGGAGCTTTTTCTCCTGACGACGAGTCGTTAGAGTCAGTTGTTTTGATCGCGGGTCCTTTTTCTGCGGCACCTGCAATTGAATTCCATGAAACCGATACCGTGGCATTTGCTTCAAAGGTAATGTCAAAATAAGTCACGGAAGCGGCAGGAGCATCCCAGATGAAGTCGTAAGCCGGAATAAAGGTGATTTTCTTAATTTGGTCGGAAACATATTCACATAATGCCGTTGAGTCAAAGGAGGTTAATCCTTTATCATATACCACATGAACTTTCTTGTCACACTTGCTTGTACGCACTATTCCTTGATGATCAATAATGGCGACAAGGTTGAGCCTTATTTTGGTTTGGGTGCTTTCTGTGTCTGTTACGCCTATATTCTTTTTTGCTTCATCGGCATCGGCAAAGGGCTTGCGATCGTCAGGATAAGGAATTGTTATAGGCGTCGGAACTTGTACATCGGGAGAATATTGGAAGCCAGTTTTTTTGAGCTTCTCTAATGCCTTTTTTATAAGATCTTCAGTGTAGGGCCGACTGGGTAGTGCGGCATCGATGGCTTCCTTGTATTTGTCTTGTGCCAATTTGATGCTTGCAATGTTATAATGAGTGTCTGCGTAGTAATCGTGACGGCCTACCTTTTTTGGCTCTAGCAATGCGTTAAAATATTCCAATGCCTTGTCGTTGCGGGCCAGTTTGGCGCAGGCGACACCGGCGTTGAAGAGGGCCGAGGCGTTGTTCGATTCGACGGCGAGTGCCTTTTCATAGAAGGCAAGCGCCTCCTCGTACTTCTTTTCCTTCGCTACCTCTTTTCCCTGCGCGACAAAAGAATCGGCCGTTGGTGCCGTGGTGCAGGCGGCGAGGAAGAAAAATCCCAAGAAAACGAATTTAGAGAATTTTCTTTTCATACCACCTCTTTTTTTTCTTCTCCACTTCCGCTCCGGTGGTCTTGAGGCATTCGTCGCAAAAATAGGTGTCGCGGGAATCTTTCTTCTCGGCGATCTTTTTCAAGTGCTTTGAACAGGTCGGTTTACGGCAATGGTGACACATGCCACCGAACTCCGCTTCAAACTTCCCCTTGCAGAGATGGCAGACGAACGGAACGACCTCTTTCACGGTTGACCCTACTTATACCTTAATCTATGTTGATAAGTGAACAGCCGGAGTCATATGTCGTGGGGCCGGGGCCGTAAACATTTGGCTCCATGTCGGCGAAGTCTTTATCGGAGGGATCGATGATCGCATCGGAAGCCGCAGCTTCTTCCTGTCCGAGAAGCGACATGCCGAGCAGGAATCCGAGCGCCGCGACGATCAACTTAAGAAATCGTTGCTTCATTCTTCCTCTATCGGGAGCACCCGATCCCAGTCCTCGCCGACGACCTTCAACTGCGTTATCTGGGCTATCTTTTCGGCGGAAGCCTTGTAGGTCACCGTCATTCGTTTGCAACAGGCACAGGTGGCGACCGAATCGCCGCTTTCGGAGGTTATCTCGATGATGAGGGTCGTTGGCTCGGCGGCGTCGACATGGGCGATATAGCCGTATTTTATCCCGGCGCAGACGAACATCTGCTGATAATCAATCACCAGTTTATCCTCGGTTCGCGATACAAGATATGCGGCGAACGGACAGGTGTCGTTGGCGCTTTCGGCCAGTTCTTCCGACAGTACCGTCACCTGAGTGGTCCCGCACTTTGTAAGCGGCGCCTCTTTGAATTCGTCGCAGGCGGCGATAAGAAAAAGAGCCGCGATGTACGCCAGAAAGATCTTCATGACAATTACCCCCGTTGTGATTCCACGCCGCCATTTTACCCAAAACGAAAATGAATTGCAAGGACGTTTTTGGTTTCGGTTTCAATAGTCGAACAGCGGGATCACGCCCCATTCGAGCGCGGTGAAGCCGGTCCGCTCGACCGGTGTGTGCGGCGCCGGTGTAATGAAGGTCGGTTCACCCTCGGCGCAGCCGATGACATAGTAATAACGAATGAAAATGTCGGGTGCCTGCGAGAAGTTCACGAGCACATGCTCGTCGATCTCGGTATTGGTCTGCGGGTAGATGTCGTAGGCGGGGCAGCGGTCGAGGATCGGCAGCCAGTAGTCGACGAAATCGGCTATCTCGCGACCGCGGAACCCGGCATCGGCCATGTCGGCGCGGAAGAACGGGTCGAGTTCGTCCTGTTCGATGCGCCATGCCGCGTTGCGCTGGAACCGGTCGGGGCCCAACGATTCGTAGAACAGGTAACCATAGTTATCGTCGATGATGCCGTCGGGCGTCACGGCCACCCGCCAGCCGTCACCGTACTCGGGGTCCGAAACGGTCACCTCGCCGCCGCGCGGGAAGGAGAGGGTGACCGTCAACTCGGTCGTCTCTTCGGGGTAGAGGTAGATGTTCGGTTTGCAGGACAGTCTTGGGTGAAACATATGAGCGCAATCGGGACAGGATGGGCAGATAGCATAAGATGTCGATTCATTATAATCGTCATATTGCCAATCGCAGAGCAGGAAGTCGTTGCAGAGAAGGTCCGCAAGACAATCGAGACATTTGTTCCCTTCCGTGTAGGTCAGGTCCATATAATTCCCGTCGAATATCTCTTTTCTTCCCCACGCGATGCAGGTGTCAATGTCGCCGTTGTAATGATCGCTCCACTCCGCGGAACAGTAGAAGAGTTCGTCGCAGTAGGCGGCAAAGAACTTCTCGTCGCTCATCAGTTTCGTATCGTCGCCGCAGCCGTAGAAATCACAGCCGAGAAAAAAAAAGGAGGAGAGAACGAGCGCCGCGACGATCAACTTAAGAAATCGTTGCTTCATTCTTCCCCTCTGTGCGACGGACAACGGCATTTTAACAAAACGAAAATGAATTGCAAGCGGAAAGAAGAGGTTACTTCGGATACTGCACGAAACCGAGTTCCAAGCCGTTGGGATCCTTCGCGTTCAGCAGTTTCACGCCGCTCGGCATCGTCGCGGGACCGTAGACCACCGTGACGCCGTGCTGTTTAAGGTGGGCGAGCGTCGCCTCGATATCGGGCACGGTGAAGCCGATGGAGAGCCCTTTGGCCTCGACGGTGTGCCCCGTGCCGGTGATGAATTCCAACTGGCCGCCGCGCCCGTCGTCCATGAAGACGATCTCGACCTGCGGGCCCGCCTTGAAGCGTTTGGTCACGGTGAAGCCCATCACGGTCTCATAGAAAGCGATGGTCTTGTCGAGTTCGGGAACATGGACGGTGACGAATGAAATGTTCACGGGATGCCTCCTTACACGAAACGGTGCATGATGTAGGCGTCGGTGAGGCCGAGCGTCTGGTGGTCGAACGCCTTGGGTATCGTGCCGATGATGGTGAAGCCGCATGAGGTCCAGAGGTGGACCGCCGGGGCGTTCGAGGCGACCACGAGGTTGAACTGCAGCGCTTTGAAACCATGCCGCGGCGCCTCTTCGATGCTGTTCAGACAGAGTGTCCGGCCGATCCCCTTGCCCCGCGCCCACGAGGCGACCATGTACCCGGCGTTGGCGATATGCGAGCCGAGGCCGACCTGATTGGGCCGCAGGTAGTAGGTCCCGGCGATGCGGCCGTCGAGAATGGCGACGATCGAAACGGTCGGCGTCTCTATCCAGTAGCGGTAGCCTTCTTCCTTGGTCGTGCCGGGAGCGTGCGGATAGCTCTCGCCGCTTTCGAACACTTCATGCAGAATGGGCCACAGCTCATCAAAGTCGCCCGGAACGGCGGGCCGGAATGTGAGCGGTGCGGTCACTTCGAGAAGAAAAGATTTTTGATGTTGTACTTGGCGCTGTTGGTCTTGAGCTTCTGGAGCGCCCGCATCTCGACCTGACGGATACGTTCACGGGTCAGGTTCATGATGGCGCCGACCTCTTCGAGCGTCACGCCCCCTTTGTCGGCGACATCCAGTGAACAGGTCTCGCGCAGTTCCCAGACCTCCTTGCCGGGGAAGTTGAACTTGATCGATTTGGTGTCGGGGTTGACGTCGAGGTACAGATGGTACTTGCACGACACGAACAGGCAGGGGCGCTTCATCTTGAGGCACTCGGCCCGCTGTTTCGGTTTCTGGTAGTTGGTAAGGTCGATGAGTTCCTTGATGATGGGGTCTTTTTCCAGTTCGCTGCGCTGATCGGTGATCACCTCGGTGTAGGGCTTCACCTTCTTTTTCATCTTTCTCACATTGGCGGCCATTGGCGGAACCTCCTGTTGTTTACCCGGAGAGAAGTGAGTCCCGGAAACATGTGCTGATAGTAGCAGGAGCGGCGCCGCTGTCAATCGGAATTTTATAACCAATCGGATTTTAAGGGTTTATTTTTCATCACGGCCCGCTCCGAAAAAGGAGAAGGGCATTAGGACGGGCCAATAGTTGAAAAAAAATGTATTATAATATTGATTTTAAACCCTTGGCTGTGTAGCATAGGCGAGGTTGAGTCATCTTTGGAGGAGAACAAGCCATGAAAAAGGTCCTTGTGGGCATTATGATCGCGGCCGCGGCGCTGTTCATTGTCATAGCGTGCGCTTCACAGCAGGCGGCGTCGGGCGAAAAATCGGTCGCCGAGAAGGAGATCGCGCTGTTCGCAGAGGATACGCTGGCGAAGGGCAAGGATATCGCCTACCTCGCCAAACTGTTCGAGTTCAAGGAAAAATATCCCAAAGAGGTGGGAAAAGAGATAGACTCGCTCTATAAGAAACTGACCACCTCTCTGCCGAAGAACCGGCTCGATACTCTGAAGGAGTCGCCGAACAAACAGATGCGCGCGGCGCCGGGCCAGTCGCGCCTCCATCTCAAGAACAACTACACGAGCGGCAACACCGCCATTTTCATCATCGAGGACGGCGATTTCGCGGTCGCCGAGATACTCCCCTTCAACACCGAGCGGCAGATCGACCTCAAGCCGGGCAGTTATGAGTTCGTCGTCATCATCGACCGCAAGTTCAACAACAACAAATATTTCTACTCCACCGCGCTCAACATGAGCGAAGGGACCCTCTATGTCGGCGAATTCAACATCGTGTCGGAATACAACACCAGCGGCCAGTGCCCCGAAGGGCGCGTCGCCGACGAGGACACCTGCATGAAGGTCGAGTTCCGGGCGTTCGACAACTGCGCGCCGGGGACCCATCTGGTCGATTATCTCTGCTGTGACGAGGGCTACAACTTCGTCATGGAGGGAAAGTGCTCCCGCTATACCGACAAGGTCGACACCGTCATGTGCCCCACCGGGTATGAAGAGGGCGGTTCGGGCCGCTGCTGCCCGAAAGGGATGAAGTTCATCGACAATCAGTGTCAGGTCCCGCCGAAGGGCTGGGTGCCGCCCGATCAGCCGGTCCCGGCCGAAGAGGAAAAACCTGCCGAGTGATGACCGATCCGTCGTTCGACGCGTTCCGCGATTCGTTCCATACTTTTCTCGATGAGACCTCCGGCCGCGATGGCGCCCACTATACCCGCGAAGTGGCGCGCCGCTTCTGCATGGTCCAGTGTCGTCGCGCTCTCCTGCCGCCGCCCGACGGCGAACGGTTCGTCGAGCGGGTCCTGTTCCTGCGGCTCCGCGAGTTCGGGGAACTGTTCGAAGAGTTCGCGGAGGCCGCGTTCAAAAAGAACTTCACAGAAGACGATGTCAATGGTATGATCGAAACATGGCTACGCGCGTATCTCACCACCCGGCACGGCGTCTGAATTTTCCGCCGCTTTTCCTTTTCGTCCTTCTGTCGGCGGGCCTTCATGCGTTGCTGTTCCTTTTTTTCCGCATCGACACCGGCGCCGCGCCGGCCGATGAACTGGTGCAGGTGCAGCTTTTCGACGAGGGGCCGGTCTTCGCGCTGAACGCTCCCCCCCGGGCGCCGGAGGAGGAAAAGAAGAAAGAGGAGAAGGTCGTCGAGAAGGAGGATCCCCCCGACGGACAGGTGGTCGATATCGCCAAGCCCGATAACGAGAAACGGCCCGACAGCTATAAGTTCCTTGCCAAGTGGGATTCGACCGTGCCGCGCGAGAAGCGGAGCGCCTTCGACAAGGATATCCCCGTGCGCGGCAGGAAACTCCGGCGGCTCGCCGCGCCGCCGTCGGCCAGACTGACGCCGCACAGCGACGAACTGGTCACCCCGGGCGAGGCGAAGGAGCGAAAGGAAAAGATCGAGGAGAAGATAAAGAAGGGAGAACTCGCCGGGTTCGAAGGGGAAACGGGCGATCTCGAGAAGGGGGCCGAAAAGGAGAGTCCCGGCCGTATGACCGGCGCCGCTCCGGCCGACCGGAAGGGGCAGGAGGCGGCCGAATTGTCGCTGCCGCCCCGTTATCTGCCCTATTTCCTCGGCAACGACACGGCGCTCACCTCGCCTTCGAACGACTATCTGAAGAACCTGCCCGAAGAGGATGAAACGGCGGTCAACGCGCGCCGGTTCCTCTACGCCGACTACTACAACCGCATCAAACAGGCGGTTTCGCGCTACTGGGAACCGGCCAAGGTGCTGTTGGTCCACGATCCGAGCGGCCACATCTTCGGCATGGCCGACCGTTACACCAAACTCGAGGCGGTGCTCGACGCGCGCGGCACCATCGTGTCGCTGACGGTGATCCGGCCGTCGGGGGTCGATTTCCTCGACCGCGAGGCGATAGATGCCTTCAAGGCGGCGGCGCCGTTCCCGAATCCGCCCGCTCCTCTTTTGAAAGAAGGCCGTTTCGTCATCCCGTTCGGCTTTTACGTCACCATAGAATAGCGGGGGCCTTATGGAGCGCACGCCGATACTTCTGCTCGTTCCTTCCCGCGCCATCGATACCCGCCAACCGCTCCTCGGCGCGACGCTTACCGAACGGGCGGCGGTGACGCTCGCCCGCTACTACGGTGTACGAACGGTCTACGCGCCTCATCTCGAAGGGCGCTACACCTTTCGCGGCATAGAACTCATCCCGGAATTCCCGGTCGTCGACCGGCCGCTGGTCATCGCCGATCCGCTGCTGGTGTTCGACGGGCGGCTGGTCCGCAACCTCACGGTCAACTTCGAACCCCCGGCGGTCGCATGCGACCCGGAGACGCTCGAACCGATAGGTCTCGCGCGGCTTCTGCCGGAGCATCTGCCCGAAGATCTCGCCGAAGCGCCGTGGTTCCATATCCGCGAATTCCTGACGCGGCGGCAGGATGCCCGCATCGCCGTGATCGGCGCGCGTTACTTCATCATCCGGCATGCCGCCGATATCGGCGGGGCCGAGAATTATCTGCTCCGGTCGCTCATCCATAAAGGGGACGATGTCGTCGAACGCAACCTGACCCGCCCGATAAGCCGCCTCATAACGGCGTGGACCGCCAACCTCGGCATCGATCCGCGTGTGTGGACCCTGCTGGTGATGCTGACCGGCGTCGCCGCATCGGCGCTGCTGCTCGCGACCGGCGCCACCGAAAGCGTGACTCTCGCGGCGCTGCTGGGCGTCGCGGCGGTGCTCTCGTCGGTCGACGGCGAGACGGCGCGGCTCTCCTTCCGCACCTCGCGGGGGGGCGGCGTGCTCAATTATTATGCAAGCCGGCTGGTGGTATGGGCCTTCTTTCTGGCTTTGACCCTTCTGCACCGCGATACGCCGGCGCTGCTCGTGTCGGGACTCCTGTTCGCGGCGGTCTATCCGCTCTTGGTGGTGCGTTACGACCGTCACCGTCACCGCTCCGACCGGCCGCCCCGCGCGTTCCCGCGGCGGCTGGAACAGGCGCTGCGGCGCCATTTCAGCCTCCATACCGTGGCGCTCGCGACGATCGCGCTGGCGGCGCTGGATGTGTTGAGGTATGCCTCGATGCTCGCGCTGCCGCTGGCGGCGGCGGGGTCGCTGCTGGTCCTTGTCGAGGCGCTATCGGGTCGTGTCGAACGGAGGAAACGGTCATGAGAACGGTGGTGCTTTTCAGCGGCGGGCTCGATTCCACCACGGTGCTCGCGATGGTTCTCGCCCGCGGCGACGAGGCTTACCCTCTCACCGTCGCCTACGGTCAACGGCACCGCGTGGAGGTGGAAAAAGCGCGGCGCATACTTGAAAAATACGGGCTTTCGCAGCTGGCGCGGACCGTGACCATCGACCTGTCGTTCCTCGCCTCCTCGTCGCTCACCAATGCCGGCCTCACGGTTCCCGACACCGCCACGGCGGCGATACCGAACACCTATGTCCCGGCGCGCAACCTGCTTTTCCTGTCGCTCGCGGCGGCCTATGCCGAGGATATCGGCGCGACGCGCATCGCCATCGGGGTCAACGCGGTCGACTATTCGGGCTATCCCGACTGCCGCCCGGCGTTCATCGATGCCTTCAACCGGACCCTCGCGGTCGGCACCAAGGCGGGGAGCGACGGCGCGGGGATCGTCATCGAGGCGCCGCTCATCGATCTGTCGAAAAAGGATATCGTCCGGCTCGGGCGCGGGCTGGGGGTGGACCATGCGCTGACCCACTCCTGCTATGCCCCCGACGACGACGGCCGCGCCTGCGGCGCGTGCGACTCCTGTCGCCTGCGGCTCAAGGGCTTCGCCGAGGCGGGGCTGATCGACCCGGCCCCTTATCAAGGGGTATAATAAAATTCCTGTTGCTTTTTCCCGAAAGTGTTCTTATACTTCTTTCCGGCGACATTCGGAAAAGGAGGGCCCCATGAGAACCCCGTTTTGGTTGATCTTCACCGTTATCGCGCTGTTGGTCGCGGCCTGCGGTCCGACAGACGAGGACAACAACACCGGCGGTGTCTACTGCGAACGCGATCTCGACTGCGGCGACACGACCATCTACTACTGCGACAAGGTCAACAATGAATGCCGCGTCAAGGCGGGCATCGATCTGGACGCCGTAGCCAACGACAACGGGAGCCCCTTCCCCGACGATGATCAATCGGGCGCCGAAACGGTCGTTCAGCCCGACGGCGAGATCGATCCCCAGCAGGACATCGATTACGCCGGGCTCGACTGCGCCCCCGGTTCGACCGAGAAATGCACCTACACCGGTCCGGCGGGGACCGAGGATATCGGCGCGTGCAAAGCGCCGGTCCGCCTGTGCAAGAGCGACGGAACGTGGGGCAACTGCAACGGCGAGGTCAGGCCGATCTACGAGGTCTGCAACGACGGCGTCGATCAGGACTGCAACGGGACCGTCGACGATGGTACCGATCTGGACGGCGACAGTTTCACCTACTGCGACACTCCGCCCGACTGCTGCGAGGATACCGACCACTGCCCCGACCCCGCCGCGGTCCATCCGGGGGCCGACGAGGTGCCCAACGGCATCGACGACAACTGTGACGGCAATATCGACGAAGGGGTCTACGACTGCGACACGGGACTCAACCTCGGCACCAAGGACCCGTTCGACTACGCCCGCGCCATCGGCCTGTGCAACGGCGTGGTGCAGGCCGACATCCTCCTGCCGAGCGCCCAGCCGGGCTGCAACATCAACAGCAACTCGCTCCTCGGCGGTCTCGGGGCGGTGATCGTCCCGAAACAGGGCGGTTCGATGCTCGCGCTCTCGTCGGGACAGGCGATGAATCCCCCCTCCAACACCAGTTTCAATCAGAATACCTCCTCGGCCGCTCCCGGCGACTGGTACGGGGCCAACGGCAACAAATACCCGAGTTCGCCGTCGTGTCCCGGGACCACGGGAACCAGCGGCAACGCCAATGACGGCGTTATGGTGCAGTTCCGGGTGCAGGTCCCGCCGAGCGCCAATTCGTTCAGTTTCAACATCTATTTCCTGTCGATAGAGTATCCCAGTTATATCTGTTCGGCCTACAACGATTTCTTCGTGGCGCTGCTCGACAGCGGCTACAATACGAGTCCCGGCGCCGATCCGACCCTGCTCAATCCCGCCGACAAGAATCTCGCGATAGACGACATGAAAAATCCGGTCGGGGTCAACATCGCCCCCAACGGGCTGTTCAAACAGTGCACGAACGTCAGCGGTTCGGGCTGGGCGGTCACCTCGTGCGTCGGCACCAACGAACTGGTGGGGACCGGTTTCGAGAGCCACGGCGCCACCTCGTGGCTGGTGACGCGCGGCAATGTCGTCCCGGGCGAGATCATCACCCTGCGTTTCGCGATATGGGACCTCGGCGACCATATCCTCGATTCGATGGTGCTCATCGACAACTTCCAGTGGCAGAGTCAGAACTTCAAGCCCGGCACCGGCGAGTCGTAGGCCTCCGGACCGGCTGCATACAGGGGAGGGTCTCATGGCGACACCCAGCATTTGCCGTTTCCTCGGTTCGCGCCCGTCGCTCGAGGGGTGCGACATCGTGATGGTGGGGATACCCTACGACGGCACCTCCAGTTTCCGGTCGGGGTCGCGGTTCGCCCCGCGCGAGATCCGCGCCTATTCCGACGAAGGGATGGAGGACTTCTCGTTCCACAGCGGCCGCGGGCTGGACGAGATAGCCTTTTTCGATATCGGCGACCTGCCGCTCATGGTGGGCAATCCGGGCCTCATGGTGCGCGAGGTGAAGAAAAGCGCGCTCGAACTCATGGTGGGCAGTCCCGAAGTGGCCCAGAGCGGCGGCGGAGAGAACCACAAGACCGCCTACGAACTGACGCTCACCAACCGGCGGCTCCTTTCGGTCGGCGGCGAACATCTCATCACCTATCCGCTTTTTCTGGCGCTCAAGGAGGTCTATCCCGATTTCACCATCATACAACTCGACGCCCATGCCGACCTGCGGGAACGGTACGCCGGCGACCACCTCAGCCACTCGTCGGTCATGAAACTCTGCCTGCAGGAGGGGCTGAAGAAACTCGTCCAGTTCGGCGTCCGCAGCGGCACGCGCGAGGAACACAAACTGCGCCGCCAGGAGCCGCGCATCATCCCGGCGGCGAGC
>CALMRE010000134.1 GCA_937871295.1 uncultured bacterium | reverse complement strand
CGCGTCGTCATTTTCCTTTCTTGTCAGTGGGGCCCCGTGATCGAGGTCGACCAGCACATAACCGCTGGCCCCCCCGTCGATGTAGGAGAAGGAGAACCCGCCCCTCGTGGTGTCGTGCGACACCGCGAAACCGTAGGTGCGGTAGTAGATGTCGCCCTCATCGGGCAACACGACCTCCCGCTGAACGGCGCCCGTCAGCGGTTCGGTGAACACCAGAGAGCCGGGATATTGGTTGAGGATGACACAACTGGCGCCGTCCTTGGAAAGAGCGGTCTTTGTCCCGCCGTTCGGCCGGGTGCTGGCCGCGAGATCGAACCACGGGACCGAGTAGCGGTCGAGTACGCCGTCCTCCGTGCCGACCAGAAGATCGCGTCCGTTGCCGGAGAAACGGGCATCCCAGCCGTAGAAAAGGAGCGGATAGAGATCGTCGTACACCCGATATACAATGGAATAGTGCCGCCCCGCGACCGCGAGGAAGTCGTCGGAGTAGTTGAAGTCGAGCGCGTCGATCTCGTCGTCGTTCATCAGCTCGAGGTTCTTTTTGAGCGACCATGCATCGCCCTCTTTCCGGAAGATGTTCACCGGCATGGCATAGCCGGGGTATTCGCTGCTGTAGCCGCCGGTCGCGAGCATCGTACCGCCCGGCGAGAAAGAGACCTCGGTGTAGTATTCCGTGACCGGGAGATGGAGAAGTTCGGTCTTGTTCGCCACATCATAGAGATAGACCGTGCTCGAATAACTGTTGAGTCCCGATCCGACCGCGAGTATCGCGCCGTCGGGGGAGAAACTAACCGAATCGGCGTTCCACGACGAGTCGATGTAGGGGAGGGCGTCGGAGTAATACTCGGTGACTGTTCCGTCGGCGACCGTGAATATCGTGAAGCCGTCCTGATGAGAGGCGGCGAGCATCGTGCCGTCGGCGGAAAAAACGAGCGACTGGTTGTAGGAGAGCGACACCGGCATGCTGAACGAACCGTCCTCCATGTCGTAGAGCGTCAATACATGGTTCTCGTTGACCGCCAACAGCGACCCGTCGGGAGAGAAGGCGGCGGCGGTGGAGGCGTTGTTCCTTTCTCCGGAGAGGGTGAAGAGTTCCTCAAGGGTGTCGGCGCGGTGAAGCCGGACCGCTCCCATACGCGCCGTCGCCACCAGAGAACCGTCGGGCGACACGGCGAGCCGGCGGATCTCCTCGCCGCCGTAGCGGAACTCTTTCCGGCAGAGCGAGCCGTCGGTCGTGAAAGAGGCCATGCACCGGTACCCGACGCAGCAGGGGACGCCGGCGCCGCAGGATGCCCCTTCGGGCAGACATTCCCAGTTATCTCCGAATATATCGCACTCTTCTCCGCTCCAGCCGGGCGGACAGGGGCAACTTCCGTCGGGAAGGGTCGGCCGCGCGCAGGAACAGGCGCCGTCGCCGTCGAGGCCGTCGTTGCAGACCTCTTCCTTCCCGCAGGCGCAGGGGGCGCAGTCGGGTCCCCAGTGACCGCGCTGGCATTTCTGACACGATAGCCCGATCCATCCCTCATCGCAGGCGCAGTAGTGTTCGTATTCGCCGTAGCCTATCGACACTTCGCGGCAGACCGTCTGATGGGGCTTCGTACAGGGATTCGGGGAGCAGGAGGCGACTTTCGAATCGACATCGGGCTTTTCGACGATGTCGCCGTCGGGCGCCGCGACATCCTTCTCCACGAGGAAACTCTCGGAGATCGTCTTATCGTCCGCCTCCTCGGGGTCGTCGTCGACATCGAAGGGCGCCTCGGTCTGGTCGGTGATATCCTCTTCGGCCGCCTGCTGGTCGTGATCGACCGCGGCGTCGAGCGATACCTTCACCGGCTCTTTACAGGCGCAAAAGATGAACAAGACGATCAGCGCGATCACGGGAACCGGTCTTTTCGCCATGGAGTCACCCCCGCTATCGTTCAGAGAATATGGCGCAGGATACCCCAAGGCGGGTGAACAAGCAACTTTTTGTCACGAATGGGCTTTTCGTTGACTTTGGCGCGGATGATCCATAAAATCGGACAGATCGTTATCATCGATTCGGCGGGGGAGGTTATCATGAGGTTTCCGCTTTGTCTTATGGCTCTGTTTTTTCTGATGGCCGCGGGCGGCTGTAAGGGGACGGAGGAACGTTCTATATCCCAAGACGAAGATGCGGCGGTCGCCGGCGATGCGGATCAGATGATCGTCACCGAGACCGAAGAGCCCGAAATGGAATATCCCGAAGCCGACGACATGGCGGAAGCCGAGTCGTTCGACGACCTCATCGACACCGGAGAAAGCGACGATACCGATGTCGCGCCGATCACGGTCGATCCCTACGGCATCCTCATGGCCAGCGGCATTTTCACGCTCGTCTACAACGGTGACGGCGATATGGACACGCAGATCAATGCCGACATGAGCGGTCTGGTCAATCAGCCGGTCTTCACCGGCACCTACGGCAAGAAAAAGAAACCGATCCCGGGCGAACCGACCGAGGTGGTCGACGCTTACACCATGTCCATCGCCGTCCGCTACGGCGCGACCGCTGAAAGCCCGGCGATCATCACCATCAGTCAATCGACGCAGGATTCCACCATGGCCCTCGTCAATCCGGCGATCAGTTTCAATCTCTCTATCGATGGTCTGGAGCCGGGCGAACATCCGCTCGGTATGGAGCCGGAAGGACCGGACAATATCTATCTGGTCAACAGCATCAACAACGATACCGACTACTGCCTGTTGGCGCTCTCGATCGGCGGCTCCATCACGGTGACCGATGTACAGAACCTCGATCAGCCCTACGGCGCTTCGCTGTCGTTCGTCGGCGCGAAGATCCCGGTATTCCATCCCACGGAGACGCCGCTGGGCGATGTGGTGGAGCAACTGGTCGATATCCCGATCTGTCCGAAAGAGTGAGCCGGACTATTAATTTCCGTCACAGGTGAACACGAGCGTCTCGAGGATCGCGCCGGTCCCGCCCAGAAATACGATATCACCATCGGCGACCATAGCGATCGGCTCGGAATGGGTGGCGGGGCAGAGTCCCGTTATGGCCGGGTGGGTCGGATCGGCGATCGTGATGCGCAGTACGCGGCCGGTATCGTCGAGCGCGTAGAGCAGATCGCCCGAAAGAGAAATCGACAGCACCCCGGTCGGCAGGGCGAGATGCCCCTTCGCGACCGGCGTGAGCGGCGCGGAGATATCGAGAATGTCGAGCGCGTCGCCGCCGAGGAGGAGGAGTTCGTCGCCGTTCCGGAGTGTCTGCGTCACCGGCCGGTCGGTCGGGATGGTCGCGACAATCTGCGGATGGAGGGGGTCGGCGGCCGACACCACGGTGAGATCGTAGTCGCCGTCGGCAAGATAGAGATAGGGGGGGCGACTTACGAGCGACACCGTTTCTCCGATCCCGGTGAGAGAGGAGAGGAACCCGCCGCCGTCGCGCGAGAATATGCTCAGCGTATTCTGCCAGACCAGATAGAGATACTCTTCGTCGAGCGCCAATCGCGCGCCGAGATCGACCGCGACCGTGGTTGCCTTGAGATAAACGGGCGCCGTGGGGATCGTGATGTCCCAGCATTCGATCCGGTCGGGCAGAAGCGCGTAAAGATCGTCGCCCTCCGCCGCCACGGCGAGGACCTTGCGGTATTGATGGTCGGTGGTGGTCTCCAGTTCGCCGAGGTGAAGCGGCCAGCCGGCGGCCGACACATCGAATATGGTCACCTCTTCGTTCAGGTAGTGGGAGCTGTAGAGCCGGCCGGCGTCGAAGGCGAAGGCCGCGCTGTGTCCCGGCGCGGGGTCGAGGTCGGGCACGGAGGGGGACGACCGGACCACCGGCGCGGCCGGATCGCCGAGATCGACCAGCGAGAAATAGGTATAGGTGTAGGTCCCGGCAAAGGTAACGGCAGTGGTGTCGAAAAGCCGGAGTTCCTCGCCCCGTACCGTGCCGGAAGAGCCGAGAAGAAGCGGTGCGGTCGGGTCGGCGATGTCGTAGGTCCGCACCGCGCCCCCGGCGAGGAGGGTGAGCCGGTCGCCGACGACATCCATCGAGTGGGGATCTTCGGCGATGAGCAGGGTTTTCTGCAGACGCGGTTCCTGCGGGTCGGCCACATCGACGATATGGAGCGACGCGGAGGAGAGCAGGTAGAGCATACCGTTCGCCCATGCGACCTCGCTCGCCAGCGGTACGCCCATCAGTTCGAGCAGTGTGGGAGCGGCCGGATCGACAAGGTCGTAAATGGCCAGCCCGGTGAAGAGCCCTTCGCCGTAGCCGCGCAGGGTAAGATACAGGAGGTCCGCATGGAGCTCGATATCATTCGGGACGCCGGGCAGCGTCAGCCGCGCCAGAACCTGTGGCGGGAGCGGCGGTGCGAGCCGGTAGATGAAAAGTTCGGGCATCGCGGTGCCGACAAAGAGTAGATCGTCCCGCACCTCCAGCAGGCTGACCGGCGCGTCGACCGTTAAAAGTCCGGCCAGCGCGGGGGCGACGGTGTCGGCGTTGTCGAACATCTCGACCGTGCCGCTCCGGGTGCCGATGAAAAGCCGGTCGCCGGAACCGGCCAGAGCGACGGGGCGTTCGTGGGACGTGAACTGGGAAAGGAGGGTCGGGTCTTCGGGGTCGTGCACATCGTAGGAGACGATCCGGCGCGCTTCGGCATCATCGTAGTACCCGATGGTGAGGTAGAGCCGGTCGCCGGCGCGGTGGGCATCGGTGATCGTGTCATAGTTTGACGAGAGGTCGGCCAGAATATTCAGCGACCGGCCGGCGCAGGGGAGATCGGGTCCCTGATCGGCGTCGGGACTCTCCTCGTCGGGATATCCGGCGAAGTCATAGTCGCCCGGTTCCTCGTCGACCGGTTCGGCCGCCGCGATACCATCGCACTCAAGCGCCATCACCAGCATGCCGCCGTTGGGGTTTGCCAGATAGATATGGTCCCCGGCGACCTCAAGATCGTAGAGGTAGAACGGCACATCGATCCGCGTGAGTAAATTATACTTTCCGACGCCGCGTTCGATGAGCACTTCGACATTGTCCCGTCCCTGCACGAAAAGCAGTTCTCCCCGCGGGACCGCCTTATAGGCCGGCTGCTGCGTCGGAAAGGCCGACAGTTGCTTGATGACGGGAAGGGCGCTCACATCGAACACCGTCACTCCCCCGTCGTGGGCGACATAGAGCAGACCCTCCGCCGCCACGAGATCGCGCACCCCGGTCAGGGTGACGGGTCGGGTCGAGATGATGGTGTCGGGCCGGTCGAGAGGGAACGCGATGAGGCCCTTCACGCTCGAATAGGTGTAGGCGGCGTTCTTATCCAACGCGAAGCGGGGGTAGAACATCTCCGCCTCTTCGGGAAGCGGAAAAGAGCGGAGCAGGCGGGGCCCGGTCAGATCGTACACCTCGACCTGCTTCTCGCTGGCGGTCACCGCCAGATCGCCCGCGACCTGTAGGTGGAACAGCCGCTCGCCGGTCGCGACGGATGATTCCAGCCGCGGCGCCTCTTCGCCCTCTTCAAGATGGAACAGGTAGAGCCGCCCCGGCGTCCCGTAGCCGGGAACATTCACCACGACCCGGTCGCCCGCGACGACGATGTTGTTCGCGTCGAGATAGAGCCCCTCGGTGAGTCCTATCATCCGCGGCGTGCGGCGGTCGCCGATATCGAGCACCGTGATCCCCCGTTCGTCGCCCACCGTGAAAAGCCGGTCGCCTTTCATCGCCAGATCGATGGTCGATTCGGGGCCGCCGATATGGCGGACGAGGAAGGGGTTGTAGGGATCGGCCACATCGACCACGAAGATCCCGTCGGTCGCGGAGGCGGCATAGATATAGCCCTCATAATAGGCGAGACCCCACACGCCGGCCGATGCCTCCTCGTCCCATTCGGGGAGGTCGAGCCAGCCGACCAGTTCCGGCTTGAGCGGATCGGCTACATCGACGATATGGATGCCGCGGTACTCGCTGGCGATGTAGGCGTAGGAGCCGTTCACGACAATATCCCGCTGATAGCCGGGAAGGCCCAGCGAGAAATTCTCCTGCACCGCGCCGCTCTCGAAAATGGTCGCCACCTTGAGGCCGTCGGGTATGACGGTTACCAGCGCGTGGTCGCCGGCGAATTCAAGAGCGGTCGAATTGTATATCTGTCCCCAGTAGAGCAACTTCGGATCGGCCGGATCGCTGATGTCGAAGGTCCGCATATTGCCGTCGGGATAGGTGTTGGGATGCATCGTTATCAGCAGAGAATCCTTCATTGCAAGGGCGCGGGACTCGCCGATGCCGGAAAGTTCGACTATCGGCGAGGGCGCGGAGGGATCGGAGATGTCCATAACGGTCAGGCCGTATCCGTCGCCGGTCAGATAGGCGTAAGGGCCGTTGAGAAGGAGGCCGCCGATGAAGTCCTTCCGCTGATGGCTGCCGGTGATCGCCGGTTGGGCGGAATTGCCCTCATCGATGACATGGAAGATGGCTCCGCTCGGGATCGAGTCATGCGCGTCCCATGACCATGAGGTGGTATAGATGAGTTGGTCGCGTACCGCCAGATGCGTGGTCAGCCATCCTGAAGCGACCGAACCTAATTGAAGCGGGTCGGCCGGATCGGCAAGGTCCCATATCTGCACGCCGGCGATACCGGCGGCGGCGTAGAGTTTGCCCTCCGCGATCGCCAGTTCCCCCATATCGCCGCCGACGGTGTTCACTATCCGCAGGCGGCAGAGAGCGTCGTTATCTTCATCGGGGAGCGTTTCATCGTCGGCCTCCGGGATATCGGCATCCTCGGGAGCGATACCCTCTTCTTCGGGAGTGGCGCTTTCGTTATCGCTCACTTCCGGCGTATCGGCATCACGGCCCGGCGATCGTTGCTGTTGACAGGAGCCCGCGACAAAGAGCAGAAGAAGGAGAAATACGAAAGACAACACAGAGGCCGTTTTCGCATCTGCCGAAACATACATGTCGGTCTCCCGGTGGCTGTTGTTTTTACTGCCTTGAGGTAAAATATCCCAATTACATATTGAATTCAAGTTATTTGAGCATAGGGGCTAAAGGAACGAACGCTACTCCCAGCTGACCGCCGCTTCGAGCGAGAAGGTGCGGCCGGGGCCGGGGTTGAACGGGTCGGCGGCGTAGTCGTCGAGGATGTTCTTCACGGTGAAGGAAAGTTCGAAATACTTCCAGAGTTCCTGCGATACCCGGAGGCTCAGCATCAGCGGGTCGTGGAGCGTCGAGGCCTCCCAGTATTTTGTGTCGAACGGCGCGAATTCATCGGGGGCCTCTTTCATCGTGTAGATGAGTTCGCCGTAGGTCCAGCTTCCCCAGACCGACAGGGTGGTGCGCCGGAAGATGTCGTGCGGGGTGTCGACTGCCAGCCGCAGTTCCGCGAGCACCTGATGCGAGGGGGTGAATTCGATGTATTTCCCCTTGTTGACCTGTTCTTCGGGCGAATGGTCGTAGTTGCGGGCGTGGACGAACGAGTGGGTGAGCGAGCCGGTCAGGTCGACCATCCCGGCGAGTTTCTTGAACTCGGCGGTGATGACGGTGTCGGTCCCCTGCGAGACCATCTTCTTGATGTTCACCGGCGGATCGTCGCGGCTGATCTTGGCGATCCGGTCGTTCATGAGCGACAGGAAATAGTCGGAACGGACGGTGATCTTTTTGTCGAAGAAGGTGAATTCGAACCCGGCGTTGGCGTTGTAGGCCCGTTCGGGCTTGAGCCCCCGGTCGAACTCCGCCGAGGCGACCTTGGCGTATTCGCCGAGGTTGGGGAATCGCGCCCGCACCGAGGCGGCGCCGCGCAGGAGCAGGAGATCCTTCACCGCGTCGTAGGTGAAGCCGACGGCCGGGTTGAAGGCGTCGCGGGTGCCGAAGACGATGGGGTCGGGCTTCACGATGTAGGCCGCCCCGTACTCTTCCCCTTCGCGGACGCGGAAATAGCCGATGCTCTGCGAGTCGTAGGAAAGACCGGTGGTCAGCCGCAGGTCGCCCACCCGCGCCTCCCCCTCGGCGGCGAAATAGAAGGTGTGCGAGCCGATGCGGGTGTTCGGGTAGGCGTCGGTCCCGACAAGCGCCGTTATCGCGGGCGAACGGGTGGCCGATACCGCCTGCTCGTCGGAGGCGAAGGTGTCGTAGCGGTAGTGGAGCGCGAGATTGAGCCGGTACTGCTTGCTGAACTGATAGGTGGGGAGCAGGCGGAAGCCGAGACTGCCGTAGTCCTTGATGTCGAGGAAAGGGTCATAGAGCGTCGTATCGTTCTTGTCGGTGAACAGCAGGGTCATGTCCTTCGGGTAGCGGTGGTCGGTGGTCGCGTAGCCCTCCTGCTCGGCGTGGTTGCGGAAATACCACAGGTTCGCCTTGAGCGAGAAGTCGCCCCAGCGGGCGTCGAGATAGGGCGACACCGTCACGCGGTAGAGGAGGGGATAGACGAAGGCGCGGTTGCGCAGGGCGAAGTCCTTGAGGTGGGTGATGTCGTCGGTGAACCACGGACGCGAATTGGCCGACCATTTCTCCTTGGCGACATTGTAGTCGCTCGAGCAGGTCGATTGGTAGGTGTTGGTCCGCCCCGAATAGAGGAACAGACTTGAAGAAAGGCCGATCTCCACTTCGGGCGTTATCCGCCAGCCCCCTTTGAGGCCGAGCGTCCCTTTGCGGTGGTGTTCGTGGTCCCACTTTCCGTCGTCGAAGATATACTGCTCCTTGGCGGGGATGGTCACCTCGTCGTAGGCGAGGCCGAAGCGGTCGTAGCGGACGATCTTGTTGAACCATTCGAGCCGTTTTTCGGGCGTCAGCGTCGCCGAAGGGGTGTAGCCGCCATATTCGTCGTAGGTGGCGGTGATCCAATAGTAGAAGGCGTCGATCGCGTTGCCGTGGGCCGCCGATACCGCCGCGCTGTCGGGCACGCCGTATTCGACCTTGGCGTCGACGAAGGGCTTATCGGGCTTCTTGGTGACCACATTGATGGTCCCCGCCGCCCCGTCGGTGCCGTAGAGGACCGACGATACGCCGCGGTTGACCACTATCTTGGCGATATTGCGGACCGGGATGGAGGAGAGGTCGATATCGGTCGAATAGACATCGTTCATCGGGACGCCGTCGACCAGTATCATCACCTTGTCCTGTTCGTAGCCGCGCAGACGGATGCGGGCGAACCCTTTGGTGTGCCGCTGTGTCTGGACGCCGGGGACCAGTTCGAGCGCCTCGTCGAGCGTCTTGATGCCCCGTTCCTCCAACTGTGCGCCGGTGATGACGGTGGTGGTCCCCGCCTGTTCGATATTGGCGATCCGCTCGCCGGTAACGACGATCTCCCCCATGGTGAAGGTGTTTCCGCCGGTCGCCGGTTCTTCAGCGGCGGCCAGAATAACGGCCAGCACTAGCACATGGAACATGGCGACAAACCCTTAGAAACAGGCTTCGAGCGGTTCGGTCGAGCCGAGCCCGGTGAAATCGGCCGGTTCGTAGGAGCAGGCGGCGTCGACCATCCACGTGCAGTATTCGGTGGCCACCGCGCGGCGCGATTGCCCCAATCCTTTGCCGACGGTGTCGTCGTTCTCGTACACCGAACCGGCGGGACAGATGTCGTTGCACGACGCGGCGCAGGCCCACTGGGCGTCGAGCGGCAGGAAGTCGGTGCAGGCGGCGAGTCCCGCGACGCAATCGGTGCATGCGGTCGCCTGATCGGTCTTGTAGACCTCGACGGCGCAGCGCCACCATTCTTTGACGATCTCGACACAGCAGGCGACCGGATCGACAACCACGCTGTCGTCGTCGCTCATCACGGTGTCTTCATCGTCGCCGCCGCCTTCGCCCGCCTCATCGGTCAGGATGTCGTCGGTAAGGATATCATCGGTAACCATCGAGTCGGACCCGTCGGACCCGTCTGACAGGTCGGACATTTCGGTATCGGTCGGTTCCGTCGCGTCATCAACCGTCACGGCGTCATCGGCAATCACCGTGTCGGTGTCGCTCGGGGCCAGTTCGTCGGGGATGTTCTCGTTGTCGCTCGCGCTGTTGTCGCTGGTGCAGGCGGCGATGAACAGCATCGCACTGAAAAAAACGGCAAAATACTTGGTCATAGTTGTTTCTCCCTATGTTCTCATATTACTCGGTCATGCCGGCGCCGAAATTGTCCATGAGTGCCACATGGTTCGCGCTGGTCTTGTGGGCGTAGGCCCAACCGGCGTATTTGTAGGCGGTGCCGGTGTAGGTCTCGTCGGCTGCGGCCGAGGTGACGGTCCCGTCGGTGTACTTCATCTTGTCGACGGCGTCGGCATCGGAAAGCTGCGCCCCTTTTTTATAGTAGATAGCCCATTTGCCGCCGTTCTTGAGTTCGACATAGATATTGACCCCGAGGTCGGTGTTGGCGTAGACATAGCCGGAATTGACCAGTTCGGTCGCGGTGCCCGGCAGGGCCGTGCTTGCGTCGGTGATGCCGGCGTCGAACCGGAAGACGACCAAGGAGCCGTCGCTCTTGAACCCGACGGCATAACCCTTCGTGGCGCTTTCGTTAAAGTCGGCGTTGTCGGCCGCCAGTATCATCGCCATGGAGAACAGGTCGGCTCCCCAGCCGTCGACATTCTTTTCTCGATTCATATTGAGCCAGCCGAACCACTCGTTCCCCCTTGCTTTGTCGAGCGTCCAGCCCGGTATCGATTGCGTCAGGTCGTAGGAGGCATAGCTGTGCTCGGGGGTGGTAAGACCGTTCGCGCGGCCTTCGTAATTACCCGCGTTGACCCCCCACGTGCCGTCGGTGGCGTAGGTCAGGTCGCCCGTGCCGTCATAGTTGTCGAGCAGGAGCGGGAATACCGGGGTCGGCAGGGCGGTGCCGGAAAGGTTGACGATATAGTCTCCGTTCAGGTCGTCGCTGGAGATGGTCAGATAAGAGGTTGTCAATCCCTCGGTCGCCGGATCGAAACTGACGCTTACCGTGGTGGAGGCGCCGGCGGCGACGGTATAGTCGGTCAGCGAGTCGTCGAGTGAGAAGTTGACCGTATCGTTCAACACGATACCGGCGATATGCAGGTCGATAGTGCCGGTGTTCCGTATGGTGAATTCGCGCGTCACGGTATCGACGGCGATGCGCGCTTCGCCGAAATCGTAGGCGGTACCATCGTTGGGATAGGGGGTGCCGTCCTGTTCGACCGCAACGATCGCCTCGGCGGGAACGCCGGTCCCCGTCAGGTTAAGCACGAAGTCGGCGTTGCCGGGATCGTTCGACGATATCGTGAACCGGGTGTTCTTGACGCCGAGGACGGTGGTGTAGAAACTGAGTTCTACCGTGGTGCTGTTCCCGGCGGTCACCGTCGTTGCGGTCAACGAGATATCGACGCCGAAGTTGAGGGTATCGTCAAGATCGAAATTGCTGATGACCAGATCGGCATTCCCGTTGTTGGTGATGGTGAAGGTGCGGGTGATCGTTTGAGCGCCGATGGCCGCGTCGCCGAAGTCGAAGGGCGCGCCGTCGTTCGCGTAGGTGGTGACCCCCTGCGAGATCTCAATGGCCGGTGCGGGGAGAGCAGTGTCCTCATCAACGATGAGCGTGTCTTCATCCACGACCAGCGTATCTTCGTCCACGACCACGGTATCCTCGTCGACGATGACGGCATCCTCATCAATGGCCGGTGCATCTTCGTCGATGACCATAACCGTATCGGCGGTGTCTTCATCCGCGACGATCGTATCCTCATCGGTGCCGCCGCATTCGGTGGTGTGCGCGCCGAGGCCATCTATCGTGTCGGCCGGATACGCGATCCACTCGTCGGCCGGGTCGAAGGCGTCAAAGCCGTTCGTATCGCCTTCGACGATGCCGCAGGCGCGGCGGAGGGTGTAGAGGTAAGAGGTGATATCGCCGCTGCCCCAGCCGGTGGTGGCGCCGGGATCCTCGCCGATACGGCCGAAGACATCCAGCGTGACGCCGCCGCAGGTCAGTTCTATCGCGTCGTTGCCGTTGAACCCGGGGTTGGCGAGTTGGTCGCAGTGCGTCTTGTCGGAGAAATTGGTGTGGCAGACGGTGTAGACCGAACCGGCTGCAAGATCTATCTCGCTCAGGTCCATGGTCACCGAGACGGTGCTGCTGCCATCCTTGTAGACGAGCAGTGCGCAGTCGCCGAGCGCTATGGCCGTACTCGAGACATTATATATCTCCAGCGCCTTGGTGCCGCTGGCACTGCCGGGGATGTATTCGCTGATGATCAGGCCGGAGACCGGTGTCACGGCATCGTTGTCTGTTTCGCTGTCGAGCAGATCGTCGGATACTGCTTCGTCCTCATCGGCGGAGACGGCATCATCGTCGGCGACCAACCCATCCTCGTCGGTGACCGTCTCGTCGGTGACATCCTCGTCGGTGACGACCGGGCCGTCATCCGTGGCGGTGTCCTTATCGTCGGGTTTTGCCGCGTCGCCGTCGTCCGGTTCGGCCTCGTCGGTCGCCTCATCGGGGATCAGGTCGTCGGTGATCAGGTCGCTGTCGACGGTCGGCGTGTCGGAGTCTTTCTTGTCGTTAGACGACGACTCACAGCCCGTCAGCGCGAGCAGAAGCGCCGTAAGCGCGAAAAGGGCAATGTTCTTCAACATGGGTCTCTCCTTCCCAAAGTCTATTCTTCAACGGATATGTGCAGAAAGCATAACCGCTCCTTTCCAAAGTGTGGAGGTGCGGGCCTTTCGGCACCGTACCCTGTCGGCCCGTCCCCATACCTTTTCGGCTTCAGGGGGCGTGGGCTCGGAGTCGCAAAAACTTACCAGAATATCGGGAATAGGCAAGTTTTTATGAAGAGTAGTGGCTACTTGGCCATCAGCGCGTCGTAGCGTTCCTGTTGTTCTTTGAAGGCGGCGGTATCGGTCGCCGGCAGTTTGGCGATCACCGTGCCGTGGTATTTGACCGGGTCGATGATCTTTTTCGGTTCATGCTGGAGTTGGTAGTGGAGATGGGGGGCGAACGAGCGGCCGGTGTTGCCCACATCGGCGATGTGATCGCCCGCCGCGAACCGTTGTCCCGGCTGGAGGCGCACCTTGTCGAGATGGAGCAGGATCATCTGCACCGCCGGCTGGGTGTCGAGCCGCGCGAGGAGCGAATAGCCGTTGTAGCGGGTCTTCCAGTTGGTCTTTTCGACCGTACCGCTCCACGGCGCGTAGATCGGCGTGCCGACCGGCGCCTTGAAGTCGATGCCGTCGTGGCGCGGGCGACGGTCCTTGAGCAGTGAGGTGATCTGTATCCACTCCTTGAGCGGCGACCGTTTCAGCGTCTTTTCAACCGCGGTCCCGTCGGCGTTGTAGTAGGCGGGGAACTGGCGGTCGGAGGCTTTGAACCGGTAGAACCGGATCTCCTTGCCGAGCCGTATCGAGCGGTACTGCATCGCGAGCAGTTCGATCTCGTCGGGTGTGTCGGCCCGTTTTGCCTGTTCTTCGGGCGGGATGACGCGGAAGAGCAGTCTCATCTCGTCGCCCGGATAGACCTCGCGACGCATATCGAGGCTCCAGACGAGGTTGCGCGCCACATGGGCCGACAGCCGTTCCGACAGTTTCCGGATGCCGGTCTCACCGGCGATGCGCGCTATCTCCGGGTCGTCGGCGAAGGTATTGTAGAAAGAGGCCGCCAGTTTTATCGTGAGGGGATAGGTATCGTTCTTCTTCTCGGGCGGCGGCGTGATGACGGGACTTGCTTCCGCTGTCGGAGAGACTTGCGGCGCGGCCGGGGCGGTTTCCGGGGCGGGAACGGGGGATGGCGCAGAGCAGGGAGCGTGCCTGACCGGGCAGAAGAGGGCGAGCGCCGTTACCGCGCAGAGCGCACCGAAGGCAAGGAAGAACAGGAACCTCCAGTTCGGTTCGCGTTTTTTCGGCTTCAGCTCGTCGGGGATCATTTCTTGGCCTTCTCCTCCGGTTTCCAGATGCGGTCCTTTTCTATCAACTGCTGGTTGAGATATATCGTCTGCGGCAGACTGCGCAGCCGTTTAATGAGCGCGGGGTCGGCCGTTTCTATGAGGCTTTTCTTCTCGTGCGGATCGTTCTTCAGGTCATAGACATATTCGTGGTTGGTCCGCAGATGATGGATGTATTTCCACCGGCCGTCGAGTATGCCGCCGAGGAAGATGCCGTTGTAGGGCTGGACCAGATAGATCGTCTGCTGCGGCAGGCCGGCGAACATCGAAACGCCGCGGAAATGGTGCCGTTCCGGGGTGATGCCGACCAGATCCAGCAGGGTCGGCGCGATATCCATCTGGCAGAAGGCGCGGTCGGTGATGCGGCCCGGTTTGAACCGGCCGGGGGCGATCATCAGGAAGGGGGTGCGGAAGAATTCCTCGTACCACGCC
>CALMRE010000133.1 GCA_937871295.1 uncultured bacterium | reverse complement strand
CCGGATAGAACTGACCGATGAGTCGGACAACACCAGCGCCACGACGCTCGTATCTACCGCGCCGTTCGATGTGACCGCGCCGGTAGTGCTCAACCCGATCGTCAATCCCGAGAACGCGAACGCATCTTCGACCGTCACCGTGCGCTTCAGTTTCAGCGAGGAGATACTGCTCGCGAACATGAGCGTTACTTCCGCCGGCGGACTGAGTTACACCTGCGCGACCTCCGACAATAAGCAGTATTTGTGCGGTCGGGTGGTGCAGTTGGCCGACAACAACGGGTACGATATTGTCGTCGATGCGACCGACGCGGCGGGCAATACGCTCACCGATGAGGTCATCGGTGCGGTAGCCATCGACCGTATCGCCCCGACCGCCGATCCCGCGAACGCCACCTTCTGGAACGCCGCTCTGACGGTCCAGAAGAGCTCGATAACGACCGGCGACAAGGTGGTCGTGACCTTCACGGCGAGCGAAACGCTCGGTTCCGATCCGGTGGTCACCGTCGGCGGTCAGATCATGACCCAGGCGGCGAAAGCGGGGCTCGATTATGCCTATCGCTACACCGTGCAGGCGACCGACGGCGACGGCCAGAAGCAGATACGCATCTATCTGGTCGACGAACACGACAACAGCACCAACGCCATCCTCGCCCAGACCGCGCCGTTCGATGTGACGGCACCGGCGGTGCTCAATCCGATCATCTCGCCGGCCAAGGCGAATGCATCGAGCACCATCACCGCCAGCTTCAGTTTCAGCGAAACGATACTGCCGGCCGCCATGAGCGTCGCCTCGGCAGGCGGCCTTGCATTCACCTGTTCGACGGCTGACAACAAGAAATACGACTGTGTCCGGGCGGTCCTGCTTGCCGACGGCGCCGGATACACCATCGTCGTGAATGCGACCGATGCGGCGGGCAACAGCATCAGCGGGACGAGCCTTGGAACGGTGGCGATAGACCGCGTGCTTCCGGTGCTTTCGGGCGCTCCGGCGCCGGTGATAGGGCTCTATCTGAGCGATGGCACGACGCTCAAGCCGTCGCAGGGGACGGCGGAGGTGCGCGCGGGCGAAGTAGTGAAGATAAGCTTCACGACAGTCGATACACAGATGCCGGGCGTTGATCCGGTGGTGCGCATCGGCGGCAAGAGCATGACCAAGGCGAGTCAGGCCGGTAACGCGTATGTCTACAGTTACACGGTGCTGGCGGGCGACGGCGACGGCATCAAGCCGATCATCGTCGATCTGCAGGACGAATACGGCAACACCAACACCCTGACCCCCGGCACGGCGCCGTTCGATGTGACCGCGCCGAGTGTGCTCAACCCGATCGTCAGTCCCGAGAACGCGAACGCCTCGTCGACCATCATCGTGCGCTTCAGTTTCAGCGAAGAGATCCTGCTCGCGAACATGAGCGTCGCCTCCGCCGGCGGGCTGAGTTACACCTGCGCCACTTCCGACAACAAGCAGTATGTGTGCGGCCGGGCGGTGCAGTTGGCCGACAATAACGGGTACGATATCGTCGTCGACGCGGCCGACGCGGCGGGCAACACGCTCACCGACGAGATCATCGGCGCGGTCTCCATAGACCGTATCGCACCGACCGCAGATCCCGCGACAGCCACCTTCTGGAACGCCGCTCTGACGGTCCAGAAGAGCTCGATAACGACCGGCGACAAGGTGGTCGTGACCTTCACGGCGAGCGAAACGCTCGGTTCCGATCCGGTGGTCACCGTCGGCGGTCAGATCATGACCCAGGCGGCGAAAGCGGGGCTCGATTATGCCTATCGCTACACCGTGCAGGCGACCGACGGCGACGGCCAGAAGCAGATACGCATCTATCTGGTCGACGAACACGACAACAGCACCAACGCCATCCTCGCCCAGACCGCGCCGTTCGATGTGACCAACCCGACGGTACTCAATCCGACGGTGAGCCCGGCGTGGGCGAAACAAGGTGCGGTGGTGACGGCGTCGTTCAGCTTCACTGAACCGATCACGAGCGGCAATGTGACCATCAGCGGCAACGGAGCGCTGACCTTCACCTGCACGAGCGGCGACAATGTGGTCTACAGCTGCACCCATACCGTGGGTTCGACCGATGTCCAGCAGGCCTACACACTCGCGGTGGCGGCGACCGACACGGCGGGGAACACGCTGGCCGCGACGACGCTCGGTACCTTCACGGTGGACCGTACCTTGCCGGCGATAACGGCGGAGACGCTCTATCTCCTCGCGTCGGACGGTGTGACGCCCAAGACACCGCTCAAGGCGGGCGACAAGGTGCGCTATGAATTCGATGTGAACGATACGCTCGGTAAGGCGCCGACCGTGACCATCGGCGGGAAGGCGATGACGACGACCGGCTGTACGGGGAGCGGCACGAAGACCTATTCCTACTGCTACACGGTGCTGTCGACCGACGGCGACGGCAGCAAGACCATAACGACGGCACTGGAGGACCGCGCGGCGAACACCAACACCGTGACCGCCGCCTCGACCGCGCCGTTCGATGTGACCGTGCCGACGCTCATCAGCCCCTTTGTCACGCCGGCCTACGCGAAGCAGGGGGCGGTGGTGACGGCGACATTCAACTACTCGGAAGCGGTCTCCAGCATGACCTTTAACTGGAATGGACTCACCAGCGGTTCGGCCTGTACTACTTCCGATAACAAGTCCTACACCTGTACACATACCGTTCTGGTGGGCGATACGCAGCAGACCTACAACTTCACCGCGACGGCGACCGACGCGGCCGGTAACACCACCGGCTATCTTGCCATCGGATCGACCACCGTCGACCGTACCGCGGCGACCATCGGCATCGCTTCCATCGTCGTGACCGCCAACAGTGGCGTGCAGTACCCCGACGGCCGGTACGCGGCCGCCGACGGCCATGTCGTTTCGGCCGAAGTGACGATCACCACCACCGAGACGCTCGCCGCCGACCCGGTGCTCGATCTGGGCGGCTTCGCCATGACGCAGGTGACCTGCGCGGTGCCCGCGACGAACAAGTTCTGCTACACCCACACCGTGGACGACACCGAAGGGGAGGGGAACAAGTTCGTGACCCTCACCGCCGAGGACCGCGCCGGGAACATAACCGTCAAGACCCAACTGCAAGCGGTCGTCTACGATTTCAGCGCCCCGCGGCTCGTCAGCGGGCTTCTGGTGCGCGATCCGACATTCGCCGCCTCGCGCGACACGGTCAACAGCATCCAGTATTTCAGTATCCGCGATCCTTACACCAATCAGTTCGTGACCGCTTCGCTCACCCTCTACGCCGACGAGATCGTCGACTCGGGTCGGGCGGTGACGCTCGCCGGGTATGCGCTCGGTTCGCCCACGGTGAGCGTGGATGTCGTCTCTTATACCAAAACCCTTTCTGATAGCGATACGGCCGGCACCTACACGCTGACCATCACCTGGTCCGACCGTCTCGGCAACACGGCGACACGGACCGTGCCGTGGAAAATGGCCATCAATAAGACCAAACCGACGGCGCCCGCGGTCGGGACCGCCGATTCGGTCATCTACAAGCGCTTCCCGTGGGGCGCCCGGGAGACCAGCAATACCAAGGACTTCAAGGTCTACATTCTGAAGACATCGCTTGGTGCGAACGCCGCCAATGTCTACGACGCGCTCAATGTTTCCAGCGCGGCGCTGCTGGGCAAGCTCTCCTTCACCGACAAGGCGGCGCAGGATGCACTGTCGACAACTCACTATGAGATAAGTCTGGTCAAGGCCGATCGGCCTACGGTCTATGTCTCGTCGGTGAACACCTACGGCAACATCAGCGATTGGAGTGGTTCGGCCGGCGATCAGGCCAACAAGGTGCGCGATGTCGAATGGGTCGCTACGCTGGGCGACAAGGTGCCCTACAGCACGCTGGAGAATCCGCTGACGCTCACCGCCACTACACAGAACTCTGCTTCGCTCATCCCCGAAGGAGAATTCACCGAAGCGACCACCACCCAGATAAATCAGGCGAAGGCGCAGGGAGACAGCTCAGTCTGGCAACTTGCCGGCGATCAGCGCTGGATAGACACTGAGCCTTATGAGGTCCCGCCGGTCCGCTGGGGTGGCCATATGACATACGATCCGATGACTCGCAGTTTGGTACTGGTCGGTGGCATGTACACCGACACAGGCATCGTTTACGACCGCTGGGATACTTGGGAATACGATACACAGTCAATGACTTGGTCAAAGATATACATCGGGGCTAATCGTCCCGATGGTTGGTCGATGGTGTTCGATCAGGTCAAGGGTGTCCATCTGCTTATAGGCAAGGATCTTATTTACGAATATGACGGCACGACCAAGCAGTGGGCCAAGACGACGCCGAGCATCGCTGGTCCCGGCCAAAGAGGCGAGGCGGTCTATGATAGTTACCGCAACAGCACCCTTTTCTGGGGCTTGGACGGTAATGTGTATGAGTATAACTCGATGACCGCCACATGGACGCAGAAGTCGTTGCCTGCCACCCGTCCCGTCGCCCGCACAGATCACGCCATGGTGTATGACAGCATCCGTCGCAAGGTCGTTATGTTCGGGGGTTACTATAACCGTTCCGATCTCTGGGAGTATGACCCGGCCACGAATCTTTGGGCCCAGATAACCCCCTCGAGCACCACCAATCCGTCGGGCCGTTACGGGCATCGGATGGTCTTTGAAGAATCGACGGGCGATATCTTGATGATGGGATATAGCGGCGTTTCTCCGGTTATTAACGATGTCTGGCGGTATACACCTTCGACAACCAGCTGGGCACAGGTCTCGACATCAGGCAATCCGGCGCAGGAACGGAGCGGATTTGTCATTGCTTATGATCCGGTAAGCACGAACACCTTTGCCTTCGGCGGTCTTTATGGCTCCAGCGGCGAATATCAGTTGAACGATCTCTACTATCTGGACAACACGGTTTGGGTCATGCTATACGGGTCGAGCGACACGGTGCCGGTCAAACCGGAGGGCCGTGCCGGCGCCGCCATGGCCTACGATACGACCTACTCTCGTCTCTACATCTACGGCGGGATGAACACCGCGTATTCTTACAAGATGAATGATATCTGGCAGCATGATCCACGCACCCAATCGTGGACAAATGTCACGCCCGCCACCGATCCGGGGCCCCGTTCGGACGCGGCGATGGTCTTTACGCCATATTATAGGCTCCTTCAACCTTTCCCGAATCCGCCGATAGTAGTAGTGCCTCGCGGCATGCTGATGTTCGGCGGTGCCGGTTATGGCGCACCCGATAATTATCTCTGGCGTTTCAACATCACCGGGCATACTTGGACACAACTCACCGATGCGGCCTATTGTTCCTCCTACACCTGTCCGCCGGCGCGTACTCAACATGGCATGGTCTACCGGACAACCGTCTACAAGGCTTATGTGTTTGGCGGTACGCCGGATAACTATCTGTGGGAGTGGAATGCCCGAAACGATGCGGCCAATCCCCGTTGGACCAATTTGACAGCCGGAACTTTCTGTGCGAATTACGGCTGTCCCGTGGCGCGCTCACAGTCCGCCTTTGTGTGGGATAGCGCCAATGACAGACTGGTGTTGTTTGGCGGTATCACTCCGGCCAATGCATATCGGACCGATCTTTGGACATGGAATTTCTCGACCGGTCGCTGGAGTTCGATATCCTATACCTGTCGGGGTGCCGCAGGTGCGGTCGCCTGTCCGGTCGGCGGCAGTTACGCCGGAGCCTACGATGCCCAGACCGGATCGATCTATTTCTTCGGCGGATCCAACAGTTCTAGCTCTTTCAACGAAACATGGCGTTTGAATCTCGCCACCAATGTGATGTATAAGATATCGACCGGTTCCATCACGCCGGCACCACGGACCTATCAGTCGATGGCCATGGATACTAACCAAAAGAGGGTGATGCTCTTTGGCGGCGGCGACAGCGGCTATTCCTACAACGACCTCTGGCAACTCGATACCGCTTATTACGGCCATCCGGCACAGCTGGTCTCGGTGCCGTTCCGCGAGGCGGGAGCAGAGACCAACAGCACGATGGTGAGCGTAACCGTCGATTCGTGGGCGGGCGGCACCGGCTACACCGGGACGAGTTGCGCTGCGGTCTATGGTTCGGCGGTTTCCGTTTGGATGAACGGCGGATGGAGCCAGGTGGCCACCAACACGGCGACGCCGGCGGCGACGGCGCAGATCACCTACACGACCACCGATGCGACGGTGCTCGGCGATATATTCAACGGCACCGACAAGTCGGTCGATATCATGTTCGCCCCGTATTACACCAACGGCTGTTTGGATCGGCCCGGCACCGTGGGCCTTGACTATTTCGAGACGCGAGTCAAGTACCGTCAGCCGTAACGGAGAAAGGGTCTGCCTATGCATCGCCGTATTCTCCTTTCTCTATTCCTCCTCTTTTTGTCTGATCTCATTTCCGCCGCCGTCGTAAAGGTCGAGGCCGACCCCGGAAAGGGTTTCTCATGGCCTTATTACCTGAATATTCCCGATGTGGTCACCGGCGACACACTCTTGGTCGAACCGAACAACACCGGCCATCCGGATGACGATCCGGCGGTGCACGATACGGCAGCGGGACAGCTCGTCGGCTGGCGGGCTAATTATGTCACGGCGCTTGGTTCTCCACTTCTTATTCCGGCATTTCCACGTCCCATGACCGACTGGCTCGTCTATACCCACGCCCTCGACCGTGACTGTCTGACCACCACCATCGCCGGGCTCGAACGGCTTGATCTCCAGCTCATCGCGATGATAGGCGATGCGCAGGGGAGATTGGCGGGCGACGGGGTGGCGCTCGTGCAGAAGGTCTTCATCATGGGGTTCTCGGCCTCCGGGATGTTCGCGAACCGCTTCACCGCACTTCATCCTGACCGCGTCAAGGCGGCGGCCGTCGGATCGCCCGGCGGCTGGCCGCTTGCTCCGCTGGGGGAGTGGCAGGGCGAGACGCTACGGTACAATGTCGGTGTCGCCGACCTCGAAGAACTCGTCGGTGTGCCGTTCGATACGGGACGATTCAGCAAGGTACCGCTTTATTTCTATATCGGCGATCAGGACACCAACGATTCGGTCATCTACGAGGACGGCTACGAGACGCAGGACAAGGATCTGGTCTTTGCCCTCTTCGGCGCGACGCCGGTCGAGCGGTGGCCCAAGGCGCAGGAACTCTACGAAGCGGCCGCCTGCAACGCGCAGTTCGTTCTCTATCCGGGAATAGGACACTCTATCACCGGCGAAATGGAGAGCGATGTTATAGAGTTCTTTCTTTCGGTGGAGAATGAGCCGGAAACCGCTGACGAGGATATCGCCGTAACAGACGACATCATGACGACTGACGAGGATGTTGCCGTAACAGACGACATCATGGCGACTGATGAGGATTCGCTACTCGGCGATGATGCGGTCGAACAGGATGATACTGACGCCCTCTTGAGTGATGAGGCAGCCGAACAGGAACAGAACGAAAGTAACATGAGCGACGTGACCGACAATGATCAGGCCGATCCGACCGACGATGAAATTAATCCGCCCGATGACGCTGCGGATGCCGCCATTCCCGATGAAGCGGTGACCTTTGATGCCGATAGCGTACCGGCGGGCGACGGCTGTGGTTGTACGCTGGTGTTCTGACCCACACCGCTTTTCATTGCTTTTTCCTTTTTACCAATCTACACTCGCCCCGGCACGACCGTTCACTTTCATACGGAGATAACAATGTCGATCAGCGAAAAACACGCGAAATGGCGCGACGGCGCCTACAAAAAGACCATCGAGAAGTTCCCCGAACGGAAAAAGGAGTTCAAGAGCTCGTGGGGCGATACGGTGGAACCGGTCTATGTTCCCGGCTTCGAAGACCCGAACTATGAGGCGAAACTGGGCTTCCCCGGCGAATATCCCTTCGCCCGCGGCGTCCAGCCGACGATGTACCGCGGCAAATTCTGGACGATGCGCCAGTACGCCGGGTTCGGCACCGCCGAGGAATCGAACAAACGCTATAAATTCCTCCTCGATCAGGGGCAGACCGGCCTTTCGGTCGCCTTCGATCTGCCGACGCAGATCGGCTACGATTCGGACCATTCGATGTCGGACGGCGAAGTGGGGAAGGTGGGGGTCGCGATAGATTCCCTGCGCGACATGGAAACGCTCTTCGACGGCATCCCGCTGGGTAAGGTCTCGACCTCGATGACCATCAACGCGACCGCCTCGGTGCTTCTTTCCATGTATGTCGCCGTCGCCGAGAAACAGGGCTTCAAGCCCGACGAACTCGACGGCACGATACAGAACGACATCCTCAAGGAATACATCGCGCGCGGCACCTACCGTTTCCCGCCCAAACCATCGATGCGGATCATCACCGACATCTTCGATTTCTGTTCGAAGTCGGTCCCGAAATGGAACACCATCTCGATATCGGGCTACCATATCCGCGAGGCGGGCAGTAACGCCGTGCAGGAGGTCGCTTTCACGCTGGCCGACGGTCTTGCCTATGTCGACGCCGCGATAAAGACCGGGCTTCCGGTCGATTCGTTCGCGCCGCGTCTGTCGTTCTTCTTCAACGCCCACAACGACCTGCTTGAAGAGGTCGCGAAGTTCCGCGCCGCGCGGCGGCTCTGGGCGAAACTGATGAAGGAACGCTTCAACGCCGGTCCCAAGTCGCAGATGCTGCGGTTCCATACCCAGACGGCAGGATGCACGCTGACGGCGCAGCAGCCCGACAACAACATCGTCCGCGTCGCCATCCAGACGCTCGCGGCGGTGCTCGGCGGCACTCAGTCGCTCCACACCAACAGCCGTGACGAGGCGCTGGCGCTCCCGACCGAAGAGAGCGTCCGCATCGCTTTGCGCACCCAGCAGATAGTCGCCTACGAGAGCGGCGTCGCCGACACGGTGGACCCGCTCGCCGGTTCCTACTATGTCGAAGAGCTCACCGACCGCATCGAGGCGAAGGCGGCCGCCTACATCAAGCGGATCGATGAACTGGGCGGCATGGTTTCGGCCATCGAAAAAGGCTATCCCCAGCAGGAGATACAGGATGCCGCGTACCGCTACCAGAAAGAGATCGAATCGACCGAACGGATCGTGGTCGGCACCAATAAGTTCCAGATAAAGGAACAGCCGCCCAAGAACCTGCTCCGGGTCGACCGCTCGATACAGGTGGCGCAGATAAAGAAGATACACGCGATCAAGTCCGAACGCGATAACGATCTGGTCAAGCGGCGTCTGGCCGAGGTGAAGAAGGCGGCGGGCGGCACCGACAACCTGATGCCGAAGATACTCGACGCGGTCAAGGCCTATGCGACGCTCGGCGAGATAGTCGGCGAGATGGTCGGGGTCTACGGCGAACACAAAGAATCGGTCGTACTGTAAGGGAGGCGAATATGAGCGAAAAGAAGATACGGATACTCATCGCGAAACCGGGGCTCGACGGGCACGACCGCGGCGCCAAATTCGTGGCGCGGGCGCTGCGCGACGCCGGGATGGAGGTCATCTACACCGGCCTGCGGCAGACCCCCGAATCGATAGCGAACGCGGCGGTGCAGGAAGATGTCGATGCGGTGGGACTATCGATACTGTCGGGCGCCCACAACACGCTCCTGCCCAAGGTGGTCGAACTGCTGAAGGCGAAAGGGGCGGGCGACATTTTGGTTTTCGGCGGCGGCGTCATCCCCGAGGACGATATCCCGGGCCTGAAAGAGCAGGGGATCGCGGCGGTATTCACCCCCGGCACCCCGAGCGACCAGTTCATCAAGTTCATCAAGGAAAATATCAGGAAGTAACACCCTCACCGCTTTGCGGAGCTCCCTGCGACAGGGAACCGACAACACCCTCACCGCTTTGCGGAGCTCCCTGCGACAGGGAGCCTACATGGATGCTCCCCTGATGCAGGGGAGGCAGGAGGGGTGTCGCGATATAGCGGAACATTTCCGTTGACTTTCAAAGCGAAATTCGAGAAAATGGGTGCATCGTTGTCTTGAAAGGGGTGGGCATGTTGCGGCTGTTCGTCATTATCTTCTTCATCGGCCTTATCTGGTCCGGTATTTATCCGAAGGACCAGTTCACTTGGATAATGGAGGTGTTCCCGGCGATCATCGGGTTTGGCATCCTTGCTGCGACCTATAAGCGGTTCCGCTTCACCGACCTCGTCTATACCTTTATATTAGTGCACTGCTGGATACTCTTCATCGGCGGTCACTACACCTACGCCGAGATGCCGCTGTTCAACTGGATCCGCGACACCTTCGGCCAAGCACGCAACAACTACGACAAGGTCGGCCATTTCTTCCAAGGTTTCGTCCCGGCACTCATCGCCCGTGAACTGCTGGTGCGGCTGGAGGTGGTGAGGGGGCGCGGCTGGCTCGCCGTCATCGTCGTGTCGCTGTGCGCCACCATCAGCGTCTTCTATGAATTCCTTGAGTGGGGCGTCGCGGTAGGTACCGGCGAGGCGGCCGACGCCTTCCTCGGGACGCAGGGCTATGTCTGGGACACCCAGTCCGACATGCTCTACGCCACCATCGGCGCGACCGTCGCCGTCCTCTTCATGAGCAAATTCCACGATAAGGCGATAAAGAAATTAGCGGAACGGAACAATATTAAACAATAAAAGGTCTATGTTTCTGTTACTATAAAGTGGCTTTGGCGGAGGTTGTTATGCGAAACACGGCGGTCATGATCGGCGCGGTACTCTTTCTGTTCGTCGCCTGCGAGAACGATACGAGCGGTACGAACGATCCCCACATCATCGGAACGACCGATACCATGCCGGACGATTATTCCTCGACGGCCGATATCGACAATTGGGGCGAACCGACGGCCGACAGTAACGCGGCGGCGGCCGATGCCGTGGTGATGCCCGATACGGATGTTATCCCGGATGGTAGCGAGGAGCGGGTCGTGCTGATGAACAAGTACAGCCCGTTCGAGGGTTACACTCTCTACACGCCCGAGGAAAAACTGAACAACCCCATGGCGGGACAGCCGAACTACATCTATCTCCTTATGAACACCGAGGGGATCATCGTCGAGGGGCCGACGATCGATCTTTCCGGGGTAGACAATGTCTGGCAACTCTTTCTGCTCGACGAAACGAGCGGCACTCAGATCATCGGTCAGCGAGAAACTTCGGCCGCCGGGATGCGGGCGACGATCAACGAGCGATTCCGCTTCGATATCCCGATAGACGATTTCGAGTACGAGATCGCGCTCGACAGCCTGTGGCAGATCGCGGCGATAAGGTACGGCGACCAGATGAGGACCTTCTTCATCTTCCTCGCGCTCGGCTACAGCGGCGTGGCGCACGACATCACGATCAAGGCGATCATCGACGGCAACAATATCTCGACGGCAGAACCGTTCACCATCGAGGTCCGGTAAGCGACATATCGGGGGGGGCGACCATGACCAACTACTTTTTCATCCTTCTCATCGCGCTGGCGCTGGTCGTAGGGTGCAAAGGCGGAACATCTGCCATCAACGATGTCGACGCGGAAATAAATGACGAAAACGAGAACATCGCTGTAAATGATGACGCGGAGGCAAATGACGCCAACGAGAGCGTCGGGGTGAATGATGACGCGGAAGTGGAAGATGGGGCCGACACGAACGACAACTATGTCCCCGACGAAGAATGCCCCAATGGAACGGGATCTGCGGACTGTAGCACGCGGAGTCTATGTCCTTCCGGGCCGTATGGTTTGCCTATGTGTAGCGGGGATATGCTTCTC
>CALMRE010000132.1 GCA_937871295.1 uncultured bacterium | reverse complement strand
CCCATGCTATAGTCGGCCCGGTTTAACGGAACGGGGATAGATACCCGGGCTTTGACAACATGACGAAAAACATTCGTAACTTCTCGATAATCGCCCACATCGACCACGGCAAATCCACTTTAGCCGACCGCCTCATGGAAATGACCGGCGCCCTCTCGGCCCGTGAAAAACGCGACCAGTTCCTCGACGACATGGATCTGGAGAAAGAGCGCGGCATCACCATCAAGGCGCGCGCCGTCACCCTGCCGTACAAATTCGAGGGCGAGACCTACGAACTCAATCTCATCGACACCCCCGGCCATGTCGACTTCGCCTACGAGGTCAGCCGCGCATTGTCGGCCTGCGAAGGGGCGCTACTGGTCGTCGACGCCACGCAGGGGGTCGAGGCGCAGACACTCGCCAATGTCTACATGGCGCTCGATCACAACCTTGAGATACTCCCGGTCATCAATAAGATAGACCTCCAGAGCGCCGATATCGACGAGGCGCGCCACGAGATAGAGGACATCATCGGCATTGACACCAGCGATGCGGCGCTCGTATCGGCCAAGACGGGGCTGGGTGTTCCCGAACTGCTCGCCAGCATCATCAAGAAGATACCGGCGCCGAAAGAACTGATGCCGGGCGAAACGCGCGGCCTCATCTTCGATTCGTGGTTCGACCCGTACCTCGGCGTCCGGCTCCTCATCCGCGTGTTCGACGGCGAATTCAAGATGGGCGACAAGATATGGCTGATGTATTCCGAAAAGGAGTACGAGATACTGGAGATCGCCCGCGAGATGCCCTTCATGACCAAGGTGCAGAGCCTCGGGGTGGGGCAGGTCGGCATCATCGCCGCCGGCATCAAGAACATCAAGGAGGTCCGCATCGGCGATTCGGTGACGCTGGCCAAAAAGCGCGCCCCGGAACCGCTCAAGGGCTTCAAGCACATGAAACAGATGGTCTACTGCGGCATATTCCCGATAGAATCGTCGAAGTACGAGGAACTCAAGACCGCGATGGAGAAACTGGCGCTCAACGACAGTTCCTTCTCCTACGATCAGGAGAATTCGACGGCGCTCGGCTTCGGTTTCCGCTGCGGGTTCCTCGGGATGCTCCACCTCGATATCGTCAAAGAGCGGCTGGAGCGCGAGTTCAACCTCGAGCTCATCACCACCGCCCCCTCGGTCTCCTACAAGGTGCTCACGGTGAAGGGGGAGGAGCTCTACATCCAGAACCCCGATAAACTGCCGCCGGTAACGCACATCGACCACATCGAAGAACCGTTCGTCAAACTCTCGATACATACCCCGGCCGAATACATCGGGCCGCTGGTGAAGCTCTGTCAGGATAAACGCGGCCGCCAGATCAACCTCCACTATCTTACCAAGGACCGCGTGATGATCGAATACGCGATACCGCTGGCCGAGATCGTCTACGATTTCTACGATAAACTCAAGAGCATCAGCCGCGGGTTCGCCTCGATGGACTACGAGTTCATGGACTACGAACGCTCGGAACTGGTGAAACTCGATATCCTCATCAACGGCGATCCGGTCGACGCGCTGTCGGTCATCGTCTTCAAGGATTCGGCCTACAACATGGGACGGTCGCTCACGCAGAAGATGCGCAAGGTCATCCCGCGCCAGATGTACGAAGTGGCGATACAGGCGGCCATCGGCAGCCGGGTGCTCGCCCGCGAGTCGGTCAAGGCGTTCCGCAAGGATGTCACCGCGAAATGCTACGGCGGCGATGTGTCGCGCAAACGGAAACTGCTCGAAAAGCAGAAAGAGGGGAAGAAGCGGATGAAACAGGTCGGCATGATAGAGATACCGCAGGAGGCGTTCCTCGCGGTCCTCAACGCGCAGGAAACGGAGTGATCACGGCATGATATTCAAAATAGCGGTCATTCTCACCATTCTTTATTTCATTGCCGATGCGGTGCTCGCCCGGTGGGGGAAGCGGGTCTTTCCCTTCTTCAAACCCAAGACGGTCGAACATCTCATCGAACGCCGCGCCCAGATCCGGTGGATACTCAAATACCGGAAACTCTCCGACGAAAAACGGCAAGGGGCCGAAGAACTGGTCGCCACCGCCACCGATGCGATAGACAACTATAAAAAGAAAAGCCACGCCGAACTGGTCGACGCCGCCGTCAAGGTCGACAACGGCTTTTCGGCCCACCTGAGCCGCCACAAACGGAACGGGATGGTCGAATTCGTCGATTCGGTCTGGGTGGTGGTCCTTATCGCCCTCTGCATCCGGTTCTTCCTGTTCGAATCGTTCCGCGTACCGACCGGCTCGATGGTCCCCAACATTTACATCGGCGACATGCTCTTCGTCAACAAGTACATCTACGGCCTCCGCCCGCCGTTCACCAAATGGCATTTCTTCCGGTTCAAGGAGCCGACGCGCGGCGAGGTGGTGGTCTTTATCTACCCCGAGAATCCGTCGCAGGATTTCGTCAAACGGGTCATCGGCCTGCCGGGTGACACGGTGAAACTGGAAGGCCGGCGCATCTGGGTCAACGGCACAGAGATAACGCGGGAACGGGTAGGGGAATTCACCTATATCGAAAGCCGCGGCGGCGAACGGAAAACCGACTGGTATCTGGAGACCAATCAGGACGGCGTCAAATACCCGGTCATCTACACCCCCGGGAACGGCAACGATCTCGGGACGATGTTCGACTGCAAACTCTGCGACAACGAATTCACGGTACCGGACGGGAGCCTTTTTGTCATGGGCGACAACCGCGATGTGAGTCTCGATTCCCGTTTTTGGGGCTTCGTGCCGCTCGATCACCTCAAGGGCCGCGCCTCAATGATATGGTTCTCGGTCAGCATGGGCGAGGGCTTACACCTCGAACGGATAGGACAGTTCATAGAATGAGTGCGGAGTACTGAATGCTAACCTACGCGGTCACCGGCGCACAGTGGGGGGATGAGGGAAAGGGGAAGATAGTCGACGTGCTCGCCGAGCGGATGGAGGCGGTCGTCCGCTTTCAGGGCGGCAACAACGCCGGCCATACCATCATCATCAACGGCAAAAAACATGTCCTCCACACCGTACCGTCGGGGATATTCCACAAAGGGGTCCTCAACTATATCGGCAACGGCGTGGTGCTCGATCCCGAGGAGTTCCTGACCGAGGTCGAAGGGCTTCGCGCCGGCGGCATCGCGGTCGATCCGAAAATTCTCAAGATATCGCGCCGCGCCACCATCATCATGGACTACCACCGCCTCATCGACAAGGCGCGCGAATCGTCGAAAAGCGCCGAAACGAAGATCGGCACCACCGGTCGCGGCATCGGCCCCGCCTACGAGGACAAGTCGTCGCGCTTCGGTGTCCGTGCGGCCGACCTGCTGAGCCCCGAACTGCTCAAGGAACGGATAGCGCACGCCATTCTCGAAAAGAACGCGCTCCTCAAACATCTCTACGGCGCCACCACCCTCATCGATATCGACGCAACGGTAGAAAAATACAGCAGAATAGGGGAGAAACTCGCCCCCTTCATCGTCGAGGACGAACAGGGCTTCATCGCCGCGTTCGCCGGGAGGAAGATACTCTTCGAAGGGGCGCAGGGCTCGATGCTCGATATCGATTTCGGCACCTTCCCGTTCGTCACCTCGTCGAATACCGTCAGTTCCTACGCCTTCGTCGGTTCGGGCATCAACCCCGGCGGCCTCACCGAGAACATCGCCGTGATGAAGGCCTACACCACCCGTGTCGGCGGCGGACCCTTCCCGACGCAGGATCCCGGCGAGCCGGGGCGTGCGATGCGGGAACGGGGGATGGAGTTCGGCGCCACCACCGGCCGTGAGCGGCGGTGCGGCTGGCTCGACCTCGTGGCTCTTCGCAGTACCTTCCTCGTCAACCGCTTTACCGCCATCGCCCTGACCAAGATCGATATCCTTTCGGGCTTCGATACCATAAAAGTGGCGGTCAGTTACCGCGTCAACGGCGCGGAAACGCCCCATTTTCCGACCGACATCGCCCAGTTCGCCGCGGCCGTCCCGGTCTACCGCGAACTGCCGGGCTGGCACGCCGACCTGTCGGCCGTCCGCAAGTTCAGCGATCTGCCTTCGGAAGCGCGCAGTTACATCGCCTTCATCGAACAGGAACTTTCGACGCCGGTCCCGATCGTATCGGTCGGTCCCGGACGCGAACAGATATTATTCACCAGACCCATCGGATAAGAGGATCATGGCACACACCATACCGCCCACCGATCCGGCCCAGCTCGACGCCGTCCGCGCCCGGGTGAAACTGGCCGCCGAGCGGCTTGCCGCCGGTAAAATGGTCATCATGGTCGATGACGAAGACCGCGAGAACGAGGGTGACCTCACCATCGCGGCGCAGTTCGCCACCCCCGAATCGATCAATTTCATGGCCAAGCACGGCAGGGGACTCATCTGCCTGTCGCTCGACGGAGCGCTTATCGACAAACTCGATCTGCCGCTCATGGTGAGCGACCGCAACAACCATTCCCGCTTCGGCACCGGCTTCACCGTGTCGATAGAGGCGGCGATCGGCGTCACCACCGGGATCTCGGCTCACGACCGCTCGCACACCATCCTCACCGCGGTGAAGGACGACGCGAAGCCGACCGATCTGGTCCGTCCCGGCCACATTTTCCCGCTCCGGGCCCGAGACGGCGGGGTGCTCGTCCGCAGCGGCCAGACCGAAGGGTCGGTCGATCTGGCCAAGATCGCGAAACTCAAGCCGGCCGCCGTCATCTGCGAAGTGATGAACGACGACGGCACTATGGCGCGCCGTCCGCAACTGGAGATCATTTCCAAAGAATTCGATATCCCGATAGTGTCGGTCGCCGACATCATCAGCTACCGGCTCGACAGCGAATCGCTCATCGATCTGGTCGCCGAGTCGGTCCTGCCGACCCGCGCGGGGGGCGAATTCGCGATACGGGTCTACCGCAACCGGATCGACGGCCTCGAACATGTCGCCCTGATAAAAGGGGACATAACGAAGAAAAAGCCGGTTCTCGTCCGCGTTCACTCCGAATGTCTGACCGGCGACGCCCTCGGATCGCTCCGGTGCGACTGCGGCAGTCAACTCGAGAGTGCGCTGGCGATGATAGAGAAAGAGGGCTCCGGAGTCCTTTTATACCTCCGGCAGGAAGGGCGCGGCATCGGACTGGGCAACAAGATAAAGGCATACCATCTGCAGGACGGCGGGATGGACACGGTCGAGGCGAACATCGCCCTCGGCTTTGCCCCCGATATCCGCGATTTCGGCATCGGCGCCCAGATACTCAAAGTACTCGGCATCAGCGATATCCGCCTCATCACCAATAACCCGAAAAAACTCATCAGTTTGTCGGGTTACGGCCTGCGCATCGTCGAACAGGTTCCGACGCGGGCGGGGGTGACGGCGCTCAACGAACGCTATCTACGGACCAAACAGGAGAAACTCGGACATACCATTTTTACCAACGATACCCCCCAGGGAGGGAGATCATGAAAACGACGACCATCCATGGTGAACTCACCGGAAAAGGAAAGAAATTCGCGATCGTGCTGTCGCGGTTCAACAGTTTTCTCTCCGAATCGCTGCTGAAGGGAGCGCTCGACTGTCTGGAGCGGCACGAGGCGACCGATGTCGACATCGTCCGCGTTCCCGGCTCGTTCGAGATACCGTTCACCACCAAGAAACTGACCGAAGGCAAGAAAAAGTACGATGCCATCATCTGCCTCGGTGTCCTCATTCAGGGCGACACGCCGCATTTCCAGTTCATCGCGGCCGAAACGACCAAAGGTATCGCGCAGGTATCGCTGGAAAGCGGCGTCTACTGTTCCTTCGGCATCCTGACCACCGACACTATTGAACAGGCGATCGAGCGGTCGGGGACCAAGGCGGGGAACAAAGGCTTCGACGCGGCGATGGCGGCCATCGAGATGGTCAACCTGACCCCAAAACTGTAGGTTATTATTCACTATTTAGTGCTCTAACACCATGGGATTACGCAGACGGTCACGCGAGAAGGCGCTTCAGGTCATGTACAGCATGGAGTTCAACCACATGAACTCCCGTGACGAGGCGCTCGATGATTATTATACCTTCTATAATCTGCCCGGACATTGCCCGGATGCCGATTTTGACGCCGAGGAGCGGGTATTCGTGAAATATCTGCTCGACGAAGTGGCGACCAATATCCGGGTGATAGAGTCGCTGATAGAAAAGGCGGCCATCAACTGGCGGATGGACCGGATCGCCTATATCGAGCGGAACATCCTCCGGCTGTCGGTGGCGGAACTGCTGGACGACAAGAACGGCATCCCGTTCAAGGCGACCATCAACGAGGCGATAGACATCGCCAAGAAATTCGGCAATAAGGAATCGTCGTCGTTCGTCAACGGCATCATCAATAAGGTGGCCGAGATGATCGATGTCAAAATGAAGAAGCTCTAAAAGAGGGTAGATGGACCGAAATTGCAACATCCCGCACTTCCACATTAATTCCGCGACAACTTCGCATAACATATATTATGTCAACTTGAGGGCGGTCTAGTGGCGGGAGTATTGGAGCAATTGATCAAGGCGGCCCATAATGGCCGTCTCCCGCATGCCATCCTCCTCTGGGGTCCGATGCCGCGGGATGAGAAAACGACCCTCGTTATTGAACTCTCCCGTCACCTCATGGGGCTTCGCCGGAAGCTGACCAAAAAGGATTTTCACCGTCAGGCGGCAGATGGTTTAATCATAGATTTCAAGATGTTGCAACTTGATGAGAAGCGCTTTTCAAAGGAGTCCCTTACCGTCGAACAGATCGAGGAGCTTGATCAGGAACTGGCGCTGTACCCCTTTGAGAGCGTCAACCGCGTTGTCTATATCCCCAATGCCTCGCTGATGACCCCGCAGGCCCAGAACTCCCTTCTGAAAAAACTTGAGGAGCCGCCGGCCAACAATTATCTTATTTTAGAGGTCTATAAACCGCGTTCTCTGCTCCGGACCATCCTCTCGCGCTGTCTGGTTCTCTATCTCTCAAAGACCGAAAAAGACGCAATCCCGCAGTTCGAAGATTACCTGCCATCACTTTCGAATCCCGATGAGGCGCAAAAACTATCCTCCAAGGTTGCGGGGCTTTTGGCCACGATGGAGACCGGCAGGGCCGCCATGCTGTCGGAAATAAAGGATCTGATCTCGGAGCGAACCCCCCTATCGGATGAGGAAAAAATATTGGTCTGCGCCTTCGCTTTGAAAGAACATCGTCCGGCGGCGGCGCGCGCGATGATCTCCCTGAACGACAACCCGCAGAAGTTGTCGCTCGACGCACTGTACTATTCCATATCAAACGAAATGGTCAATTAGGAGAAACACTTACATGGCGGATAGAAAGCATCAGCATCTCAGTTTCGACGAACAGCGTGAACTGGAGATACTCGAACGGACACGGCATGAAGGGTTCGTCGACGAGGAACTTCAGAAAAATAAAAAAGCGGGAGCCCCCATTGCGCCGCTCGGCGGCAGCGACGCCTATTATTTCAATTACGACGATCCGCAGCCGGCCATTGAGGAGGTTCTGCCGCTTCAATTCCAATCGGCCGGCAAGATATTCTGGTACTATTATCCCGAGAATCTGACCCTTCCCGATGAAAAAAAGATCAATGAAGGCGATATGATAGTCGCCTACAGCGAGCGCGGTATCGAACTGGCGCAGGTCCTCAAACGGTCGCTGGATGATTTCAAACTGCAGAGCAAGGTCGATTTCGTCAAAAAAGGGATCATCCGCAAGGCGACCCCGGAAGATCTTAAGAAAGAAGAAACTCTCAAGGAACGGGCCAAAGAGGCATGGCGCATCTGCGAACAGCATAACCGTGAACTTAACATCCAGATGAAACTGCGCAAGGTCAAGTATACATTGGATGATTCCAAGGTCATCTTCTACTTCACCGCCCCCGGCCGGGTCGATTTCCGCGAATTGATAAAGAGACTTGCCTCAAGTCTGCGGCGGCGTATCGAGATGCGCCAGATCGGTGTCCGCGACACCACCAAGATACTCGGCGGCCTCGGCCCCTGCGGGATGGAACTCTGCTGCCGCCGCTACCTGCATGCCTTCATCCCGGTGTCGGTCAAGATGGCCAAGGATCAGAACCTTTCGCTGAATCCCAATAAGATATCGGGTATTTGCGGGAGGCTGTTCTGCTGTCTGGGGTATGAGAACCCGGTCTATGAGGAGATACGCAAGGATCTCCCGTACGAGGACAGCGAGGTGCATGACGCCATCACGAATCGTCGAGGATTTGTCAAAAAGGTCAATGTGTTGCAGGGTACCGTGTCGGTCGTCTTCCCCTCTACCGAAACGGAATCATACGAAGACCGGCTCATCGATAAAGTGCAGTTCCGGCGCAACGAGAACAATAAATGGGTCATCGATCCCCCGCCGCCGAAACCGGAAAAACCGAAAGAGTCCGAAAAACCATCTGTTTTCGGCGACGATCTGAAAGACTATATCCCCCCCTTCCGTCCCGAGAAAGCGCAAAAGCCGGGAGAAGCGGAGCAAAGACCGGCGCCGCGCCGTGATGATCGCGAACAACACCATCTCACCGACCAGAAAAAGGAAGGTAGCCGCGAACGCGATAACCGTAACCGCGACCGGCGGCCGCGTGACGGCGAGAAGAAACCTCTGCCGCAGCCTCAGCAGAAACCGCAAGGCGCGGGGAATGCTCAAAAGCCTGAACAAAAACGGACTGATGGTTCGCGCCGGGACCGTGACCAACGGAACCGTGGCCGCCGCGATCATCGGCGCCCCGATGGGAACAACCCGCAAAAACAACCTGCTCAGCCGCCGAAAAAAGAGGGCGATGAGAACAAAGGTTGACACCCACGCCCATCTGATCTCCCTTATCACCGACAAGAAACTGGATTCGGCCGAACTCTGCATTGAGATGCGTGACGCCGGTGTCGGCGCATGCGTCAATATATTGCTTTCACAGGAAGAATCGGCCAACAGGCATCTGCCCGACATCCCCTGCCGTGATGCCGGGATACGGCTGTTCCACATCGCCGGGGTTCATCCGCACGATGCCTCGAAATGGGATGGTGACGATTCATGGATACGGGCCATCGCCGGAGAGATCATCGCCATCGGCGAGGTCGGGATGGACCTCCACTACGAC
>CALMRE010000131.1 GCA_937871295.1 uncultured bacterium | reverse complement strand
TGGGTCCAACTGCATAACGGGGCAAAATGTCCCTCGGACATCCCGGACGCCGCAAATTCGTCCTGCCGACGATTTCGTTGTTTTCGGGCACCGAGACTTCGGTTGAGGGCTGATCATCGTTCCTAGGGGTTTCTCCGCGTCGGCCGACCGCCGACCGGACTCGCCACCTTTCGGGAGCGAGGCAGTCGTGGAACTGAGCGTTCTGTCTACTGTACAGCACAATAAACGGACCCCCCAGCGAATCCTTTCATTCCGACATCTATTGTCTATAATCCGCCTGCTAACGCAAGATAATTCATGCGTGTCTCAACCCACAACCACAGCAGCGAGGTGTCGCCATGACAAAGATGAGTATCCTGGACCCTAAAGAAGTGAAGAAGCACGACTCTCCCCCATCGTTCAGCGGAGATGAACGCAAGCGATTTCTGACCTATACGGAGGCCGTTCGCAGTTATGCCGACGCCTTGAAGACACCGACAAGAAAGGTCTGTTTCCTTTTAATGGCCAGTTATTTCCGAGTATCTCAACGGTTTTTCTCCCCGAACCTGTATGATGAAAAAGATATCAAGTATCTCTGTGCTCAACTGAACATCGAGAGGCGGGTTGTTAATATCTCTTCCTATGGCCGACGCCCCTTTTTCCTACATAAGAAAATAGTGCTCGACCTGTTCGGGTGTACCGCGTTCGAAGAGAAAGAAGAGGTGCAACTGGTCGAGGAACTCCGGCCGATGGTGCTCTCGCATGCAAAGCCGAAGGCGATGTTCGAGGCGATGGTCGAGTCTCTGCGACGGCGTCATGTCGAGGTCCCCTCGTACAATGCGCTCTCATCCATCATCATCACGGAGCTACGAAAGCACCGGAAGAGCCTCGCCGAGACCATTGATCAGAAACTTTCGGAAGAGGACCGGCAGTTCCTCGACACGCTCATGGAGAAGGTGGTCGACGAGAGAACGGGTAAGGTCATGAACCAGTATCGGCTGACCTGGTTCAAGAAAAGCAGTCAATCCCTGCGACCGCGCAAGATACGCGGGAACATCGACGACATGAAGGTTCTGAAGGAACTCTATCACCGGGTGGAGGATATCGTGAAGACGCTTCACCTCTCCTCGGAAGGGATCCAGTTCTTCGCCAACTCGGTCATCAAGTCGAACTATCTCCAAGTGGAGCAGCGTTCCGACAACGACCGCTATCTGCACCTTATCACTTTCATCGTCCACAAGTATTTCCAGATGCAGGATTCGTTGATAGACACCTTTCTCCAGTCGTATCAGAATGTCATCAATCATGCGATGAGGCAGGAGAAGGAACGCATCGTCAACGAGTTGGATATCCGCCGGAAGAATATGGCGACCATGAGCGGCCATCTTTCCAGTACCGTGCAGATCCTCGGGAAGATAGAGGCGATCCTCTTCGACGCAGCCCTGTCGGACAAGGAGAAGGTCGAACGGGCGACCGCGGTCCTTCTTGAGGAAAAGGCTCAGCGTAAACGCATCGCCGATGACATGGCCGAGATAAGCCGGATGCAGCATGAGACGAACGATTCTCTGTTTTACGCGGCCCTGCGGAAGAGTTCCCGCACTCTGCAGAATCGCCTGTCCGACATCGTGAAGAATGTGGAGTTCGACGCGGCCAGTTCCGATGCCGACCTGATGGTGACGATCATCTACTATCAGCAAAAGGACGGCAAGATCAACGGCGCCGAAGCGCCGCTGGATTTCCTGTTCCCGCATGAGAGGGAGATGCTCTGCGATGCCGAAGGCGCCTTCGATGTCTCCTTCTACAAGGCGCTCCTCTTCTCTAAAATGAACCTCGCGCTGCGGGCGGGTTCCCTCAATCTCCTCTACTCCTACAAGTATCGCGCGCTCGATGAGTACCTCATTCCCAAGGCCATGTGGCTCGCCGATCGGGAACACTATCTCCGCCAGGCGGAACTCATGAAGATCGTCGATCCGCATGAAATGCTCTCCATCGCCCGGCGGTTGGTGGAGCGGGCCTACCGGGAAACCAACGACCATTTCCTGTCGGGTAGGAACTCGTTCCTCAAGGTGGCTACGAACGGCAGGATACAGGTCGCCACGCCGCCGAGGCAGCAACCTGAGGATGCGGACGGCTCCGTGGCCATCGGCGACTATCTGCCGGCGAACAAGTCGATACCGGTCGCGGAGGTGCTCGCGGTAGTGAACCGGCTCACCGGGTTCCTCGACTGTTTCGAGCATTGGCAAGAAAGCCATATTAAAAAGAAGCAGCGGCCCGAGACGCTCTTCTATGCCGCCATCATCGGGTATGGCTGTAATATCGGTCTGCCGGAGATGGCGAAGATCTCCCCCGCCGTCGGCGAGGGGTCGCTCGCCTATCTGGTCAATTGGAATTTCTCGGTGAACAATCTTATCAGCGCCAATGACCACATCCTTTCCTTCATCGACAAGCTGGCCGTTCCCCGACTCGCTCAGGCGGACGAGCATCGCACGGTCACTTCAAGCGACGGCCAGAAATTCGATGTGGAAGGCGACTCCCTGAATGCCAGTCCTTCCTACAAGTACTTCGGGCAGGGCAAGGGGGTGAGCACTGTCTCCTTCATCGACGAACGGCACATGCTGTTCTACTCGACCGTCATCAATGCCGCGGAGCGCGAGGTGGCTTACCTGCTCGACGGCTTGATGCACAACGAGGTGGTACGGAGCGACATGCACAGCACCGATACGCACGGGTACAGCGAGATGATATTTGCGGCGACAAGTCTTCTCGGGTTCGAGTACGCACCGCGCATCAAGAATCTGAAGGACCAGATCATATATGCCTTCCGCGGGAGGAAGGTCTACGAGGAACGCGGCTACCGGATACTGCCGCGCAAGTACATTCAGGAGGACCGCATCGTCAAGCACTGGGACGAGATCCTGCGTTTCATCACGACGATCAAGTTGAAGGTGTCGACCGCCTCCCAGCTCTTCAAGCGGCTCAATTCCTACTCGCGCCAGAATCCTCTCATGGAAGCGCTGAAGGAGTACGGCAAGATCATTAAGACCATCGCCATCCTCAAGTATGTGGACGATGTGGAATTCCGGCAACTGATAGAGAAGCAACTGAACAAGGGCGAGAGCGCGCACCGTTTCAAGAAGGCGATCGTCTTCAACGGCGGAGAATTCCTTCAGACGACCAAGGAGGAGCAGGATATCGCCGAAGGGTGCCGGCGCCTGATAGAGAATGCCGTCTTGTGCTACAACTACGCCGTGCTTTCCAAGAAACTCGCCGAGGAGACCAGCGAGGCGCAGCGTAGGCTGATGGTCAAGGTAATCCGGAACGGCTCCCCTCTCGCGTGGCAGCATGTCAACTTCCTCGGGGAGTACAATTTCTCCGAGGAGAAGATCCGGGACTCGGTGGGTATCAACCGCGACATGATATTGGCGTTGAAACTACCCTGACCACGCGATCGGTTTTTTCTCTTGACAATCCCCTTCCCTTCCGTAGTATATACATTGTAGACAGTTTGCAGAAGGAGGGCTTCCATGGAAAAGGTGATAAGCAAGTGGGGCAACAGTCTGGCGCTACGGCTCCCCGTTCATGTCATTGAGACCATGCACTTCGAGGAAGGGACGGCGGTCGATGTGGATGTGGTCGGGAACGCCGTGGTCATCAAGCCGAAAAAGAAGAAGTACACGCTGAAGGAACTGGTGTCCAA
>CALMRE010000130.1 GCA_937871295.1 uncultured bacterium | reverse complement strand
TGGCGTTCTTCGACAGGTTCCTCATGCAAATTTACCGCTTGCATATTCGTATGACGAGAACTTGGGCGCGTTCATTGCCGATGCCATTACTCCTACTCATGCAAAAGCATATCAGCCCTATATCGTGCAATGTGGTGGCAAGAGCGTCGATGCCTATGTCGAGACGCAGAACATCCAGTTCATTGCGGAGAAGTTCGTCGATAAGGCCATCAATATTTTCTTGAAGTTAGGCATAGGGATAGGTAGTTACATCGCACGGTTCATAACGGCAAGCAACTATCGGTTTGCTGATAATTCTACTCTGTGGCCGATGGGTTCGCTAAATGAAACGGCATCGTTCGATGCGACCACTATCCGCATGCACGGCAATCGGAAATATAAGGGGACGCCGATAGCGACAGACCATCCGGTATCAGACTGCATTAGATTCCGTATTGACGCCGTACCGCGTGACGGTCAATGGCGCGTATTCGATATTGAAATGCGGTCTGCGGGGCTTGTGACCGAAGTAACGGAGTCAGCCGATGGTTAGAACGAGTCGGTCAATCACCGCGATAACGCCGCTTCAGATAAAGGCGGTCATGCGTGACCATTGCCTTGTGTTGGAAGGCCGCATAGACGACGAGAATATCCACTATGTAGACTCTACTGGCGCTCATGTACCTATCAGTCCGGCGCGTGTACTCGATCTGCCGTCATCGAAGAACGGCGTCTACTCCGAGAAGTTCATCATGGACTATAACGGCGTATCGTTCTACTCCGCGATTTGGCAAAAAATACTTGACCATGTGAACGACAACCACATCTATCGCCTTGCGAAAGGTGGGCCGACCGACATAAGCGGTTTGAATCAAGTGAAGGGGAGCAAGGATGGTGCCGAAGCAAAGTCAACGGGAAAGTCATGTAAGCTGATAATCAAAAAGCCGGAGAATTGGAAACTACTCTACATCAAACCGGTGCTAAATAACGGGATTTTTACGGGTGTCGAGTATACGGCGCGTGCGTTGCGTGGTTTATTGCCTGCCGCATGTCTGTCATTTGAAATGTCGAAACGCATATACGAAAACAACACAACCGGAATTGACACAATTCTTGAAAGCACAGAAGACGGCGTTGAAGAGACGATACTTGAGTACCGGATGATCTACAACAATCTGGATTTCGAAGACGAATATGTCTTTTTCCAAGTATCGGCGCAAGTGGCTTATGAGGTGATACTGTGATAGACACCACGGCCTATAAAGAGTTTGCTACTCCGCTCATGGACGAAATACAGAAGATGGTTGCCGATACCGAACGGCTTGTTCCAGAGAATTTTAATATTTTATCCTATGGGTTGGCGATAGATGCCGACAAAATTGAAAGTGACATATCTCTGTCGGGACTGTCATCGTTCAATGGCATAGACTACCAGAAGATGCGGAGCGTGTTGTCATTTCTGAAAACGCAGAAGCAGTCATATCTCGACAAGGTATTTAATATCCCGACCTTCACTTTTGGCGACGAAGATTCCGTTGCTGTTATCAATGAAGAAGAAGACGGGACGAGCATTACCGCCGCCGCAAACAGTCTTATCGTTGACTTGCAAGTTCCCGATGGATGGGACGGCAGGCGCGGAATCGTATCGTGGTTTATCAAGAAAGCGGACGGTTCCAGTATTGAGGAAAAGTGGACTTCATGGTTTCTCGGTACGGTACAAGGCGGTAAGGGCAATCCAATAACTCGTAGTGTTGGAGTCGAAGTAACACAAAACAAAGGAACAATCCGTTTTGTGATTCAGTTTTCTCGGTCTGGTAGCGGCAAGCGATTGTTCCCCGGCATGTATGTTCCGGTGCGCTTTTATAGGGGCCTACAATGAGTATGAAACTGAATAACGGCGATACCGTAACCGTTGCCGCGCTCGGTGCCATAATACGGCCTGCAACGAAACGGCTGAACCGTATCAGCGATTTCAATGTTGTTGCCATAACGACCGGTCAGTTACGGTGGGGAGGCAATACAGTTACCGGAGCAGACCCGTCATACCCTGCATTACCGGAACAGCGCGGCATCAATCAGTTTGACATGATACCGAATACATCGTCTGTGCAAACGCTGGTATATGGTCAAATGGCTGGTATCAATCTGTTTGAAAAGATACTTGAAGACATCGCATTTATTGACGCAATGAAGGTATAAAACATGGTAGCAAAGGGTTGGGAAGACGCCACGAGTGCCAGCGTATCGGCTACGACCGGCGCGGTAGGTGCGGGGCTTGCGGCTACCGGCAATCCTCTTGCCGGTGCGATTGTGGCCGGTGGTGGACAGATAGCGGCGAGTATGTTCCAAGTATTTAAGCCGACACCGCGCTTGCCGGGGCCGAGTGGTATGCAGTTGGTAGCGGCAGAACGAGCCAACAATACCGCAAGTCAAGCGTCTGCAATGGAAGGCATGGCCCCCGCAGAAGTGGCGGCTCTCGATGAATTGTCTCTGCGTCGAAATGTGCGGTCAACGGCGATAGCGAATGCCTACAACAGCGTCTATACTCTTGGCCCCGCAGAGCAGGAGATACTTGTCGAGAAGATCGTGTCAAAGCAACAGGAAGAAGCGGCGGCTATTCGTGCTGAATATCTGACTGCCGATTCTGCGGCGATACGGCGTAACATGGAACTCAAGATAGCGGCGAACAGTCAAGCGGCTGTAGAAGCGGCTCGTATATCCGACATAGAGCGGAACAACGAACTAAAGCGACTCGATATGCAGGCGCAGAAATACGAGATACTTGGGCAGGCCGTCCCCGGTGCGACCGACCTCATCACCGGAGCAATGCAGACCGTTGAAGCGCAAAAGCAGAAACTACTTGAAGAACAGAAAGCGTCTGCCGTTGCAAAGCAAAAGTTGTACGGAAATTCCATGCCGCAGTCGGCTGGCAACGGGGTATATCAGTCCGTCCAAGATAAGGCGACCGGCACATATAGCGTTCCGGCTCCCGCTCCTGCCCCTGTAGCGATTCCTGCCGCCGTTGATACTATTGGCGGTACACCTATCGGTTGGAACGCAAGTACTTCCGAATGGCAATCGTATATCGCAGAGACTTATCCCGATGCCCTAAAAAAAGTATGGGATAAAAACGGGATGATAGCAGGGGGGCAATAATGGCCGAAGAAACGAAACTTGACCAGACGGTATATGACCCGACAGAGGTTGACGCCGAAGCATTGGCGGTGAAAGCGGCAGAAGGGCGGAAAGCACAGGACGCTGAAAGAAAAAAGAAAATATATGAAGCTGGCCAAGAATCTACAATGGGCATGGGCGGAGAAAGAACTGCCGCAATTTCTTCTTATGTCGGAGCAGAAGGAACGGCAGGAAAAGAAATAAAGCCGCCGGTTTACGATTCCGACCGCGCTTTTCTGAATGTCTATGGCGGCGCGGCTGATGAGTATGACCCTCTTGTCGGTTT
>CALMRE010000129.1 GCA_937871295.1 uncultured bacterium | reverse complement strand
GTTGTTTGTAGGTCGCCGGCATGTACTCCTCAAGCGAGGGATACTGCTCTTTGCGGGTCTTTTCGGGGATGTTGTTCTCGGTGGCCCACTTCTTCGAGCCCTTCACCGTCACCTGCTGGGGGGTACGGATGCCGGCGACGACATCTTCGCCCTGCGCGTTGATGAGGTATTCGCCGTAGAAAGCGTTCTCGCCGGTGGCGGGGTTACGGGTGAAGGCGACGCCGGTGGCGCAGTCGGTGCCCATATTGCCGAAGACCATCGCCTGCACATTGACGGCGGTGCCCCATTCGGCCGGGATGTCGTTCATCTTGCGGTAGCGGATGGCGCGGTCGTTCATCCACGAACCGAACACCGCGTTGATGGCGCCCCACAGTTGCTCCTCGGGATCGGTCGGGAAGTCCTTTTTGAGGCTCTTCTTGATCGCCGCCTTGTAGCGCTTGACCAGTTCCTTGAGATCGGCGGTGGTCAGATCGAGGTCGTTCTTCACCTTGCGTTCGTGCTTGAGCTGGTGCATGACCACCTCGAACGGATCCTCTTCGTCCTTATTCTCCGGCTTGAGCCCCATCACCACATCGCCGTACATCTGGATGAACCGGCGGTAGGAATCCCACGCGAACCGTTCGTCGCCCGGTTTCTTGATGAGTCCTTGCAGGGTCTCTTCATTGAGGCCGAGGTTGAGGATGGTGTCCATCATGCCGGGCATTGAGGCGCGGGCGCCGGAGCGGACCGACACCAGAAGCGGGTTCTTGGCCGAACCGAACTTCTTCCCCATCACCTGCTCTATCTTCTTCAGGTTCTCCGCCACCTGCTTTTTGAGTTCGGGCGGATACTTCTTGTCCATTTTGTAGTACACGGCGCACATCTCGGTCGAGATGGTGAAACCGGCCGGCACGGGGATACCGAGGTTCGACATCTCGGCGAGGTTGGCCCCTTTGCCGCCGAGCGAATTCTTCATCGTGGCGTTCCCTTCGGAACCGTTGGGACCGAAGAAATAGACATACTTCGTGGTCATGAGATCCTCCTGTTGCATAGGTCAACACACATCGCGGGCACTATAATCCAATCCTAACGGAATTCAATTTATTTGGTGAGGCGCGCGTTAATTCTTCGCGCTTTCTTCGACGAGGTTCATCCGGTAGGCGCGAAGCATCGCGATAAGGGCGACCAGCTGTCCAAGCAGGAGCGCCCCGATGAGGGCGGCCGGTTCGTTCGCGCCAATGTGCCACGGCTCTATCGAGGCGCCGACCAGCCGGGAGATATCGGCGGCAAAAAGCGTCGGAACACCGTGCCCCAACAGGAAGCCGATAACGACCCCCGCCACCGTGACGATGAGCGTTTCCAGCATGATAAGCAAGGCGATCGTCCCGCGGCCGATGCCGAGGATACGCAGAAGCGCCAGTTCCCGCCGCCGCGCGTCGAGCGCCATGAGCGTGATGGCAAGTATCAGCGCCGCCGCGATGAGGAGCGTCAGCCCCGCGAAGAAGGTCGCGACGAGTCCCGCGGTGTTGAAGTACTTCTGAAACGACCGGACCGCGCCGGCGGTGTTGACGGCGGTAAGCCCCGGGCGGCTGTATTCCTGCTGAAGCTCAAAAACCTGCACTGGATTGCCGGTCCGCGCGAGCACGGCGGTCAGCATACCATCGCTGAGATGGTAGCGGTCATGATCATGGTGGTCTTCGCCATGTTCGTCGGCGTGCTGGACGGCATGGACTTCGTGGACGGAATGGATAGCCCACACCGCCTTGTAGGAGGTATACACCGCCGCATCCTCCGGGCCGCCGGTCGGATCCAGAATGCCCTTGACGACATAGATGTGACCGCCGTGTTCGTGCGCTTCGTCGGCCGAACCGCCCATCCCGTGGGTGCCGGTGAACTCGGCGCCGATGTTCATCAGCAGTTGCCGCGCCACCGTCGCGCCGAGTACCGCGTCATGGCTGTCGGCCAGCGCGATATCGCCGCGGTAGGTCGCGCCGAGGTCCTTCAAAAAGTCACCGTTGGTCCCGATGATCGGGAATACCCCCAGCGAATCGGCGGCGGCGATGGGAAAGGCCGCCGTGACGCGCGGGTCCTTCTTGAGTGTTTCATAGGTCTCAAACGGTATCTTGCCGCGCGGCTTGTCGATGTGAAAGATGGTCGACAGGATGATCTGTGTCTCGCTCGCCCCTTCGGCGGCGACGATGAGCGGATACTTCCGGCCCGATTCGAATGCCTGCTTGGCGATGGCGAACGATACGATACCGGTCACGGCGACCACCGCAAGGGCGACGGCGACCGCAAAGACCGAAACGGTCGTCGCGAAGAACCGCCCCTTGAGCGAGGCGAATACGAGCGTGAAGAAAGCGTTCATTTTACGCATGACTCGCCTCCCCGCCGAGGGCGATGGTGTGATCCGGCTTCACGGCGGAGAACCGACCGTCGTGCGAAGCGAGCAGTATCGTCGAGCGGCCGCGCAGGGCCAGTATCGTATCGGCGACGATACGGGCCGATGCGTCGTCGAGATTGGCCGTCGGTTCGTCGGCGATGATGAGCCGCGGAGATGCCAGAAGCGCCCGCGCCACCGCCACCCGTTGCCGCTGACCGACCGAGAGTTGATGCGGATATTTGTGTTGGTGGTCGCCGATGCCGAGCGCCGTCAGCGACTCAATGGCCCGTTTTTCAAGTTCGCCCTTCGCACCGTTCCCGATGAGGATGTGCGGCAGGACCACATTGTCGATGATCGAAAGGTCACCGAGTAGATTGAAGGTCTGGAAGATATAGCCGACCTCCTTGGCGCGCCACCGGTCGCGTTCCCGTTCGGTGAGCTTCGTCAGATCGACCTTTCCAGCCGTTATCGTGCCGCTGTCGGGCAGGAGCAGGCCCGACAGGAGATTGAAAAAGGTCGTCTTCCCGGCGCCCGACGGCCCGGTGACTGCCACCAGCGCCCCCGCCGCGATATCGGCCGATATCCCGCTGATGACGCGCCGCGAACTACCCGCCGGATCGACGAACGACCGCTCAAGACTGTTCAGGACTATCCGCATGGCGTTCTCCTACCTAGTGGCCGCAACCGCCGGCGTTGCCGTGGCCGCCGCACGCGGCGTCCATCGGGTGCAGTTTCTTCTGCGCGATAAGGTCGAGATTCTCTTTTATCGTCGGGGCCGCGGCGCGGTAGACGGCGATCCCCGCCGCGTTGAGTTTCGCCAGAGCGCCGGCGCCGATGCCGCCGAGGATCAGCGCATCGACCTCCTGCCCGTCAAGCGCCGCGAGCGGATGGCACATGCCGTGATCGTGGTGCTGGTTGCTGTTGGTGATGAGGGTCACGCTGTTGTCGGCGGTATCGACCCGCAGGAACATCGGCGACGAACCGAAATGGTTGTAGACGACGCTGTCGAGTCCCTTGTTCTCTTCCACGGGAAAGCATACTTTCATGACTGTTTCTCCTCGGTGATGGGTTGTGTATCGTTGCAATCGTGTTCCGTTCCGCAGTAACCGCACCGTTCGTGATGGCCGCCCCGACGGTGTTCCCGCACTCCGCCGCAGCGCGGACAGCGGCAGAAATCGCCTTCGACATCGACTGCGCCCCCTTCGATGATAAGCGCCGCCCCCTCGACGATGGCCTGCGCCGTCTTATGGCGCGCCGCCTCGATGAGCCGGGTAAAAGTCGGCCGCGAGATGTTCATCCGGTCGGCCGCCTCCGCATGTTCCAGCCCTTCGTGGTCAGCGAGCCGTATCGCCTCGAATTCATCGAGCGACAGCGTCACCTTCTTCAGGTTGCGGAACGGAACGGCGCGCGGTTTAAAACAGATAAAAGCGGGCGGTCGTTCCACCCGGCGGAATTTTCTCGGACGCGGCATTCAGGCCTCTCCAAACGGTTCCCCGGCACTATATGCACTTATGTTCATAATGTCAAGAAGTGTTCTATTCCTTTCACAATATCGGCAAATCGCCGATGAGTCTCATTGTGCTGATCGATATCGGTCATCGGGTAGCCGCCGTCGCCCGAACGGACGATGAGCGGGTCTATCGGCACCGCCCCGAGGAAGGGTATCCGCATCTCGGAGGCGAGCCGTCGCCCCCCGTCGGTCATGAAGATATCGGTCGTTTCGCCGCATTTGGGGCAGACGAAGCCCGACATATTCTCGACCACGCCGACCACCGGCACCGAAAGTTCATGGCAGAACGAGACCGACTTCATCACATCGACCGCCGCGACCCGTTGAGGGGTCGTGACGATCACCGCACCGTCCACTTTTCCGATCAGTTGGCAGACCGACAGCGGCTCGTCGCCGGTCCCCGGCGGCAGATCGACCACCAGCACATCGAGTTCGCCCCAGGCGACCTCGGTGATGAACTGCTTGATGACATTCATCTTCATTGGCCCGCGCCAGATGACCGGGTCTTTCAGGTCATCGAGGAAAAAGCCCATCGACATGACCGCGATGCCGTTGCGTTCGATCGGATGCATCATACCGTCACGGCCGGTGGTTTTTGCCCCTTCGAGCCCCAGCATCGTCGGAATGCTCGGCCCGTGGATATCGGCATCCAGTATCCCCACCTTTTTGCCGGCATGAGCCAGCGCGGCGGCGATATTGACCGCGACGGTGCTTTTCCCGACCCCGCCTTTTCCCGACATCACCAGTATCGTTTTTCCGATCTTCCCATTGACCGTTACAGCATCCGACATAGCACTCTCCACATCTGTTGTATCGCTTCGGCCGCCGGACCACCGGTCTCGACGACGCTTTTGCCCATTATTTGCGCCTCGGTGACCTTCCGGTCGTAGGGTATCCGCCCCGCGATGAAGGCCCCGTTCGCCCGCGCGGCGCTTTCTATCCGCACCGCCATACCGAGGTTGATATCGTATTTATTCACGCAGACCGCCGCCGCTATCTCGAAATGACGCGCGAGTTCCAGCACCCGCACCATGTCGTGTTCCCCCGACACGGTCGGTTCGGTCACCACCAACACCCAGTTCGCGCCGGTGAGCGACGCGATGACCGGACACCCGATGCCGGGCGGCCCGTCGACGATGATGAGGTCACGGCCGCTCTCCTCCGCCACGCGGCGCGCCTCTTTGCGCACCGTCGAGACCAGTTTCCCCGAATTCTCGGCGGCGGCGGCGAGCCGCGCATGGACCATCGGACCCACCCGCGTATCGGACACCATCCATTCACCGCAGCGGCTGTCGGGGAAATCGATCGCTTTGGCCGGACAGAAACGGACGCAGACGCCGCACCCCTCGCAGGCGACCGGATCGACCGCATAAACGATACGGCCGTCGATACCCTTTCTTTGGTGTATCGCGGCGAACCGGCACCGTTCGGCGCACCGGCCGCAGCCGATGCAGTCGGCGGCGCGGACGATCGCCTCGTGACCGCTGATGAATTCGTGCCGCTCCCGCACCTCCGGCGCAAGGAGCAGATGAAGATCGGCCGCGTCGACATCGCAGTCGGCGACGACCGGCTTGTCGGCGAGCAGCGCCAGCGCCGCGGCGATACTCGTCTTCCCCGTTCCCCCTTTGCCGCTGATCACCACCAGTTCTCTCATCGCGCCACCTCCGGCTCGCGCCCCTTTTTCGCCGCGAGTTCTCCGACGGCCCGCCACAGTTCGCTGAACAGCGCCCGGTATTCGGGCAGGGCATCGACCAGCAACCGGCCGCTCGAATAGGCCTCGGCGATCCGCCGGTCGTCGGGAATGTCGAGCAGTATCGGTATCCCCTCTTTCGCGCAGTAGGCATGGACCCGCCCGTCGCCCACCCCGACGCGGTTGACCACCACGCCGAAGGGAATGCCGAGTTCCCGCACCGTTTCAACGGCGAGCGTCAGATCGTGCAGGCCGAACGGCGTCGGCTCGGTGACGAGTATCACCGCATCGGCCCCCGTTACGGTCGCGATGACGGGACACGAGGTCCCCGGCGGCGCGTCGAGTATCGCCGTCACGCCGGGTTCGATGCGCCCTTTGACCGCCCGGATGAGCGGCGGCGCGAACGCCACCCCGACATCGATCCGTCCGGTGAGGATCGTGATCTCTCCCTGCCGCGCCGTTTCCACGACACCGATGCGCCGGGGCGTTTCGGTGATGGCGCCGCGCGGGCAGACGATCATACAGCCGCCGCACCCGTGGCACAATTCCGCGAACACGAGCGCCTGCGAACCGAACGACGCGATGGCGTGATACTGGCAGAGACGGCCGCATTCGTTACAGCCGTCGCATTTCGCCGCATCGACCGCCGGCACCGGCAGGGAAACCTCGTCGGTGCGATCCATCTCGCCCTGCAGGAACAGGTTCGCGTTCGGCTCCTCGACATCGCAGTCGAATAGACTGACCGGCCCCGCAAGCGACCGCGCCAGATTGACCGCGACGGTGGTCTTCCCGGTCCCCCCCTTCCCCGAAGCGACCGCTACTATCATCTTATTTCTCGCGCGGGTAGGGCCACGCCATGATCCCCCCCTCCAGCACGCGGACATTCTTCCATCCGTTCGCCTCGAGCACCAGCGCCCCTTCGTAGCCGCGCAGCGATATCTTGCAGTAGCAGACGACCGGCGTCTCTTTATCCTGCGGCAGTTCGCCGAGCCGTTTACGCAGCGCGCCCAACGGAATAAGCGTTTCGCCCAGACCCAAGCGGAGCACCTCGTACTCGTCGGGACCGCGCAGGTCGAGCAGGAAACAGGGCTCTTTCGTGTCGAGTTTCTTTTTCACCTCGGCCGCCGTTATCCCTTTCAGCCGTCCGGCCAGTTTATTCTGCATCAAATGGGCCGTAGCAATAAAGTGATCTATCGCCAGCGAAAAAGGCGGCGCGTAGGGGAGATCGGCATTCACCACCTCATCGATCGTGAAGCGCCCCATGATCGCCATCGCCCACTGTGCGATCTGCTTGGAAACATCGCCGGGACCGACGCACTGCGCACCGAGTATCTTGCCGCTCTTCCGCTCCACGACCAGTTTCGACACCAGCAGTTTCCCGCTCATGAACCCCGGCTTGTCGAGGCTCGCGTTGACCACCGTCACGATATCGTCGTATCCGGCGCGCCGGGCATTGCGTTCCGACAGGCCGGTCGAGCCGGCGGTGAAGTCGAACACCTTGCAGATGCCGGTCTGTATCGTACCGGGGAAGGTCGCCGTGTTGCCGAGTATCGCATTCTCCCCCGCCACGCGCCCCTGAAGATTCGCGAGATCGCCGTAGGGAGCATGGACCATCGCACCGGTGATGCGGTGGAGCGTCTCGACACAGTCACCCGCCGCGTAGATGGCGGGGTCGCTGGTCTGCATATATTCGTTGACCGTGATGCCGCCGGTCTTGCCCACGGTGAGCCCCGCCTCCCGCGCAAGGGCGGTGTTGGGCTTCACCCCGATGGCGACCACCGCCAGTTCACAGGGCAGTTCGGTGCCGTTCGCGAGTTTTATCCCGGTCAGTTTCCCGTTCTCGCCGAGAAAGGCCGAAAGCCCGTTGCCGGTGATCACATGCGCTCCTTTGCTCCGCACATGATTCTCGACCAGTTTGGCCAGTTCCTCATCGAGAAAGGTCAGCAGTTGCGGCATCATCTCGACCACCGTGATCTCGATGCCGGCCAACTGGAGCGCCTCGCAGGTCTCGATGCCGATGAGCCCGCCGCCGATGACGACCGCGCGCTTTACTTTCTTCTCATCGCGTATCTTCCGCAGATAATCGGCGTCGTGCATGCTCTGGAGCGTCGTGATGCCGTCGAGTTCAACGCCGGGGACCGGCGGCATATTGGGAACCGAGCCGGTCGTCAGTATCAGCGTGTCGTACGGGATATCATCGGTCGCGCCGCTCGCCAGTTCGCGGCACTTGACCGTCTTTTTCTTGCGATCGATGGAGATGACCTCGGTCCCGGTGCGGGCCGTTATCTTCTTGGCGTTCGCGAAGAATTTAGGATCGCGCACCACCCCCGCCGGGGTGCAGAGCAACTGGTTGCGGTCGTCGAAAAAGCCGCCGACATAGTAGGGATAGCCGCACGAGGCCATCGAAAGTTCCGGGCTTTTCTGAATGATGGTGATATCGGCCTGTTCATCCATCCGGCGCGCCCGCGCCGCCGCCTTGGGTCCAGCCGCCGATCCGCCGACGACCACGATGCGTTTCTGTCCCTGCATGAGCTCCTCCGCTCCGTCTCTGTTGTTGTATGTTCCCGGAAATTACCAGTGGCCGTTCACATCGGCCGACTTCGCCTCGACGAGCGTTCCCGCCTTGTACCGGCTAATCGCCTCGGCGACCGTCGGCGCATCGGTGGTGTACATCCTGACGCCGCTGGCCCGCAGTGCGCGGAACGCCTTGGGCCCGACATGGCCCGATATCAGCGCGACGGCACCGGCGCGGACCACCGCCTCGGCCGCCTGAATGCCGGCCCCCTGCGCCGCCGCGGCGCCTGCCGCGTTGTCGACAACGGTGAAGGCGTCGGTGTCGGTATCGACGATGATCAGTCTCTGCGCGCGGCCGAACCGCGGATCAACGGGCGACTGCAGGTCGTTACCGGTCGTGGTGCATGCGATCTTCATGTGATGCTCCCTAATTGTAGGATTGATTTATCTCCAATGACTCTTCCATCAGCGCTCCGGCGATATCCCGCATGGCCTGTTCCCGCCAGAAAGGCAGAGTCTCATGCTTTTCCATGTATTTCTGAGGTATCGGATGGGTCCCGATCACCACCGGTATCCCGTAGGCCGTTTCAATGAACTCCTTGAACCGTCGTATGTTCGGGCAGGGCGGATAGCCCACCACCAGACCGGTGGCGAGGTGAATGACCTCGGCGCCGTTCTTCTTCATCTCCTCCGGCACATATTCGATATTGCCTCCCGGACAGCCGCCGCAGGAGGAATAGCCGACGACCTCCACCGGCTCGTCGGGTGCATAGCGGGAAAAACCGCCTACCCGTTCACGCAGGGCGCGGAAACATTTACCGCCGCCGCAGGAGCGGTAACGGTCGCAGATGATGATGCCGATCTTTTTCATGACGAACTCCGTATCATGCGGACACCGTGTTTGAATTGTACAGTACCGCGAAAAAAGATAGATGTTCGGCGGCTCTCACTTCCCGCTCTTGTTCTCTTGCTCCGGAGCGATACCGACATTCTTGAACCGCATCCAGCGGGTCAGGCCGGTCGCACGGAACCAGTGACGGAAACCACGGCCGCCGCCGCCCATGCCCAGACCCATGCCCATACCGGTGCCTCTTCCAGCACCGCGACCGAAGAAACCGCGGCCCGTACCTCTGCCGCTTCCGCACGGCCCGAAGCCGCCGCCCGTCATCGCACCCTGCCCCATGGGGCCTGTTCCATCTCTTCCCGGCATAACACACCTCCTGTGAAAGTCCGTAACACACGTTTGCTATGATATGCACATAGGTTCATAATGTCAAGTGGTGTATTAAAAAATAAATCTTAATGAATTCAATATGCTGATTTTTTCGACTTGACTAACTGAATTTGCATCCTATATCTTATTGCGTTATTGATCATTGTCGTTTCGAATCAAGAAACATTATCCATTGGAGGGAACCATGGAAGAGAAGATCGTCGCTATGCCCCGTATCGGAGACAAGGCCCCCGAATTCACCGCCGTCACCACGCAAGGTCCCATCAACTTCCCGAAGGACTATGCGGGACAGTGGGTCATCCTGTTCAGCCATCCGGCCGATTTCACGCCGGTCTGCACCTCGGAGTTCATGACCTTCGCCACGATGGAAGATCAGTTCGCGAAGGCCAACTGCAAACTGGTCGGCCTGTCGGTCGACGGCCTGTTCAGCCACATCGCGTGGCTTCGCACCATCAAGGAGAAGATCCAGTACAAGGGGATGAAGGATGTCGAGGTGAAATTCCCGCTCATCGAGGACATCACCATGGAGGTCGCCCACAAATACGGCATGATGCAGCCGGGCGAGAGCGCCACCAAGGCGGTCCGCGCCGTCTTCTTCATCGACCCGAAAGGTATCATCCGCGCCGTCATCTACTATCCGCTGAGCCTCGGCCGTAACTTCGACGAGATCTACCGCGCCCTCATCGCGATGCAGACCGCCGACGCATTCCAAGTCGCGACCCCGGCCGACTGGCGTCCCGGCGACGAGGTCATCGTGCCGCCCGCCGGTTCCTGCGGCGTCGCGAAGGACCGCATGGAGGCCAAAGATCCCGCCGTCACCTGCCACGATTGGTTCTTCTGCACCAAGAAGATAGATAAAGAGACCGTCCTCAAAACGGTGCTGAAGAAGTAATCCCAACTTTCTATCGGAGTAGCCCTCATGAAAGCGCTCATCATCTTCAACCGCGAGCCGTACGACGGCACCGATATCACCTGGAACGGCCTGCGTCTCGCGGGGCAGTTACGGAAAACGGGACACGAGGTCCGCATCTTCCTCATGAACGATGCGGTCGACATGGCGCGCGATGTCTGCGTCCCGCCCGCCACCTACGATCAGGACCTCTCGAAGATGCTGAGGGAACTTATCGCCGCCGGCGTCGCGGTCAAGGTGTGCGGCACCTGCATGGCACGGTGCGGCGTCCACAAGAACCATCCCTACTTCGACGGCGCGGAGAAGTCGACCATGGCGGCGCTCGCCGAATGGGTCACGGACAGCGACCGGGTGCTGACCTTCTAGACAAAAAACGGTGCTGAAGAAGTAATCCCGTCGCCTATATCAAATTCTCTCTGACGAAGGCGAACGCACCGCCGATATCCCACTCAACGGCCGACGAAAGGAGCGGCGCGACATCGGCGCCGAAGGTCGGATCGTTCTCCTTCGCGGCGAGATTCTCAAGGAACTCGGCGCGGGAGACCTTGAGGCCGTCCCGCTTGAGATATTCGGCGAACAACGAAACGACCGACGCCGTATCGACCGTAATGGTGCGGCAGGCATGCCACAGGTCGAACAGGTCGCGTCCCTTCTTGCGCTGATACAGTGCGCGCAGTTTGGTGGCCAGCAACTCCTCGATGGTATAGGTCCGTATGGCGGCATCGCCCGTGAACCAGCGCGAATCGACCGCAAACGGCACCGGCACATGACCGCGCAAGGCGAAATGTTCGCGCGAATTTATCTCGATCTTGAGCCGGAGCGGACGCGGCGGACGGTCTTCCGAAAGAACGCGATACACCAGATTGACGCGCCCCGCTTTCTGGACCCGTCGCGGCTCGCCCAACCACGGATCGAGGCGCAACTTGATACGGTCGAAGATAGCGCCGACCGGCCCCGCCGTCACCTGCACCAGATCGATGTCCTCCGAATAGCGCGCCGCCGGAAGCAGGAAGAGTTTATAGAGCGCGGTGCCGCCGCGGAAGGCGAGTGATCGCGCCAGAACCTCGTCCCGGTACATCTCGACAAGCGCGCGGCTGATGATCAGGTCCTGCTCCACCTGATGATCGCTTATCCATGGAGCGCGCGAACGCCATTCGGTGATATGATCGTAGGGTATCATGGGTCACCCGGCCACGGAGATATCGTCGTTCACCCGCACCTTCCAGCGACGATCGGTCGATACGCCGCGCACCGGAAGCGCCTGCGCCAGCGGCACGGCATGGGCTATCCGACCGGCGACGGCGTCGTATAAAAGTACCGTTTTATCGTCCCTTCCCAGCAGGTCGAGCAGATAACCGACCCGTTGCGCCGCCGGGAGCATATCTCTGTCGGCGACAGCGTCTGCAAGCAGTCGGGGATCGAGCGCATCGGCCAACTCCTCCAGCACCGCAAGCGCGACCGCTATCCCCCCTACCTTCGATTGGTAAGAGACGATGTCCAATGCGGTGGCCTCCGGCGAAGATACGCGCAACGAACCGCGCGGGGTGTTCACCATGACCACCGGCGCCCGCTCGACCTTTTTTTTCAGAATGAACTCGACATAGACCTTGCCGCATTGTATGTCGGCGCGGCTTTTACCGGTCATGACCTGAAACCGTTGGGGTCGTTGATGGGCCGCGCCGTGCAATTCCGCCGCGCTGAGAAGCGCGACATAGTAGGGCTCACTCCAGAAACGGAAAAGGTCGGGCATGAACTGGTCGGGCGGCAAACACCCGATATCGCGGTATGCCGGGGGTACGATCACATGGAAGCCGCGACAGGGTATCGCCACTTTTCCGTCGGCCGCCAGACGGCGGATCGCCGCGCGGGTCGCTACCGCTGAGGTCCCGAAATAGGCCAACGCCTCTTCGCTCGTAAAAGTATAGCGGCCACCGGCCATTAAATCGATGATGAACTGTTCTCTGCGCATCGATCACCTCAAATAAAACTTGTCCAATGTAACATATTCTGTTACTTTTGCAAGTTTTCATTACTTTCTGCTCCGCCAAGAAGATAGACAAGGATACCGTCCTCAAAACGGTCCTGAAGAAGTAACCGGCTATTCTGCCCCGACCGAGCGCCAACTGATGAGCGATCCGGCTATCAATACCACACAGCCGATCCAAAGTGACGCCGATGGCACGACGGCAAGATAGATGCTTGCAAAGATCGTCGAAAGAAGCGGTGTCAGGTAGGAGACGGCCGCCACCAGCACCACATCGCCCTTGCGCATGGCGCGGTCCCAGAATTCGTAGCCGAGGAAGGTGGCGAGGCCAAGGAAGAGCACCTCGCCGATGACCGACGCGCTCCACTGTCGCGGTTCGGCGGCGGCAAGCGAAAGAAAGAAGAGCGCCAGCGCCGTTACCGGCAGGAACAGGGCCACCGCCCCCTCATTCGCCGCACCGCCCCATTTCCGGGCGAGCACCGAATAGAGCGCCCAGACGACCGCCGCCAATGCGCCGTACAGATAGATAAACGGCGCGCGCATCAGGTTCGCGGTGAGGCCGGACCACGACAGGTCGGCTCCCTGCGCGAGGACAAGGTATATCCCGACAAGTGCGAGGAGTGTTCCGGGGATGAGCGGCCAACGCCCCTTCCGCCCGAGGAACAGGACCGTTCCGAAGAGCGTCAGCACCGGCCAGAGGTAGTTGAGCAGGCCCACCGCCAATACCTGTTCACGGTTGATCGCTCCACCGACGGCAAGATAGAAGAAAAGCATGTAGGCGATAAACAAGGCGCCGCACCCGAAGAGATAGCGACGGGAGTTGCCGGTGAAAATGGTACGGTGCCCGCCGCGCAGAAAAAGTGCCGTGAGCGCGAGCGTGCCGCTGACCGCATAGACCGCCGTTGCCGCGGTGAGCGGGCCCAGCCGCTCCGAAAGACTCCGGGCGACCGCCACGGTAACGCTCCACAGCACTATCGCGGCGAAGCCTTGCAGGGTGGCGGTATTTCTCATCGCGTTAGAATGGGACCTGACAGGCGGTCACGACCTCGGCGGGGACCATCAATCCCGACCGGGCGGCGATGGCGGCAAAAACGGCGCAGACCGAACTGTTCACCCCTTCGGAAAAGGGTATCACATTGCCCGCGACCACTACGCCGATATGATGCTCCGGGTCCCACAGAAAGGCGGTCGTGGTGCCGGTGGAGGTGCCGTTCTTTTTGTATAAGGTATAGTCGCCGCTGGTGATGACGCCGAGGCCGAGTCCTTGATCGACCGGCACCCCGGAAACCTCGCGGTGGAAGAGTTTCTGCGTGGCAATCGTCAGCGCCGCGGTCGTCGTTGCGTCGGGCGGCTCATCGATACCGGCGAATACGCGGAGCAGGCGGCCGAGGTCATCAGCATTCGAGTAGAGGAACCCATCGCCGCTGAATAACGGGGTGATGACCGGCCGCGTCGCCGGGACGAGCTGCGGCCCGGCATGGCCGTAAAAGAGGTTCTCTTTCTGCGCCTCGGTCAGATACGCGGGGTCTGAGGTGTTCTCAAGCCCCATCATCTGGGCAAGATCAACGATGACATCGCTGTAGGCGAACGCATAGACCGTTTCTATGACCTGCTGGGCAAGGGCGAATCCGAAGTCGGAATAGCCGTAGGTGGTCCCCGGCACGGCCGTTATCGTCGTCGCGGCAAGATCGGTGATCAGATCATCGAGCGTATAGCCCTCCCACGCGGCATACATGTCGTCGAGACCGGCGACCGCGTTAAGTGACGCCTGCAGTGTGGCGGGATAGTGCGGCAGGCCCGTCGTGTGGGTCAGGAGCTGTTCGACCGAGAAGGGCTCACCGCCGGGACCGGCGGGAGCGGTCAACCCCTGCGGCAGGTGCGACGCGGCGGTATCGGCGAGGGCAAGTTCACCCACGGCGACCTTCCGGGCGATAAGGTGAGCGGTTATCATCTTCGAGACCGACCCGATGACCCAGAGTTCATCCCCCGTCGGCGGAACCGTCGTCCCCTTTTCACGCGCTCCGAAGGTGCAGGTCTCCGAGATATCGCCGCTCTCAACGCGCACGATCATCCCGACCGCTTTGTCGACCACGCCCGTCGTGTCGATATAGGGCGTCACGATCGCCGACAGTTCTTCGCAGAGCGGCATCACATCGGCGTCGGACAACAGGATATCTTCGTCGGACGGACCCGACAGATCGGTCTGATCCGACTGATCGGTCTGATCCGACTGATCATCATTCACCATCTCATCGACCGGCGGGACAGCGTCCCCGTCGTTGGTC
>CALMRE010000128.1 GCA_937871295.1 uncultured bacterium | reverse complement strand
AGGTACCGTTGAGATCGGCATCCTGATAGCCGTCGGCGCAGGTGGCGCACTGCGGTAAGGCGTAGCCGGTATCACAGGAACAGACCGGCGTGCCGGCCGGGGTGGTACAGGTGCCGTGGCCGTTGCAGTAGTCGACGGGGCAGTCGACATTCGGCACGCAATCGCTCCCCGACAGGTGGAAGCCGGAGGCGCAATCGACGCAACCGGTCCCGGTGTAGCCCTCGTTGCAGACACAGGTGGCAGTACCGCTCGTATCGACACAGGAACCGTGGGTGCCGCAGTTGAGCCCGTCGGTCACCGCTTTGGCGCAGGTCGGCAGACAGGTGCCGTTGTTGTCGTTGTCCTGATAGTTGATATCGGTGCAGGTACAGTGGGCCGTCCCGGTCGAATCGTCGCAGGTACCGCCGGTGCAGGTGAGCGCCGCGGTGGTGCAGTTGGCGGTACAGGTATTGTTGAGATCGTTATCTTGATAACCCGAATTGCAGACGCAGTGCGGCGTGCCGGTGGTGTCGTCGCAGTAGGCATGGTTAGAGGCGCAGTCGAGCCCGGAATAGGTACACTGGACGATACAGATATTGTCATGGTCATTATCCTGAAAGCCGGAATAACAGGTGCAGACCGGTTCCGTGTCGACAACATTGCAGTTGCCGTGACCGCCGCAGGTTACCCCGTCGCACACCGAGGTCGCGGTATCGGTATCGGGCGTCGTCGCATCGTCGACCGGCAGGGTGTCGTCAACCACCGGCGTATCGGTCTCGGTCGCCGTACCGTCATCCACCACCGGCGCATCGTCGGTATCGTCGGGTTCGGTGTCGTCTCCCTCGGGCTGGATATCGGGCAGACCGTCGGCTTCGGGGCCGAGGTCGGGAAGGCCGTCGGTCTCGGTCACGATGCCGTCGCCGTCCTCCTCCTCTTCGGTCGCCTCGTCGGGAGAGGTCTCCTCGGTCGTTTCGTCGGGCGTCACCTCGTTCTCTTTCGTGTCGTTGTCGACCCCGGCCGAGGTCTTGACGCACCGGCCGTCGATGCATTCATACCCGGCCGCCTGATCGCAGTCGAGCGCCGTGATACAGGTGTCGGTGTTCGGGTCTTCGGTCTTGCAGGCGTTCACCGTAACGATCAGGGTGAACAGCGCCGCGACGATCAGCAGGTGCCTCATGTCGATCCTCCGCTACGATTCCTTTGTCGCTATCGTAACATAACTTTTTTTATTTTCAAGAGGAATTTTCGGTCAGGCGTCCGGACCGATGAACCGTTCATAGAAAAGACGCGCCGCCTCGGCGAGCCGTTCCCGCTCGACCAGCATGCTGATGCGGAACGAAGTGGTGTGAAAACTGCCCGCCCCGATGCCGTGTTCCTTGAGCAGGCGGATCGCGGCGATGAGGAAGTCGTGCCGCTCGGTGATGCCCGCTCCCACCAGCGACAGCGCGCCGAACCGCTCATGGATATCGATGGCGTCGCCGAACCGCTCCTTCATCGCGGCGAGCGCCGGGCCGAGATGATAGTTCTCCTTTTCGGGAATGATGAAACTGCCCACCATACCATCGCCGCGCCCCCGGTGGAAGGCGATCTGTTTGACCCGGAGACTCCGGCTTTCGGCGAAGGCGACCACGCTTTCGACCGTATCGAGGCTCCCCGCGTTCTGTTCGTAGGCGTGGACGAGCACCACCTTATCCTCGGTGGCGATACCGGCAACGCGCGGCTTGACCCGCCCCTCGAGATTGGCGATGAGCGTCCCTTCGGCCTCGGGCGCAAAGGTGTTCTTGCAGTTGATGACGGTCCCCTTGAGTTTCGCGAACTCGACCGCCTTGGGATGGAGCACCTTGGCCCCCGCCTCGGCCAGCTCCTGCATCTCCTGATAGGAAAGCGCCGCTATCCTGACCGGATCTTTTATGATGCGCGGATCGGCGGCGAAAACGCCGGTAACATCTGAATATATCTCACATTCTGCGGCATCGAGCGCCGATGCGAGCGCCACCGCCGAGGTATCGGAACCGCCGCGGCCGAGCGTCGTCACCTCCTTGGTGAACGAGACCCCTTGAAAACCGCCCACCACGACGATATGCCCTTCGTCAAGCGCCCTGCGGACGCGGTAGGGCCGTATCTCGACGATGCGGGCGTTGGTGTGGCTGTCGTCGGTGATGATGCCGGCCTGCGAACCGGTCAGCGACACCGCCTTGGCGCCGCGCGCGTTGAGCGCGATGGCCAGCAGCGCCGATGAAACGCGCTCGCCGGCGGTCAGGAGCATGTCCATCTCGCGCAGATCAGGTTCGGCGGTGAAGACGCGCGACTGCTCGATGAGACCGTCGGTTGTCTTCCCCATCGCCGAAACGACCGCCACGATGCGGTGTCCCGCGTCGCGGCGACGGATGACAAGATCGGCGACCGCACCTATTCCGGCGGGGTCGGCCAGCGACGACCCGCCGAATTTCATGACCAGCACGGGGTTCATCGGATATCGAGTTCAACGGTCGCTTCGGGTATCGCGGCGCCGGTATGATCGAAGAGGTAGAACGTGTATTCGCCGCCCGATATGTTGCCGATGCTGACGGTCAGGGAATAGAGACAGAACACCTCGTTGTTGACGATGCGGGCCGATTCGCGCAAGGTGATGAACTCGGTCCCCGCGTCGAGGTAGTAGTAGGCCTCGCTGTCGCGCCAACTGAGCAGTCCGTCGCGGTCCTCGATCCCCAGCACGGAACCTTTCGGCAGATAGATATTGTCGTGACGGACCACCACCGAACCGCTCCGCACATCGACCGTCACCGCCGGCAGCGGCGCCATGGCGGTGCTTATCTCTTCGCAGTCGCTCTGCACGATGCGGCTCTGGAGGATGAGCGGCGTGGTGTAACTTTCCTGTCCGCCGCACGAAACGGCCAACACGAAAGCGGCACTCGCGATCAAAAACGGTATCCTGTTCACGGGCGACCTCCCTTTTTCTCTTTGTGTTCCCGGCGGCGCTCGTCGCGTTCCCGCATACTTGCCGTACAGCCGCAGTAATTCTGCCGGTAGATAGCGTATTCGCGGCACAGTTCCAATGTTCTGGCGTATTCCCACATGCCGGTCAGATAACTTACACCGTAGCGTTTCTCCAGTCCCAGCCCCATGCTGTTCAGCCGCTTCGCGTCCTTGTGCGGGCTGACCGTGAGGGTGGTCGCCGCGTGGGTCATGCCGCGCGCTTTCGCCTCTTCAAAAGTACGGCGCAGGCGAAGGAAATAACAGACGGTGCACCGCACCCCGCGCTCGTCGGTGTCTGCGAACGGAGCGGTCGTCGCATCGAACGCTTCGCGGTCGGGCGGCAGGGCGATCAGATCGACCGCCGTTCCGTAACGCCCCTTGAGATAGCGCTCCACCTCGCCGAGCCGCTTGTCGTGTTCGGCCTGCGGCGCGATATTGGGGTTGTAGAACAGCACCGTCACCGGACCGTCGAATTTATCGACGAGCCGCTCCAGCGGGGCGGTCAGACAGGGAGCGCAGCAGGCGTGCAGAAGGAGTTTGTTCATTTCGCGGGCGTTTTCTTGTCATTCTTGGCGGGCGGCGTTTTCCGCTCCCGATCCTTCGGCTTCTTCGCGAGCTTGTCGTCTATTTTCCTGATGAGTTCGTCTATGTTGCTTTCCTTGAGCGTCTTGGAGAACTGCTGACGATAGTTTCTCGCCATACTGACGCCGTCGAGTTCGATGTCGAAGATGAGGTAGCCGCGGTCGGGCGACGGCTTGTAGAGATGGTAGACCACCTCGTAGATGACCGGCTTGCGCTTGAGCGTCACCTGCACCTCGGTGGTCACGAAGATGCTGTCGGGCACCCCGGTGAGATAATTCTTGCGGAGCCCTTTGTCGATATACTTCTTCTCGTAACTTTTGTTGTAAAAGACCTCTTCGAGATAGAATTCGCGGAACAGTTTTTTCAGTTTCTCGAAAAAGATGTCGCGCTTGTCCTTCTGCGTGGTCTCCCACTTCTCGCCCAGCACGAATTTCGCGATGAAATCGTAGTCGATGATGCGATCCACCACCGCCTGCATCGCCGCATCCTTTTTGACAAAGGCATCGGTCCCCTTCACCGCTTTGACGGCGGCCCATTTCTCCAGTTCCGCCTCGTTCTGTTCAAGGTACTGAAGCGCCGCCTTGACATCGAGCGCCGGGGACTGCGGGGCGGCGGGAGCATCGGCCCCGCCGAGCGTGAAGCAGAGGAGGGTCAGGGTGAACAGCAGCGGCATCTTCATCATTCGACCCCCGCGAAGGTTATCAGGTCCTCGATCTTCATGTTGTAGTCGTAGAGCGCCGAGATGAGTTGATATTCATTCTCGACGAAGGCCTTCACCGAATCGATCAGGTCGCGGGTCGTGAACATCCCCGCCTCGTAGTTCATGAACTCGGTGGTCATCCACCCCTTGGCCAGTTTGTGGGCTTTGCGGGTATGCTCCACGCGGCTGTCGAGCGCTTTGAGTTCGTTGTATCTCCGGCGCAGATCGATCAGGGCCGTCTCCTTGGCGAAGGATATCTTATACTCCATCGCCTTCCATTCGGCCTTCGCCTTACGCATCTTGGCGACCTGTTCGAGAATGTTGAGATTGAACTCCAGCCCGACGCCCGCCTCGCCGCCGTACCCGTTGTAGGGGCTGTTGGGCAGAGGATATTTGTCGTCGTGAACGCTGGAGGTGTAATCGATGCGGTAGTCGCCCACCGCCCCGAAGTTCGGGTAGAAGTTGCTTTTTTCCAGCTCGTACAGCGATTCCAGCGCCCCCAGACCGTTGGTCATCAGGCGGCTGTAGGCGCTCGGCCCGAGCAGTTGCTTTTCCAGCACCGCGAGCGGCGTATCGAAGGCGGCCTTATACATGAACTCGTCCTTGAGCGCATAACCGGGACCCAGCACCTTCTCGAACAGGGTGCGCAAAGTATCGAGCGTCGCCGCCACATTATCGATCCCGTAGAGCAGACGCTCCTTCTCGATGCGAAGTTTGATGAGGTCGTTCTGCGACACCCCCTCCTTCCCCTCATAGAGCCACTGGTCGAGCTTCGTCTCGGCGTCGGTGATCTTCTCGAGCGAAAGTTCGAGGATGTTCCGCATGTCGGTGGCCATGACATAGGCATAGTAGAAGGATGCCGCCTCCTTCCGTAGAGCAAGCAGGGCTGCGTCCTTTTCGGCCTTCTTGACCTCGACACCCTTTTCGGCGGCCTCCTGCGCGTTGCCGATCTTGCCGAAGGTGTAGATGGGTATCGTTATCTCGCCCTTTGCCTCCAACGCGACGCCGAGGTCGCCGAGGTACTGGCTGGTGTCCCAGTAACCGCGCTGTTCTCGGGGAACGGTGCTGTCGGGATCTGCGGGGACATAGGTATACTTGGGGAACGGCGCCATGCCGAAGGTGAGTTTCAATTTCGGGAAATACTGCCACTTCGCGCGCGAAACATCGGCTTCGGCCGACAGTATCTTCTCGTCGAACGAACGGACGATATCGGCCTTTTCGATGAACGCCTTGATGAAGGCATCGCGATCGACCGGCTCGCCGGCGTTCACAACAGCGAAAAAAAGCGACAGAAAAAAGAAAAGCGGCACCCGGAACGCGGATGCCGCCGGAAGATATGCCGTGCGCGAAATCTTTTCGATCATGGCACCATAGCTGAACGTTATTTTATCTGCGACTGCACTTCGGCGGCGAAATCCTTTTTCTCTTTCTCGATCCCTTCGCCCAGTTCGAAACGGATAAAGCGGACGATCTTCAGTTCGGCGCCCGCCTTCTTGGCGGTCTCCTTGACATGGTTGCCGACCGTGAGGTCCTGATTCTTGACGAACACCTGATTGAGCAGCGTGCTGTCGGAGACGAATTTGCGGATCTTCCCTTCGACTATCTTGTCGACCATGTTCTCGGGCTTACCCATCTCGAGGACCTGCACCCGGTAGATCGCCTTCTCGGACTCGATAAGCGACGGCGGGAACTGATCGGGACTGATGCAGACCGGGTTCATCGCGGCGATGTGCATCGCGATGTCGTCGGCCATTTCGCGCACCTCGGGTCTGGCGATGACCGCCTTGTCGGTCGCCGCCACCTCAAGCAGGACGCCGATCCTGCCGCCCAGATGAAGATAGGAATGAAGGAAAGCATTGTCCTCGCGGACCGCGAAACGGATGAAACGGCGGGGACGGATGTTCTCGCCGATCTTGGCGACCGCGTCGGTGACTATCTTCTCTATCGCGGCGTCGTAAAAAGCATCCTGCATATCGACCACCGCGCCCTCTTCCTTGCCGTGCGCGTCGAAATAATCGACCACGGCCTTCGAGAGCGCCTGAAACCCTTCGCTCTTTGCCGCGAAATCTGTTTCGCAGTTGAGTTCGAGCATGAGTCCCTTCCGATCGCCCTCCATCCGCAGAAGCACCGATCCTTCCGATGCGATGCGGCCCGATTTCTTGGCCGCCTTGGCCAGCCCCTTCTCGCGCAGATGGGTGACCGCCGCCTCCATGTCGCCCTTCGCGTCGACCAGAGCGTTCTTGCAGTCCATCATGCCGGCGCCGGTGAGTTCTCTGAGTTCCTTTACCTTTGAAGCGGAAATGTCCATTATGAGTTCCTCCTTAGTCCTTCTTTTCGACCTTTTTCTCTTCGGCCGCCGCGGGGGCCTCGTCCTTCTTGGCGGGAGCGGAACGACGCACCGGCTTGGCGGACCCTTCAGGCTTCGACTCGCCCTCTTCGCCGCCCGATATCCGCTTGACCTTCACCTTGCGGCCCGCCACACTGCGGGTCTCGTCACCGCGGCCGGTCGAGCGGTCGCGACGGTCCTTGTCATCGGTGTGCGCCTTCTGGCGGTGCAGGTCGCGGCCTTCGAGGTAGGCCTCCATCAGACCGTTGATGATGATGTCGATGGCGCGCATACCGTCGTCGTTGGCCGGTATCGGGAAATCGATCAGGTCGGGATTGCCGTTGGTATCGATGATGGCCACTATCGGGATGCCCAGTTTGGTCGCTTCGTGGACCGCGAGATGTTCGCGCATCGGATCAACGATGAACACGGCGCTCGGAACCTTCGACATCCTGACGATGCCCGACAGGTTCTTTTCCAGTTTCATCTTGTCCTTGGCTATCGTGATGAGCTCCTTCTTGGTGTACTGGTAGCGTTTCTCGTCGGAAAGCATCTCCTCGTATTTCTTGAGGCGCTTGATCGATTCGTTGATGGTCTGGAAATTGGTCAGCATGCCGCCCAGCCAACGATAGTTGACATAGGGCACCTCGGCCTTCTCGGCCGCGATCTTGACCACTTCCTGCGCCTGCCGCTTGGTGCCGACAAGGAGGAGCGATTCGCCGTTGAGGCCGATGTTGTGGAGGAACTTCGCCGCGACATCGATGAGTTCCACCGACTTCTGCAGGTTGATGATGTGAACGCCGTTGCGTTCGGTGAAGATGTAGGGGGCCATCTTCGGGTTCCATTTCTGTTTCTGGTGACCGAAGTGGGCACCCGCCTTGAGCAATTCTCTGATGTCGACTGTCATGGATTCCTCCAAAAAAGGGTTACCTGTTACCGCTTCCCCCGTATCTTCCGCTCACCTTGCCGCGCCCCGCGCGGGAAGGACAGGTACGGAAGCATCACTCCGGGGTGCTACTTACGCCCGGTATAGATACTCGGAACCGACCGGTTGTCAACCTTTTTATTCAATGCGGAAGAGTGGAAGAATTACTTGGGAGCGCTCGGGGAAAGGAGTTCCAGGACCTTCTGGTGACCGTATTCCTTGGCATAGTCGACCGCCAGTTTGCCGGACTCGTCCTTCACCGAAGGGTCGGCCCCCTTTGCGAGAAGCATTTTCACCACCTCGCCCGCCCCCATCTCTGCGGCTATCGACAAAGCGGTGCGCCCTTTCTTGCTCTTGAGCGACACATCGGCCTTCTTGGCGAGCAGTTCCTTGACCGAAACCGCATCGTCAAGGCTCGCCGCCCACATCAGGGCCGTTTTGCCTTCGGCATCCTGCGGGTTCGGGTCTGCCTTGCCGGCCAGAAAGAGTTTCACGAGCGCCGGAGAGGCGCTGGCCGCCGCCGCGATGAGCGGCGTTTTCCCTTTCGCGTTCTGAACGCTTACCGCCGCCTTTTTCTTGAGAAGTATCTGTATCATCTTCTCGTTGAGCTGATCGGCGGCATTGATGAGCGCCGTGTTGCCGTCGGCGTCCTGCGCATTCACATCGGCCTTTTTATCGATCAGGAGTTGGAATATCTCCATGTTGTCCTTGCGCGCCGCGGTCTGGAGGGCCGTCCGTTTGAGTTTGTCGGCCGCATTGACATCGGCCCCTTTCTTTACAAGCAGTTTGGCCACCTCCCAGTTGCCCATCGAAACGGCCCGCAGGAGCGGCGTCTCGCCCTCGCCGTCGCGGATGTTGATATCGGCCTTTTTCGCAAGAAGCAGCTCTACGATATCGGCTCCGCCCTTCTCGGCGGCCAGTATCAGCGCCGGATCGTTGGCGTCGTTCTTGACGTTGAGATCGACCCCTTTGGCAAGGAGCGCCTTGACCGCCTCCGCGTCGGCCATATCGACCGCATCGCACAGCGGACAATCGGCCGCGTTAAGGGAAAGAGCCGCGAACAGCAAAAATGCCGGGAACGCCATCCTGAACTTCGTGTACATGGTCATGAGAACACCTCCGGAGACATAAGTACAGAGGTAGTTATACTCGCCGCGAGATGTTTTTCAATTTTATATCAGGGAACAGCCACAGCCGACCGGTTCTTCCAACAATACGGCATCGTCATCGAGCGCGGGCTCGTTATCGGACAGAGCGGACGGATCCGACGGATCCGACTGATCGGTCGGATCGAACTGATCATTGTCGGCGACCGCCGCCTCATCCGGGAGCGGCTGTCCGTCGGAAAAGGCGGTGTCATCGTCGGGCCAGGGGCCGTCGGTCGGATAGTCATCATTGTCGGGCGCCGCGGTATCCTCGTCGGCGACGATACTGCCCACGCAGACGCCGCTCTCCTCGTCACAGTTCCCCGAAAGGCATTCGCTGTCGTCGGTGCAGGTCTTGATAAGGAAACAGCGGCCGCTCGCCGCATCGCACCGTTGCCCTTCGGGACAATCGCCGTCCCCGACGCACGCCGGGATCTGCCAGCCGTCGCATTCCCCTGCCAGCGCCATCCGCACCATCTCGTAGACATCGAGGTATCCGTAGCCGAAACAGTTGCTGTGCGGCGTCGCCCCGGAGAGGTAGGGATCGCTCCGTTCGCCCCATTCGCACGCCCCGACCACCTGCTTGTCCTTGTTGATGATGTTGTGGTCGAAAAGGTCCCCGGCATCGATACGGGCCTGCCGCGTCGCGACGGCCGCCTGCCGGATACAGCGCAGGGCGTCGGCAAGCGGCATATCGGGCTTTGCCGAAAGCATCAGCGCCACCGCCCCGGCCACCACCGGCGCAGCCGCCGAGGTCCCCGGAAAGGGCTGAAGCGAAATGTAATCGGTCGGCTCATAGCCCGGAGCGCCCGAAATATCGGTCGTCATCAGCCCCTTGTAAGGAGCATTGTCGATCGGATCACCCGCCGGCGCAACCACCGTGATACCCTTTCCGTAATTGCTGTAGGTCGCCTTGAAACCCTTTCCGATATCGGCGGCGTCGCCCAGCGTGTTGTGACGCATCGCGCCGACCACGATGATATGATCGTTGGCAAGGTTCGGGAAATTGTCGGTATCGCAGTAGTCGTTGCCCGCCGCCCAGACCATTGCCGCACCGAGGCCGCCGCGCCCCTTCTTGGCGGCGTAGATATTGCCGTACTCGACGAAGTTGTTGAACGGCGCCTTATTACAGTCGGGATTCGCGGGCCCCCAACTGTTGTTGATGACCGCCGCCCCCGAATCGACGGCGAACATCAGCGCCGCGAGAACCTGCGAACTGGTATCCTTGGGCGGCTGTTGCGCCGTCCCGTTGCCGGTATTGTCGATCAGTCGTACCGGGACAATGTCGCAATCCCAGCAGACCCCGGCAACCCCTTTCGCATTGTTTCCCCGGGCCGCCGCAAGCCCGGCCACGCAGGTGCCGTGGGCCGCCAGTTGCTGTGAGACATATCCGGCGAGCGGCGCCAATTTCGCCGGCGACGGATCGGCATCCATATCAACGAAATCATACGCCGCCGCGGGGATAAGATTATCGATGAGGTCGGGATGGGCCATGTCGGTGCCGCTGTCGACGATCGCGATCGATACCGGCGCATACCCGGCGGGCATGATCGCCCACGCCAGTTCGGAGCGGATCTTTTGATGGTGCCACTGCTGGGCGTAATAGGTATCGTCCGGAACTACCGGCGTCGGTTCCTCATAACTCCGCAGTTCCATCTCCCAGTCGGGCTGAACCCACTCGACAAGAGCGCTTTGACGTATGTCTTCGGTCAGTTGGAAAGGGTCGACCCCCTTTTTCATCGCCGCGAGGTAGTATTCGGGGGCCCGCACCGGATTGTGCTCGACGGTGAGATCGAGCCGCTTCAAGAGCGCCCGCCGCGCCGCCACGCTCACCCCCTCCTTGAAGAGCATCCCTATCTTGCCGTTAAGTCGGTAGGGCGCTCCGCCGTACCAATCGACCACCGGCCAATCGGAAGCGACATCCCGGCGCACCTTCAGGAACTGCGGCTCGCCGCGATGGTCATAATAGCGCACATCGTAGAGCCGTCCGTCGATGACGATCTCTCCGTAGGGGGACGGGCCGGCCCACAGGGCCGCGCCGGAACAAAGAAGGAAAAGCATCAGGATACCGCGCATCGCACACCTCCTTTCCATTCTGGGTCGTTACACATCCCGAAAAGACACTACATGGACCGTTCATCCTGTCAAATAGTTTTTCCCTCTTGCGATTCTCTGATCGAGATTACTTGACCGTCCTCTCCCTCTTGGTATAGTGCCGCGATGTCATCATCGGGAGGACAGCATGAGTACGGCGATCGAAAGACGGGCGATTGACACGATACGGGTACTTTCCATAGACGCGATAGAAAAGGCAAAATCAGGGCATCCCGGCCTGCCGATGGGCGCCGCGCCGATGGGCTATACGCTCTGGCACCGGCATCTCACGGTAGACCCGGCCGCGCCGGCATGGCCCGACCGCGACCGTTTCGTCCTGTCGGCGGGACACGGCAGCATGCTGCAGTACGCCCTGCTCCACCTCTCAGGCTTCTCCGTCTCGATGGAGGACCTGAAAAACTTCCGTCAACTCGGCAGTCTGACGCCGGGACACCCCGAATTCGGCCACACGCCCGGCGTCGAGACGACCACCGGGCCGCTCGGCCAAGGACTCGCCAACGCCGTCGGCATGGCCATCGCCGAACGGATGCTCGCCGCACGTTTCAACCGCCCCGGCCATACCGTGGTCGACCACCGCACCTATGTCCTGTGCGGCGACGGCGACCTGATGGAAGGTGTCAGTTACGAGGCGGCCGCTCTGGCCGGACACCTCGGTCTGGGCAAACTCATCGTGCTCTACGATTCGAACGACATATCGCTCGACGGCCCCACCGCGCTTACTTTCACCGAGGACATCGTCAAACGCTTCGAAGCCTGTCACTGGCAGGTGCGCGTCGTGCAGAACGGCGATACCGACATCTCGGCGATAGACCGCGCCATCTCGGCTTCAAAGATGGAATCGGGCAGACCGAGCCTCATCATCGTCAAGACCACCATCGGCTACGGCGCCCCCAACAAACAGGGTAAAGAGGCGGCCCACGGCGCGCCGCTGGGAGAAAAGGAGGCGCCGCTCGCCCGCACCGCGCTGGGCCACGACGACATCGCCCCCTTCACGGTGGACAAGGAGGTCTACGACCATTTCGCCGCTATCTTCGAACGCGGCCGCAAGACGCATGCCTCGTGGAAAGAACGGTTCGAACGCTGGACAAAAACATTCCCCGAACTCGCCGCAGAATGGAAGAACGGCGCAACGCTCGACGCCGGCACCCTCTTCGAACAGACGCTCCCCGCCTTTAAACCGGGCGACAAAATACCGACCCGCAAGGCGAACGGCATGGCGCTCAACGCCGTCGCGAAGGTCATCCCCTGGCTCATCGGCGGTGATGCCGACCTTAGTTGCTCGACACTCACCGCAATAGAGAACGGCGGCTCCTTTTCGAAGGAAAACCCCGCCGGCCGCAATATCCGTTTCGGCGTCCGTGAACACGCCATGGGAGCCATCGCCAACGGCATCGCCTGTCACGGCGGACTGCGTCCCTACACCGCGACCTTCTTCAGTTTCGTCGATTACATGCGTCCCGCCGTACGGCTCGCGGCGCTGTGCAAACTCCCGGTCATCTTCCTCTTCACCCACGACAGTCTCGCGGTCGGCGAGGACGGCCCGACCCATCAGCCGGTCGAACAACTCGCCTCGATACGCTCCATCCCCGGTTTGACCGTCATACGCCCATCGGACGCCACCGAAACGGCCGAAGCGTGGAAATTCATCATGCGTACCGTCGAGGGTCCGATAGCGCTCATCCTTTCGCGACAGGCGCTTCCGGTGCCCGACCGTACGGTGCTGGCGCCGGCCGACGGCCTGCATCGCGGCGCCTATCTGCTCGCCGACGAACCCTCTCCCCGCGCCGTGCTCATCGCGACCGGTTCGGAGGTATCCCTCGCGCTGGAGGCAAAGAAGTTACTCGCTGCTCAAGGTATCGCCCTGCGCATCGTCAGTATGCCGTCGCAAGAACTGTTCGAACGGCAAGCCATCGCCTACCGCAACGAGATACTTCCGCCCGCGCTTCCCGTAATATCGCTTGAAGCGGGCGCCACCTTCGGCTGGCACCGCTATGTCGGGACCAACGGCCTCGCCATCGGGGTCGATCGTTTCGGCTCCTCGGGTCCCGGTGAAACGGTCTTGGCCCATTACGGCTTCACCCCGGAAGCGGTCGCCGACCGCATCGCCCGCCACCTCTCTTCGCGCTGAACGATATTCGGACTTTTTCCCGCAGGTTACCCCCTTCTTTGGCCACCTAATATTTGTTAAGAAAAACTTGCTTTGCACTTTCTTGCTACTATATTTAAGGTGCTTCGAGGTGGACAAGATGGATTATATTTTGGCTTTTCAAGACTACCTGTTGTATGAGAAGCGGTATTCTCGGAAAACCGTCGACAGCTATGGTAGCGACATAGAACTTTTGCAGCGCCACTGCGTCGGCAACGGAAAAGAACTGGCCACCTTGGCCACCGACGACCTCAAGGCATATCTCGGCGACATCTTCGGCGATGTGACCGCCTCTTCTCTTCATCGTAAGATATCGGCCATCCGACATTTTTATTCGTTTCTGCATAAGCGAGAACACATTGCCGAGAATCCGGCGGCGACACTCGCATCCCCGCGCAAGGAGAAATACCTTCCCACCTGCCTGACCCACGAGGAGATGCAGAAGATACTCGACTACCCCCATGCCCACACCGAAAAAGGTTTGCGCGACAAGGCGATCATGGAACTGCTGTACAGCTCCGGCCTGCGCGTCAGCGAACTGGTCTCTCTGCGCATCCGCGATGTCGATCTCGCGCAGGGAATGCTCCGCGTGCTGGGAAAAGGGAAAAAAGAACGGCTGATACCGGTGACGGCGGATGCTCTCGCCGCCATCCGCGACTACCTTTTTCTGCGCGCCGCCCGCAAGGAACCGCTCTCGCCCCTCTTTCTCAACCTCAAAGGGGCGCAACTCACGACCCGCGCGGTCGAATATATGTTGGAGGAACTGGCCACCGGCGCAGGGGTGTTCCGCCGGATCACGCCGCACATGCTGCGGCACAGTTTCGCTTCGCACCTGCTCGAGAACGGCATGAACATCCGCTATCTGCAGAGCATGCTCGGCCACAGCAACCTATCCACCACCGAGATATATACCCATCTTTCGATACAGGAACTCAAGAAGGTGTACCAGAAAGCCCACCCGGGCAACCATGGGACGGCGTGACATGGCGACCGGGACGCGCGACATGACCAGCATCGTCAGGATGCGCAGCGGAGCGACCGGCTTTGAGAAGCATATCACCGATCCGATCATGGCTCACTTCTTCGGCACGATACAGTCCTCGCCGATCACGTTGGAGATGCTGATCACCTCGATGGCCTCCCTCTTGGACCGCGATACCATACTTACCAAACTCCAGTATTTCGAGGCGGTCGGCATCATCGAGATATCCTCGCCCGCCGACAAACCACGCGGACGAACGACCATCTACCCGACCTGCGAAAAATGTCCCCAGCGCAATTACAATGGCTTCGCTCTTGACGAAAAGACCCTTTCCGAAGAGGTCGATCTCTCTCCCGAACTCAAGAAGGAAACGCTTTTCCTCTACTCCTACGGACCGAATCTGAATTATTATAAAATGCTCAATGTGGCCAGCGACGTATCCAATGATGAGGTCTGTTCGGCCCATCATGCGATGCTCGATCTGTTCGATCCGAAACACTACGCAGGAAAGAAACTTGGTTCCTACGCCCGCAAATTGGCGATCGTTGGGAAGGTCCTGGAGTAGACCGTGATTTTGTGCGATCCGGAGAAAAGGAAACGCTACGACGCC
>CALMRE010000127.1 GCA_937871295.1 uncultured bacterium | reverse complement strand
GCGACGCAGATACAAGACGGCGAGTCCGGCGAATGGCGGGGATGGGACTGGATGGGTATCCCTGACGGTCCGAGCGGGACATTCCCGCTCGCACAGCCGTATCTGGTGGCCGATTATTTGGACTATTGTGAATTGTGGCAAGGTAATTGTCCGGGCGACCATGACCGCCGCCTGATCCGGTTCAAGGTTCAACCCAAACAGGGAATTCCGAAACATACGATCATAGAGAACATAGCGATCATCATGGACAATGCCGGTACGATTTATCAGACCAATTCCTCGGTGCCATTGAAATTACATGGCGGCAGTTGTTTTCCTTTCGCCGAATGTTACAACTATGAAGATAACTGTGGTCCTTCAATCCCCCCTGACTATGATGCTATAATGGAGGACGATGATACCATTCCTGATTACGATGTGGTCGATGAGGATATCCCAGATGTCGATGAGGGTTTCTCCGATATCGACGAAGTGTTGTTCGATGTCGACACAGTGAAGTCGAAGGACCTCGGCTGCGGCTGTTCGGTGATCTTCTGACCCGCTCCTCGCGCATAGCGATTTGGTCGTTAGCCTTTATTTTTCGTGATAAACGGCTCTTGTTAGCCTTGATATTTCGTAAAAAATAGTCGACTATTACCTTGCTTTTTTGAAAAATATTCGCTAGATTTACCTTGATATTTTGAAATATCGGAGGCGCGGAATGTTCAGAACAATTGATAATCACTTGAAAATATGGTCGGAACGAAAAGACCGCAAAGTGCTCCTCTTCCGTGGCGCCCGGCAAGTGGGCAAAACCTACGCGATCCGCACCCTCGGCAAACAGTTCCGCCGGATGGTCGAGATCAACTTTGAGACCCGACGCAAGGTGCACGCATTCTTTGCCGAGACGCTCGACCCCGCCGAGATAGTCAAGAAACTGGAATACTATCTGGACACCAAGATAACGCCGGGAGAAACGCTGCTTTTCTTCGATGAGATTCAAGTATGTCCCGACGCCCTGCGTTCCCTGCGTTATTTTTACGAAGAAATGCCCGAATTGCATGTGGTCGCCGCCGGTTCATTGCTGGAGTTCGCGCTTGCCGAACTTCCCTCGTTCGGGGTCGGGCGCATCGAGTCGCTCTATCTTCACCCCATGAGTTTCAGAGAATTTCTGACGGCGCTCGGCAGCGAGAGGTCGATCGAGTTGATACAACAGGCATCTCCCGAACGGCCGATCGATCCGGTACTGCACGGGAAATTTCTTGAACAGATGAAGGTGTTCCAACTTATCGGCGGATTGCCCGAGGTCGTTCGGGGATATGTCGACGATCGCGATCTGCGCCGGTGCCGCGATATTTTGGATGACCTTGTGCGCGGCATGGAATCAGATTTCGCGAAGTATAAGGTCCGTTCGCCGGTCGCCCGGCTCCGCGAGACCTTTGCTAGTGTCGCCATCCAATCGGGCGCCAAGTTCAAATATACCGCCGTGGGGGAAGACAGTTCTTCGCTGTATCGCGATGCTCTGGAGTTGCTGGTCAAAGCGGGACTCGTTTGCCGGGCGCACCATACGACGGGTGCCGGGATACCTCTCGGCGCGGGGGTTGACCCGCGTCGTTTCAAGGCGGTCCTGTTCGATAGCGGTGTTTATCAGCGGATCATGCGGCTGGATCTTTCCAAATATGTTACCAGCGATTTTCCGGCTATCATCAATCGCGGACCGCTTGCGGAGATCGCGGTGGGGAACGAGTTGGTCAAGGGGCGTGGTCCGAAGGAGGTGCCGGAGCTGTACTACTGGCATCGGGAAGCGCGCGCCAGCACGGCCGAGGTCGATTATCTGGTCGAGAATAAGAATCGGGTCATACCGATCGAGGTCAAAGCGGGAACGAGCGCGAAAATGAAAAGTCTGCGTCTTTTTATCGAGGAGAAGAAAATTCCGACCGGGGTCCGTTTTTCGTCGGACAATTTTTCACGAGAGGGAGCCGTCGTTTCCATACCGTTGTACGCCGCCGGTTTCTGCGAAGAATACGATTGGCTCGTTTAGCCGGCCGAACTTCCTCTCGCGCGCATGAACAATTAATTTTACAAAGGCCCCCGAATTTAGTATAAGAAAGGGCTTGTACTGTGCTGTGAGGAGCCATGCTTATTCCATTCGACCGAAATGTTCTGTATATTCAAAAGGTTCCGGGGAGATACCTCTTTTCGGTGCTCAACGATCTGTTCCGCTACGAGAAGGACCTGTCGGGCTACCTGTTCTGCGCGGGGCAGGGGACCATCGGCTATCTCTTCTTCAAGAGCAACAAGATGCTGGGGGCGCTCGCGTTCCAAGTGCCGGGCGGCGGAGGGATGCTCCAGCCGATATCGTTCCGCCACCTCATCGAGAACGACAACATCGACATCTACGCCAATGTGGTGGAGGAGTCGACGATACTCGACAACATCTACCGCTTCTTTTCGTCGGCCTGCCTGCTCCATGCGCCGCTCAACTACACCGATGTCGGTAAGTTCATGGGGACCTTCGCCGACGAGGGCTTCTCGGGGATGGCGGGGTTCCAGCAGGGGATGGTGATGAACATGGCCTTCTTCGACCGGGGCCGGTTCCGCTATTTCCTCTACTATCACCCGGACACCAAATCCTACGCCTACGAGAACGACGAATCGGTCTTCGCCCGCTATGTCGAACTGCTGCCGCAACTGACGCCGGTCCTCACGGCGCGCGATTTCCGCGTCAAGGGGACGGCCGACAGCATCAACGACATCGTGGTGGCCCAGCAGAAGGACATCGTGGTCAACCTCCTGCTCGGCTATTTCGACATTTTCGACTTCATCCTGCAGATGCTGCTGGACAAGGCCTCTCCGCCGCAGGTGGAGAAGATCGTCAAGGAGTTGTTCGACCAGTTGCGCGAGAAGTACGATCCGCTCTACCGCAAGATACAGTTCTCGCAGGAGACGCTGTCGGTCAACTGGATGGACATACTCGACGACCGCAAATACATACCGCTCCAGTACCGTTTCGAGCACTACCATCTCTACATCGACGAGGTGTGGAAGCGCCTGCTTAACGCCCTCATCGCCACGGCGGGGGAGCCGGCGGCGGCGCAGTTGAAGGAAAAGATAACCAAATATATGGCGCTCGTGGACAAGGACGAGCGGGAACTCAAAAAGATGCTGTACCGTCTCGAACAGCAGTGTGAAACGAAGGGATAACCGCCAGCAATCGGAGAAACGACTCATGGGTCTGAAACTCATCGTTGAGAACGACCGCAGCGAACTGTCGGTGCACGGCTTCTCGACCGATCTCATCACGGTCGGCCGCGCCGCCGACAACGATCTGGTCCTGCCCGAACGGAACGTCTCGCGGCACCATTTCCAGCTGGAACTCCTCGACGAACGGATCGTCATCGAGGACCGCGGTTCCTACAACGCGACCTACGTCAACGCGAAGGAACTGCAGCGCAAGGTGGAGATCTTCGTCGGCGACATCATCACCGTCGGCGACTACAACATCTATCTCGAAAAGGACGAGGAGGAGGAGGGACCGGCCAAGACCCGCGAGATAGACATGAGTCCGCGCGTCGCCGAGACCGAACTGCTGCTGGCCAAGAACGGCACCATCGGCGGCCGCGTGTTCCCGATTAAGGGGGCCGAGACGGTGATCGGGTCGCATGCCGGATCGGATGTCTACCTGTTCCACCCCGATATCCCCGAGGTCTACGCGAAGATCATCTTCGACGGCAATATCTACCTGCTCATCAGCGGCACCCGCGACAAGAACTATCCGCTGGTGGTCAACGGAATGACGGTCGAATCGATAGACCTGCGCCACGGCGACGAGGTGAAGATAGGGGATTTCCTGTTCGACTATATCGAGAAGGGGAACGACTACAAGCCGTTCGAGTACCTCCTGCAGGCCGAGGAGGAGCGGCGGCGCAAACTGCGCGAAGAGATAGAGGGGAAGAAGATAAAGACCCTGCGCGACGAGGACGAGGTGACCGAGGTGACCAAGCAGGTCGAGAAGACGCGGCGCGTACAGCGGAGCCGCCGGAACCTGCTCATCCTGCTCATTCTGCTCGTTGCGCTGCTGCTGGCGGCGGCGATACTGTTCAAGGGGGGTCATCTCAACGGCATACTTCCGGGGATGGAGCGGACCGCGACCGATGAGCAGGGACAGTAACCTTACCGCGGCATTCTGGGAGGGGGACGAATATGTCGTCCTCGACCAGTTGGAATTGCCCGAACGCAAGACCTGTCTGCGGCTGACCACGCCCGCCGCGGTGCGCGAGGCGATAACGGCGATGCGTCTGCGCGGCGCGCCGCTCATCGGGGCGGCGGCGTCGGCCGGCGCGGCGCTCGCCTTCCGCGGCGCCGGGGAACCGGTGGAGCGCGCCGTGTTCGCGTCGGTCTGCGCGTCTATCGGAACGGCCCGTCCGACGGCGGTCAACCTGATGGCGGTGCTGGACGAGATGCTGGCCTATTACGATAACGAGGTGGCCGGGTGCGCGACGGCGGCGGAACAGTTCGCGCTGATGCAGCGCCGGTCGCTCGAGATACACTGGCGCGACGCCGACCGCAACCGCCGCATGGCGCGGCACGGGGTCGATTGGCTGCGGCGGCTCCTGCCCGACCGGCGTCTGCGGGTGCTGACCCACTGCAACACCGGCGCGCTGGCGACCTGCGGGCACGGTACGGCGCTGGGAGTGGTGCGGACCCTGCACGAACAGGGCCTGCTCAAGATGCTCTGGGTCGACGAGACGCGGCCCTATCTGCAGGGGGCGCGGCTTACCGCGTTCGAATGCGCCGAGGAGGGGATACCGCACACCGTCATCACCGATTCGACCGCCCCGTATCTCATGGCGCAGGGGCAGGTCGACGTGGTGCTGACCGGCGTGGACCGGATGGCCCGGAACGGCGATTTCGCCAACAAGATCGGGACCTACGGGCTGGCGGTGGCGGCGCGTCACCACGGGATACCGTTCCTGCCGGTACTTCCGGTGGAGAGTTTCGATACGGCGCTGTCCGACGGGGCGCGCATCGTGATAGAGGAGCGGTCCGACGACGAACTTCTGATCTTCAACGGGCGGCGGATAGCACCGGCGGCCTCGTCGGGGCTGCATCTCGGCTTCGATGTGGTGCCGCACGGACTGATAACGGCGGTGATCACGGAACAGGGCGTCATAGAGGGCGGAATAGATGAAAAGCACATCACGGATTTTCTTCATCGGCGCGGCGCTGCTGATCGCGCTTGAAACGATCGGTTGTGCGTCGCTGGTCTCATCCGAAACGCGGCGGGCCGCGGCGGATGTCTCCGAAAAGAAGGCGCGCGAACTCTATTTCTCCGACTGGGACTCCGCGGTTGAGGCGGCCCATGCGGCGATCGGGCACGACCCTAAGGGGAGCGATCTGGCCAATTTCATCGCGGGAGAGGAGCGCTATCTCGCGGGCGACCATGAGGCGGCGGTCCCGTTCCTGCTCGCCGCGTTGCGCGGCCGCGATCCGCTGGCGGCGCTGGCGGCGCTCCACCTCATCCGCGACCTGTATGTCAGCCGTCCGCTGGCGATAGAACTCGCGCTGACCAGCCCCGCCTGCGCTTCGCCGCTCTGCCGGGCGGTCATATCGGCCGAGGCGTTCGAATGGGCCTGCGCCACCAAGCGGCCGTGGGACGCGCGCCGACAGCAGGAACGGCTCTTCCGGCCGCTGTCGTTCCAACTTTTCCGCGCCGCCGATCAGTCCGCCTTCCGCGATCTTTCGGCGCTTTCGGCGGAGGAGGAAGCCTACCTCGCCGGTACGCTCAAGCCGCCCGCCGGCGCCCGCCGGGTGGAACTGCCCGAGACGGTCTCCGCCTTCGATCTGCGCCACTACTTCACGCCGGTACGCAACGCCGTCTTTTTCGCGGCCGCTTCGATCGAGACGGAGCGGACCGAGACGGTGACGCTGCTGCCCTATATCTCGGTTCCCTTCCGCCTGTACGTTGACGGTAAAGTGGCGCTGGAACGCGACGCCGATCTGCTTTCGGCAGGGGTGATCGCGGGCGCGGCGTCGCTGGAACTGGCGAAGGGGAAGCATACGATACTGCTGAAACTGGCCCCCTATCTCTCCGATGACGCCTATGTGTCGCTTCTGTTCCACCGCGACGGAGAGGCGTCGGCCGGCGCGGTCGATATCGCCGCCGCCGACGATCGGGACGATCCCCTCAGCGCCTACCTGCGTCTGCTGACCGGCGATCTGCTGTACGCCGATGCGGGCGTGCCCCGCTGGGAGGAGTTCTACGCTTCGGTCAACGGGAGCCGCTCCCCCGGTCCGCTTTTCCAGACGGCGCGCGCCTACCGCCGCGCGGGCAACGATCAGAGCGCCGGTTCGCTGCTTTCCTTTCTCGCCGGGGAACGGCCCGACCTGATCCTGCCCAAAAGCGAACTGCTGGAGGTCTATCAGGACCTCGGCGACGATGCCGGCGCGCGGCGCGTGATCGCGTCGGAAGAGGGGCGCGAACGGACCGAACTGCCGTGGCTGCTGCGGCTTTCGGATATCTATTTCTCGAAGAAATGGTATGCCGCCGATCTGGCGAATGTCGAACGGCTGATCGACCTCTACGAGACCTATCCGGTCGCCTACTACTATCTTTCCGATGCATGGCACGGGATGGGCGATATCGGCAAGGCGGCCCGCATCCGCCAGCGGGCGGTGCGCCTGATGCCCGGCTATCAGCCGACCCTGTCGCGGCTGGCGGAACTGTACCGCGAAGCGGGCGACCTGTCGGGGATCATCCGGACGGCGAAACAGCTCCGGGCGCTCGATCCGCACAACGGCGACCATGCGCGACTGCTGGCCGAGGTCTATTTCTCCGACGGCAACTGGGGCCGCGCGGCGCGCATATTCCGGGAGGCGCTCGAACGCGATCCCGAGGCGGCCGATCTGTGGGCGCGGCTCGGCGATACGCTTCTGCTCGACGGCGATCGCGACGGGGCGGTCGCAGCCTTCCGCAGCGCCTACGAACTGGCTCCCGAAAGCATAGAATATGCCGACCGGCTCGATTCGGTCGGGGCGCTCTCCTCCGGTTTCTTCGCAAAACAGGCGCTGGACGACGCCGCGGTCGACAGGAAGATAGCGCAGTTCCGCGCCGAAGCGTCGAAATATACCCAGAAATACACCATCATCTACGACGAAGGACTTCAGCAGATACATTACAGCGGGAGCGTCCGGTCGCGGTTCCGCATGACCATCGCCCTCAACACCGACGAGGGGGTGCGCGAGTTCTCGACGGTGGCCAACTACGGCCGCATCCTGTCGGCGCGGGTCGTGAAACCCGACGGTACGCCGGTGCCGGGCTGGCGCGCCGATGCGAAGAATCTCTACTTCCTCGACACGATGCCGGGCGACGTGATAGATTTCGTGATGGAGACCTCCGTCGGGCCCCGGTCGTGGCTCGGCGGGACCGATTTCCGCTGGTTCTTCGCCACCGAGGGGGTCTACAACCTCCACAGCCGCATCGCCCTGCGCTACCCCAAGGATCTGCCGGTCCTGTTCCATGTCCGCGGTCCGGCCAAGAGCGTCACTTTGGAGGAGGATGACGGGACCACCCGTATCTTCGAGACCTTCGGGCTCACGCAGGCGTCGCGTGAAGAGGCGATGCCGCCGGTCGTCGATGAACTGCCGCTCCTTTCCTATACCACCGTCCGCTCGTGGGACGATCTCGGCCGCTGGCAGGCGGTGTTCCTGCGGGAACAGTCCGAACCTTCGGCGGAGGCGGAACGGCGCGCCATGGAACTGACGCAGGGGCTGACCGACAGCGGCAAGCGCGTCGAGGCGCTCCGCGATTGGGTGGCGCGTCAGGTGCGTTATCTTTCCGACGATGCCGGCATCGCCAAGGTGAAGCCCGAAAAGACCACGCGGACACTCGCCGAGAAGGCGGGCGACTGCAAGGATAAGGCGCTCCTGCTGAAACTGCTCCTTTCCTACGCCGGTATCGAAGCGCGCTACGCGTTGGTCAAGAGCCGTCCGTTCGGCTCCCTCATCCGGGAACTTCCTTCGATGCAGTTCGACCACGCGCTGCTCTACATCCCGCCGCAGACCGGCATAGAGAAGGGCTATTTCGTCGACGCCACCTCGAGTTACGATCACTACCGCGGCATCAATCCCGAACTGGAGGGGGTGGTCGCGCTGGTCATAGACGAACAGAGGGGGACCCACGAGTTCCTGCCGGTCGTTTCGGGACTCGCCAACACCGTGTCGCTCGCGGTGACCGCCGACGGCGCGGCCCGCCTGACGCTCACCGGTCCCGCCGCCTCCAACGGCCGCTACCGCTTCGCCGTCGACAGCGATCCGTTCAGTTATTTCGCCGCGCTCATCGCGAAGATGGCGGGGCTCATACCGGTGGCGGTCTCGCAGTGCGCGCTTGCCGGCGATCAGTACGCCGAACCGCTCGAGGTGTCGTGCGCCGCGCGCGCTTTTTTCCCCGCGCTGGTATCGGCCGTGCTCGGGCCGGTGGTCGCCGCGCAGGAGCGGCGTTATCCGCTGTACCTCGGCGATCGCATCGGTTCGTGGAGCGTTCTGATGCAGGGGATCGCGGCGCCCGCGGAACCGGTAACGGTCGAGAACGAATTCTTCGCGTGGCGCGTCGTTCCGGCCGAAGGGGGCGTGACGGTGGCTTTTGAACTGCGGACCACGGAGATCCCGCCCGCGAACTACGCCGCGTTCCGCGCGGCGGCGGGGGCGGCCATGACGGAGGAGAATAAACTGCGGGGTGCGGCGCAATGACCAGAGTTATCGCTACCTTCTCGGCAAAGGGCGGGGCCGGCACCTCGGTGATGACCGCCAACCTCGCCATCTATCTGGCGCAGAAGGGGAAGAAGGTGCTGCTCATCGACGCGGCCCCCAACGGCGGGTCGCTCCATGCCTATCTCAACATTCCCAGTTGGGCCGTTTCGCGCACCGTTCCCGATTTCTTCTCGGTCCTGCCGCTCATCGACACCGATTATCCGAACCTTAAATTCTTCTCGTCGCTACGCTGTCCGCAGAAGCATAACTGCGTTTCGGAATATCTCGTCAAATGGGAAACGGAACTCAAGAAGAGCGGGTTCGACCTGCTGTTCATCGATATGGGCGCGCACCTCGACGCCGATCTCATCGCGACCGCCTATCTCGCCGATCTCAACATCCTTTTTCTCAACCCCGATCCGGTGAGCATCGAGAAGAGCAATCATCTGCTCCGTCAGTTCTATGACGCCCAGCTCGAGGCCATGCTTCAGCGGCTCGATATCGCGCCGGCGGTGACCGAACTGCAGCGCAACCGCCCCGAACACCTCTATTCGGCGCGCAACCTTCTGCTCGCGGTCGCCGAAGAGGTGCCCAAGACGCGGCGGCAGGTGGCCGATGTGGTGGGGCGCCTGCGCATCGGGGTGGTGTTCAACGCCATACGGAATTCGGCCGACGCGGAACTCAAGGATATCTATCCGCTGGTCGTGCGCAACTACTTCGGTTTCGATCTCAAGGGGCTCGGCGACGTACTCTATTCCGAGGTCATCCAGAACTCGGCGCAGACCATGACTCCGACGGTCATGAGCGAGCGGGGCGGCGAATTCATCGAGATGCTCGACCTCATCGCGGGGCGCGTTCTTACCCACGCCGCAAAACGGGACCATGCTCCCGTCGCCCGCTTCCTGCCGCTGACCTACTACGAGATGCTGGGGGTCCAGCGCGGTTCGAGCGCGCAGGATATCCGGGCGCAGTACGAAAAACTGCGCGCGGTCTATTTCTCGCAGAACCCGCTTATGCGCGATCTGTTCGATGCCGACAGCCTTTTCCTCTACACGCGTCTGCTGGAAAGCGTCTATCAGAACCTCATGGACCCCGATATCAAGCGCGAGTACGACATGGGGGGCGGTCAGGCGCCCGAGACGCTCGACCAGTCGCTCCCGGAGGGTTTCGATATCCGCGAGGTCATCCGCAAATACAACCGGCAGAAAAAGAGCGGACCCAAACTCGTTAAACGCGATGTGTTCGGCCGCGAGGCGGAGGATGTCTCTCCGCTGGCCGAGAAATTCGACGAGCAGGATCCCAACGCCCTGTTCGACAAATACCGCGACCGCCCGGCGACCGGGGTGGTCCTCAAGGCGCTCCGCGAGGAGTTGGGGCTCACCCTCAAGACGGTGTGCGAAAAGACCCGCATATCGCACGCCGTGGTAAAGGCGATAGAGTCCGATGACCGGCGCAATCTGCCGGCGTTGACCTATCTGAAGGGTTTCTTGAAAAGTTACTGCCGGCTGTTGCGGCTGTCGGAAGAGAACACCGAACGGGTCCTCACCGATCTGGTGGCGGCCGCGACCGATATCCCGGCGCCGCCGGCCGCGCCGGTACGGAAACAGTAGGAGGCGGAGGAGGGGACCGATGCTCGAGAACTACGGCGAATATCAACTGCTGAGCAAGATCGCGACCGGCGGCATGGCCGAGATATTCCTCGCCAAGCACACCAATTCCCCCGTCACCAGCATGCCCATCGCGATCAAGCGGATACTCCGGCAGTTCAACACCAATCAGGCCTTCATCAAGATGTTCCTCGCCGAGGCGCGCATCATCTGCAACATCACCCACGAGAACATCGTCAAGATATACGATTTCGGAAAATTCGACGAGACCTATTACATCGCGATGGAGTACGTCTTCGGCCAGAGCCTCGGCCAACTCATGAACAAGTACCTCCAGAAGGGGCGGACCCTGTCGCCGGAACTGGTGCTCGAACTGACCGTCGCGGTCCTCAGCGGGCTTGAATTCGCCCACAATACCCGCGACCGTCACGGCATTTTCCTCAATGTCGTCCATCTCGACATGAACCCGAACAACATACTCCTGTCCTACGACGGCAAGATAAAACTGGTCGATTTCGGCATCGCCCACGCCTCCTATACCCGGACGCTCAAGAACAACCTCCAGTCGGTGCAGGGGACCTACGGGTACCTATCGCCCGAACAGTGTCAGGAAAAGCCGCTCGACCGCCGCAGCGACCTGTTCAGTTTCGCCGTCATACTCTGGGAACTGCTCGCGGGCAAACCGCTCTTCAAGCAGATGGAGTCGGATGCGGCGATACTCAACGCCATCGTCAACGATCCTATCCCCGACATCACCACGGTCAATCCGCAGGTGCCGCGCGAACTGGGCTTCATCCTCCAGAAGGCGCTGCAGAAGAACCGCGAACAGCGCTACGGTTCGGCCGCCGAGATGCTCGAGGACATAAAGCGCTACCAGTCCATGCGCGAGTTCGATCCGCAGGCCGAGAATTTCCCGACGGTGCTCAAACGCGAATTCGCCGCCCATTTCATCAAGATGAACCGGGTGCTCGAAAAGGCGCAGGCGTCCTATCTGATGGACGAATTATTCAAGGATATAAGTGAGATAGAAGAGGTTGACCTGAACGAGAAGATCCGGGTCCAACAGGAGGAACTGGTCGCTTCCATCAAGAAAGAGGAGGCGGTACAGGAGGAAAAGGAGCGGCGCGACGAGGTGCGTGGCTGGCTGTGGCCGCTCGTTGTCGCCGCGGTCACGCTCACGCTTTTCTTCGGCGGGTTGTCGCTCTATCTCTTCTTCCCGTGGCAGAGCGACACCGTGTCGGTGTTCGTCGCTTCCCTGCCGCCCGAGACCGAGATATATGTGGACGGCCGCGATTCGGGAGCCAAGACGCCGACCGAACTCAAACTGGTCAAGGGGCGCACCTACGTGTTCGAATTCCGGAAGGACGATCTGGTCGCCGAATTGCCCTTCGTCCCTTCCGAAGAACCCGAAAAGAACAAGATATTCGTCAAACTTAAAAAGAAGGAACAATGAAGCGCGGGATACTGCTCTATGTCCGCGACGACGGCAAACGGGCCGCCGCGGTCCAGCAGGCCGTCGCCGCCGTAAGCGAGGTCGCCGCAGCGCAGGGGCGCCCCCTGTTGGTCCACCCGGAAAAGACCTACGATATCGGACTGGTCATCGCCGTCGGCGGCGACGGCACCTTCCTCGATGCGGCGCATGAGGCGTTGGAACTCGACGTGCCGCTGGCCGGGGTGAACGCCGGGAGTCTCGGCTTCCTGACCGAAATACTGCCCGACGAGCGCGACGAACTGGAGCGCATCCTTGCGCCCCGCGTGAAAACGCAGGAGCGGGTCGTGCTGTCGGTCTCGGTGATGCGCGACGGCGCCGAGATATTCCTTGCGCAGGCGGTCAACGAACTTCTGCTCATGCGCCGTTCCGACGAACCGATGCTCGATCTGGCCATCCGCTACGCCGGGATGAACCTGCCGCACTACAAGGCCGACGGGGTCGTCGTCGCGACGCCGACCGGCTCGACCGCCTATAACCTGTCGCTGAACGGCCCGATACTGTTCCCCGCCGAGCACGCGATGGTGCTCAACGCCGTGGCGCCCCACGCCCTCACCAGCCGGCCGCTGGTCCTGCCGAGCGCCTCGCCGCTCGAGATAGAACTCGCCGGCGGCGCGGCCGGTACCCTGTCGGTCGACGGTCGCACCCATCTGCCGCTTGCGCCGGGCGACCGGATCACGGTGCAGGAATCATCCCGGATGCTCAAATTCGTGCCGAGTTCGCGTCGCACCTATTTCGATGTCCTTGCGCGGAAACTCCATTTCGGCCGCCGCGACTGATCCCTGCTTCCCGTCAAAGCCGTAATTACATCAAACGGAGAACCGGACGGGAAATTTCTTGATTCGGAATTCGGGCGGGCGTACTATCGCGGCGGAAGGACCGAAACGGAAGTATTTCTGGAGTCACCCATGATAGAGATCAAGAGACTTTTTGCCGAAACGGCGACCACGGAAGAGTGGCACGACTACCATCGCGTCATGGGGCGGTACTATGAGGATATGAACGGGGAACCGGTCGAGCGGGAACCTTTCCTCAGGACCGCGAAGTCCGGCATGACCTCGGGGAATTGCGTGGAACGGACCTTTCTTGCCTACGATAACGGCGTGGTGGCGGGAAGCGCTTCCTTTGTCCGGTATGACGGGTTCGAGATCGTTTTCACCGATATCGCGGTCCTGCCCGAATTCCGTCGGCGCGGCATCGGCAAGCGGCTTCTCGACAGACTGTGCAGTGAGGCGCATGCGTTGGGGCTTGCCAAACTCTTCCTCTTTACGGTGGACAATGTTCCCTCCGGTGAACTCTTCCTCCTCCGGAACGGCGCGAAAAAAGGGATCGTGCAGAAGGGGAACCGGCTGTTCACCAAAGATATCGATGTCGCGTTGATGCGGCGGTGGATCGCGGCGGGAACTAAGGCCGGGTTCGAGTCGGGCGTGTGGCACAACCGGATACCGGAAGAGCACATCGAGCAGTATGTCGTTGCCTACAACAGCATCAACGATGCGCCGCACGGCGAACTGGAGACCATGGCGGTCGCCATGACGCCCGATGCGATGCGGGCGAGCATCCGGCGGTTCATCGTCAACGGCGGGAACGATATTCTCATCGCGTGGGTCCGCGATACCCTCAGCGGCGAATTCGCCGCGATATCGGATATTGCCCTTAACCGTTCTCAGCCGATGCTGGCTTTTCAGAACAATACCATGACCGTTCCCCAATACCGGGGCAACGGCTTCGGGAAATTGGTCAAGGCGCAGAACGCGCTCCATCTTATCGAGCACTGGCCGCGGATACAATCGATCCGCACCTCGAATGCCGAGGTGAACGACGCGATGCTCGCCATCAACGAAAAGATGGGTTTCACACAGGTGCAGACCCATACCTTCTGGGAGATGGGAACGGAGAAGAGAATTTAGGAAAGAGGAGATCGAGTATCATGTCTAAAGAGAAGGTCAGAGAATTTTACGGCGGCGATGACCATTATGAGTTCAATCGCTTGGTCCAAGATGCTTTTCACCGGCTGGAACTGAACACCACGCTCCATTTCATGGATACATATCTGCCGCGAACGGGCCATGTTCTCGATGCGGGCGGCGGTCCCGGCCGCTATACGCTGGAGCTGGCCCAACGAGGACTTTCGGTAACCCATATGGACCTGAACCCCGGATATGTGGCGTATGCCAAGCGGGTGATGGCCGAACATGATCTCTCCGACAAACTCGTCGCCTCAACGGTCGGCGATATCTGCGATCTGGGGGAATTCCAAGCGGGGACTTTCGATGCCGTGCTTTGCTTGGGCGGGCCGCTGAGTCATGTGGTCGATGCCGCCGAGCGTGAAAAGGCGGTATCGGAATTGATCCGGGTCGCCAAGCCCGGCGCTTATATTTTCTGCTCGGTGATCGGTAGGCTGGCATTGCTGCGGACCGTTTTGACCGATTTCCCCGATGAAATAACGATGGAGATATTCCAACGGTATTGCGACTCGGGGGATTACGACGGCAGTAACGGATTCACCGCCTGTCATTTCTTTCTGGCCGATGACTTGAGAAAGGCTTTTGACCGGCCGGAGGTTGAATGTATAACCCTTCTGGGACTTGAGGGATTGTCGTCTGCAAATCCCAAGGAGTTGAATAACCTTTTTGAAAAGGACCGCGCGGCATTTG
>CALMRE010000126.1 GCA_937871295.1 uncultured bacterium | reverse complement strand
ATTGACGCGCTCTGCGATCTCTTCGACTAACCGGAAACAGAATCAAAAACAGAAACAAATCGGGCTTCCGCCCGTACCCGATAATGTGGGACTCTATGCCCTCAGCCGTCTCGCTTTGCGGCCGTCTTTCGGTCATGCGGGGCCGTGGTCCGGCTCGTCATCTTCGATGCCGTTCCGTCGTTCGAACATCCCCCTTTCGGGCGATGTTCTCACTACCACTTGGCCCCTCGGTCGTCGCTCGTTCCCTTTCGGGACCGAGCTAGCCCGCTGGCGGAGGCAAGCCCCCGCCAGAAATACGCACACCTAACGCTATACTTCGTATTAGCCTTGTCACGGCCCGTAGATACGCCACGCAACGAGAGTTCATACCGAAGTATGACAAGGCGAAAAACAATATACAAGGCTCATACTACGATATGAACATACCGATAAAACTTGACTTATGCGAAGAGACTGCTATTCTGGCCTCTGTAGGTTCATAACACGGTATGAACGGAGGAAAGCATGGAACGAAAGACGATCATCATCCCCGAGGAGATCGACGCGCAGGTCTCGCAGTATGCCGAGAGCAAGGGGGTCAGCTTTAGTAAGGCCTGTGTCGAACTCATGACCGCCGGGCTTCAACTCCCACCCCCCAAGATATCGTTCGAGGAATACTACCGGGACGCCAAGATCGACCGGACACTATACCTCGCCTACAGCCTCTTTCTTATGATCACACAGAAGGACCCGCAATACAACCACGAGACACAGAACAAGGCTACCGTAGAGAAGCTCAAGGAATTCAAAAAATTCGTGGAGGCGCACTATGCAAAAGCCGATTGATAGTAGTGTCGCTATTCAACGAAAAGTAAGCTCAGGAAAGAGCATCTTATTGGGCCTTATAATCGCTTTGGTTGTCGCGGTAATCTTGCCGCTATCCGCATACAAGAGAAACACCGACTCGTCTGATCGCGGAATATACAAATGCGCGATGGTAATGAAGGTTCTCCACAAGGACTCCAAGCGATGTCTTATAGACGGAGAACACTTCATTCTCACACAGAAGATAATCGACGAACAATTCGCTCCCGTCATCGCACAACACAACACCTACATGCTCTATGCAGGTATCGCCGCACTCCTTATCTTTATCATCGCCTCAATAGCCATTATAAAAGGACTCATGGTAATGGAGGCGAAGACCACCGAATCTACCTTCCTTCGTGGCGCACAAAAGACCTCTGCGGAAGAACTGACACGGCTCTTGCAGACAACCGGTAAAGCGAGCGATATTACCATCGGCGGAGTCCCCATCGTCGCCGGTTCCGAGACGACGCATTTCATGGTCTGCGGCGCTACCGGGCAAGGCAAGGGAGTTGCCATAAAGGAACTACTCGATACCGCGCGAGCGAAAGGCCAGCGCGCCATAGTCTACGACCCCGCCGGAGAGTTCACGGAGGAATACTACCAAGAGGGCGACATTCTTCTAAATCCGTTCGATGTGCGTATGCCGCAATGGGACCTCTTTTCCGAGATAACCAGCACCTTCGATTTCGACGATGTAGTTGCTTCATTGATAACGAAATCGCCCGATCTCAAAGAGACATTTTGGGTCGATGCTTCGCGGGATGTCCTGCGGGCGGCGCTCATGAAAATGGCGAAGAGTAAAGAGCCAAGAGATCGCAGTTATCCCTTCCTATACGAACTTATCATGATTAAGACTCTCAAAGAGATTCACGAGTATCTGAAAGGGACCGAAGGGGCCGGGTATGTTGACCCCGATAATGAGAAGACCAGCATGAATGTTGTTGCCTCCCTGAAACCGGCTATGAAGGCGTTCCAATATCTCAAGAATCCCACAGGCGAACAGCCGCCGTTCTCGATCAAGAAGTTTGTTGCCAATGAAGAAGACGACCGCTGGATATTCATTCGAGTTGAACAAAGCCAACTCAGCGCCTTGCGTCCCCTACTCTCCCTCTGGTTCGACCTTGCCATAACCGCCGCTTTGTCGCTTCCTATAAAGCTCGACCGGCGGCTCTGGTTCGTCATCGACGAAATGGCGACGCTACAGCGGATAGACAAGGTAAAGGACATCCTCGACAAGGGGCGCAAGTATGGTGCCTGTACCGTACTCGGGATGCAGGCATTGTCACAGATCAAGTCCATTTACGGCGACAACGACTCGAAAAGCATGATCACCAACTGTAAGACATGGATAATCTACAATACCCCCGACTCCGAAACAGCGAAATACCTCTCCGAGAACATCGGCGAAGAAGAGATCCTCGAAGCCAAAGCCTCGGCCAGTGAATCGGACTCGAAAGACGGCACCAGCAACTCAAGAAGCGTCAATTATGGGGTACAGGCGCGGCATGTGGTAATGAAAGAGGAGATCATGTACCTCGAACCCCTACATGCCTACCTCAAACTGGCGGGCGACCTGCCGGTTGCCCTAATAAAACTGCAATGGAAGGACCGGCCTAAACCCGCCAAGAAATTCATCCCGGCCTGACCATGCTCTCGATACAGAACATCAAAGACGCGAGCGCCGCCGAAAGCTACTTCTCTAAAGACAACTACTACAGCCAGAAAAACGAGTTCCGGGCGGCTTACTATGGGAAGGGAGCCGAACGCCTCGGCCTGACCGACGAAGCCCCCTCAAAAGAGCGCTTCGCCGCTCTCCTCGAAGGCAAGCTCTCCGAGGACACCCATGTCAAGGTGTCGCGGGGTCATCGTCCGGGCATCGACTGTACCTTTTCGGCCCCGAAATCGGTCTCTATCGCCGCCTTCGCCATCGACAACGACAAGATCAATGCCGATATGCAGGAGGCCCACAACCGCGCCGTTGATCGCGCCCTCGACTACCTCGAACGCGAATGCGCGCAAGCCCGCAAGGTCGTTGACGGCAAACAAGTAGCCGTCAAGACAGAGAATATCGTCGCGGTCAAATTCGAGCACGACGCCAGCCGGGAACTCGACGCCCAACTCCACACCCATTGCGTGATCATAAACGCGACACAGGCGGCCGACGGCAAATGGCAGGCCCTCTCCAATGAGGAGATATATCAGAAGAAAATGATTCTCGGCGCGGTATACCGTGCCGAACTCGCGCGCGATCTCCGGGACAAGGGCTACCAACTCGAAGAGAAGAAAGGCGGCCTGTACGAAATCGCCGGATTCAAGGAAGACCAACTCGCCGAATTCTCGACCCGCCGCCAGCAGATCGAGGAATATATGGCCCGGAACAAGATGGAAAGCGCCAAGGAAGCGGCGGCGGCGGCGCTCAACACCCGTCAATTCAAGAAACTCGTCGATCATAAGGAACTCGTCGGCGCATGGAAGGAAAAGGCGCACGAGCTCGGCATTACCGAACGAACCCCTCACACCGGGGGACCGCCGCCCCTCTCCCGCGAGGAGGCGGCCCGGAACTCGGTTGCCTTCGCCATAGACAAGCTCTCCGAGCGCCAGAGCGCCTTTTCCTCGAAAGACTTCCTCCTTGCCGCACTACACGACGGCATCGCCAAGACCGATATAGCGGCCATAGAACACCGGGTCGAAACGCTGGTGCAGGACGGGGCGCTCCTCCGCCTTCCCGATGGCAGACTCACCACCGAGAAAGCGGTCGCCCGCGAGGAACAGACCATAGCACACATGACCGCCGGAAAGGAATCAGTCGAGCGGATCGCCCCCGGCAAAGAGGTTCGGGCCGCTTTCGATAGCTTCGCGGCCGTAAAGAAGTTCGATCTTACCGAAGGACAGAAGGCCAGCTCCGAACTCATCCTGACCACCAAAGACCGCTACATCGGCGTGGAAGGCTTCGCCGGGACCGGCAAGACCACCATGCTTGAATTCGTGAAGCAGGAGGCCGAGCGCAACGGGTACACGGTCCGGGGCTACTGCCCCTCCTCGGCCGCCGCGAAGGTCCTACAACAAGAAACCGGCATCCCCGCAACCACGCTCGCCTCTCACCTCATCGCGCAGCAACAGCGGGGCGAAAACACCCCGGCCGTCAAAGAGATATGGGTGATAGACGAGGCCTCGATGGTCAGCGCCAAGCAAGCGCACGACCTGTTCGAGGCCGCCGCGAAACGCGATGCGCGCGTGGTCATGCTTGGTGACCGGAAACAGTTGTCGGCGGTCGAGGCGGGAAAACCGTTCGCGCAACTCATCGACAAAGGCATGGAATATTCACAGATAACCGAAATACGGCGTCAGATGGTCGATGACCGTCTCGAAAAGAAACTCGCCGACCGGGGGCACACCCCCGAGAAGATCGCACAGGCCAAGGAAAGCGCCGCCGAACTCAAGGAATCGGTCTACGCCGCCATCGAGGGGAAGGTCGAGAAGGCGCTCGGCCGTATCGCCACCCACGAGATCAAAGACCGGGAAACGCGTCTTGACCGGATAGTCGCCGACTACCGGGCGCTCGCCCCGGCCGACCGAGCTGAAACGCTCATAATTACCACCACGAACGCCGACAAACACGCGCTCAATGACAAGATACGCGACTCCCTCGCCGCCGAAGGGCGGCTCAAGGGAGAAGAGTTCTCCTTCGGCACGCTCGCGGGGAGGAACCTCGAAAAGGCCGAGCTGGTCAATTGCCGCAACTACAGCGAGGGCGATGTCATCCGCTTCTCGAAAGAGTATAAATCTCTCGGCGTCAAGGCAG
>CALMRE010000125.1 GCA_937871295.1 uncultured bacterium | reverse complement strand
AAATGCGGGATGCTTATGGACTATGTTACCCACACATTCTGACGGAGAGCCAAAAAAAAGGGGCCTCCCGGAGGAGGCCCCGAAGGGACGGGAAAAAGAGCGTGGATCAATGCCCGAGGTTGTTCATCGCATCGAGCACATCCTTCATGGAGAGGAGTTCTTCATCGGAGAACGAGCCGAGGTAGACCATCGATTCTGCGTACTTGAGGATCATCTCCATCAGGAGCGGGCTGTCCAGACCAAGACCATAGAACTTGTTGAACTCAGCCGCCAGCAGCTGCTTCTTCAGCAGGTTGACCGGGAGGGGGCTGGTGCTGCTCATGATATCGAACGCCTCGCGGTGGGAGTCGATGGCGAAGGGCTCAGGCAGGAAGAACCCGTTGATCTGGGCGATCATCGAGTCGATCTGCGCCTTGCCCACCTGCGCTCTTCCCTTACCGGATAGGATGACCGACAATTGGTGTTTCCAGAAACCGATGGTGCGGCCCTCACCGGAGAGAAGCACATCGCCGTAATCGAGGTTGTAGCCGAAGTTCACATTCTCCTGCGAAGGGCCGACGACCACGCTCAGGCTTTCGGGAGTGGTCGGGAAGAGGTACGGGACGATCGCCTGCAGTTCGGGAGCGCCGCCCGCCGGATAGGAGGAGATCTCGTAAGACCCGGCGACCAGGTCGACGATCAGATAGGAACCGTCAACACCCGACAGGGCGACCGGCGACCCGTTCAGCAGTATCTGGACGCCGGGGATCGGGAACTCGCCGACATCGTACACGCCGTTGCCGTTCACATCCATGAATACATAGCCGCTGATCGAATACTTCTCCTCTTCGACTATCGGCTCACACGAGGGGACCTGCACGCTGCCGAACGAAACGCTCAGTTCGTTCTGGTTCGAGCCCGCTTTGAGGGCGAACTGACCATCCTCGAGACCGACGTTCCCGGCGATCACGATCTCATAATCCCAACTTGAGTCGAGCGGTTGACCATCATCGAATTTAAAACCGTACAATTGAGTGGTCGGATCGGTGTGGAGCGGATCGTTGCCGATCGGATAGGGCTGGCCGTTCACCCCGGCCCCCACGATCACGATATCCTCACACAGGCCGATGACCCAGTGGCTCAGGTCCTTGCCGCGTTCGCCGACCGAAGAGACCGAATAATTGAAGATCGTCACATCATTCTCGGCGTCGTACTCAGCATTGATGAAACTTACATTCCAGTTACCGATGTACTCGTTGCCGGACATCGCGGAAAGTTTGATCGGCGCGCTCGACTCGGAGGCCTGCTCACAGCCGACCAACATCACAAAAGCCATCATTACGATGACCAGGAGATTCTTTATTGCGTTCATGACACGCTCCCTCTTTTCAGGTTAGGTTCTTCAGTTCCCAATGAACTTCTCACGCCGCTTATAGATGCAAGGGGTGTGCCGACGACACAAGAGACGCCCGACTTTCTTATAATTATTTGTTATTGCTTGGCTATATCTTGTCTCTGAGTATCTTCCGCAGAAAAACACGACAACAGCAAATCTCGTTCTGATACACTTGTGCGTATTATTCTGGGTCAGTCAGTTGATATGATAGGAGGACATCTTGCGATAGAGGGTCGCCCGGCCGATGCCGAGGGCGCGGGCCGTCTCGGCCATGTTACCGTTGAAGTGGCGCAGGGTCGCGACTATCGCCTCCTTCTCCATCTCTTTCAGCGTCCGCGGCTGCCATGCCGCGACGGGAAAAGAACTGTCCGTTACGGCGTCCGCACTGCGCATTTCGCGCACATAGGGGGGAAGCGAATCGAGGGTCACCACCCCCTCCTCGGCCGAGACGAGGAGATGGTCCACCACATTGATGAGTTCACGCACATTCCCGGGCCACGGGTAGTTTTTGAGCAGTTCGACGACCTCCGGCTCGATGCGGGTGATATGAACCTCATGTCGCTTCTCCCGTTCCTGCAGGAAATGGGCGAAAAAGAGCGGGATGTCCTCGCGCCGTTCGCGCAGGGAGGGCAGTTCGATGGTGTAGACCACGAGCCGGTAGTAGAGATCCTCGCGGAACAGATTGCCGCGCACCATCGCCCGGAGGTCTTTGTTGGTGGCGCAGACCAGCCGCACATCGACCTCCTGCGCGCGACTGCTGCCGAGCCGCGTGACGGTGCGTTCCTCGAGGAATCGGAGCAGTTTCACCTGCAGTTTGAGCGGCAGTTCCGATACCTCGTCGAGAAAAAGCGTGCCGCCGTCGGCGTCGATGATCTTGCCGTTATAAGGACGGTCGGCGCCGGTGAAGGCCCCTTTCTCGTAACCGAACAATTCCGATTCGAGCAGGTTCTCCGGTATCGCGCCGCAGTTGATCGCCATGAAGGGGCCGTCGCGGTGGGCGCTCGATTCGTGGAGCGTCCGCGCCACCAGTTCCTTGCCGGTGCCGCTCTGGCCGTGGATGAAGACATTGAGCGAACTCTTGCGCACCTTTTCGATCTGCGCGAAGACCTTTTTTATCGCGGGGCTCGATCCGATGAACCGGCCGTACCCGTGTGTCTCGCGGATGAGCGGGCACTGGAGACAGTTCTTCTGCCGGATGAGATCGTCCATCGCATAGTCTTCGGTCACGCCGTCGGCGAGCGATATGATATGGCGGCGCAGGTCGGCGTCGCTGACGGGGGGTCGCAGGATATCGGCGGCGCCCGCCCCGATCGCTTTCACCTTATCGGCCTCCTCGCAGGGACAGATGGCCAGCACGGGGACTCCGGGGTGTCTCTTCCGGCAGGCCGCGAGGAATGAACGGATCGCGCCGAAGGAGCCGGATGACGAAAGCACGACGAGAGCCGGCGCGCCGGTCGCCTCTTCGACCGACGATACGCAGCGCATCGTGAAGCGGGCGGTGGACAGGATCGCGTCCATCTGCGCGGCGAGCGAGGCATCGTCTCCTATCAGCAGGATATCGCGCATGGCTCCTCCGTTCGGTGTCAGCAGGCGTCGAGTTTTTCGACGCGGCGCTGATGGCGGCCGCCTTCGAAAGCGGTGGAAAGGAATATCTTCACGAACCGCTCGGCGTCGGCAGGTGTGGTGAACCGGCCGCCGAGGCAGATGACATTGGCGTCGTTGTGTTCGCGCGAGAGTTTCGCGTATTCATCGCGGTGAACGAGCGCCGCCCGTACTCCCGGGTGGCGGTTGGCCATGATCGACATGCCGATGCCGGTGCCGCACACGAGGATGCCGAACTCGGCGTTCCCGGCGAGGATATCCTGCGCGACGAGCGCCGCGTAGTCGGGATAGTCGACTGATGTTTCATCGGGACAGCCGCGGTCGATGACCATGTGTCCCTCTTTTTCGAGGAACGCGGCGAGATGTTTTTTCAGCGGGAAACCGCCGTGATCCGAAGCAATGGCAACGAACATGGGAGCCTCCATAAAAACCGAATATCTACGCAGGGCGCGATAAATCGTCGCCCCTACAAAAACACCACCTTCGCTTCCTCCGGGAACCGGCCGCTCTTGCGGGCGATGGCGACACTCGTCTCCCACGCGGAGGGAAGCTCGAAATCGCGCTCACCTTTCTTTACCAGCTTCACGAGCGCCTCGGCCACCACCACCTGCGCGAGGTTGTCGGGATAGGGCGACACAACGATGCCGTCCTTCGGCAGTCCTATCCGTATCGTCGGGATCCCCGCCTCCTGCGCCGCGAGGAAGATATCGGCCGCGCGGTCTATCGCCACGACCGGGTCGAACCGCACCTCGTTGCACTGGAGCCGCTGCGATATCTTCGTCCCGGCAAGCGGCATGAAGGGATATATCCGTATCGCGTCGGGACGGGCCGCGATGAGGGCGCGACAGGTCGTCGCAACATCCGTAGCCGTCTCGTCGGGGTAACCGCTCATGAACTGAAGTACGACCGTGAGCCCCGCTGCCTTCAACTCTTTCACCGCCTGCCGCGTATCGTCGGCGGTGTGCCCGCGCTCCATTTCGGTGAGAAGCCTATCGGACATCGTCTGCGCACCGAGTTCGACCACCGAAAAGCCGCTCGACTTGAGCAGTTTCGCCATGCCGGGGTTGATGGTGTCGGGTCGGGTTGAACAGCGGAGAGAGCCGACGAGTTTCTGCGCGATGAGTTCTTTTCCCATCTGCAGATATTCGCTCAGTTCGCGCACCGGCAGGGCGGTGAAACTGCCGCCGTAGAACGACAGTTCGACCGGCCGGTCGCCGCTCGACCAGCCGAGATATTTCTCGACGATGCCGGGGAGCGCGTCGGGGAGCGACCCCGCCCCCGCTATCGCCTCCTGATCGCAGAAGGCGCACCGGTGGGTACAGCCGCGATGGGTAATAAATACCGGTATGATGAGCGGGCGCCCGGTCGGCGCGATGCCGCGAAAGGTCACTGACTTCCCTCCCTCAAGGACCGGGAAGGTTGTATCAGCCGACGCGTCAAGAGTCAAAAACTTTCGTCTTGGGCCGCCTTCGGCTATACTGCCCCGCACTGTTGGGGGAATTTCCGGTGAACCGCTTCCATGCCGCACTGCTCGACGAGGCGATCGGGCGCTTTGAAAAAAGCCTGTGGAAAGGCGATATACTGCTTGCGGGACTCTTCCGTGAACGGCATATCGGCAAGCGCGACCGGGCCATTCTGCGCGACCTGTTCTTCACCTACCTGCGCCGCCGGTATCTGGTCGAACAACTGATGAGCGAAGGGATACCGCGTGCCGAAGCGGTGAACCAGGCGCAGGAAACGAAGCCCGACGCGACGACGCCGGAACTCTACCACTCCTTCCCGCCGCTCTACCGCGACGCCGCGCTGAAACGCTACGGCGACGGGTCCGAAGCGATGCTCGCGTGGCTCGACGGCCGCGCCCCGACCACCATCCGGATCAACCGGCGCCGCACCGGCCGCGATGAATTACAGCGACTCCTTGCCGCCGAAGGTATCCTCAGCGTTCCGACGCCGCTGTCGCCCCACGGCCTCATCGTGACCGACGGAGGAACGCAACTGACGCTATCGCCGCTTTATGAAAAAGGACTGTACGAGTTGCAGGACGAGAGTTCTCAGCTTGCGGTCGGCCTCGTACCCGACAGCGCAACGACACTGCTCGACCTCTGTGCGGGAGGCGGCGGTAAAAGCATCGCCCTCGCGGCGCTCCGTCCGACGCTCAAGATAACGGCGAGCGACATCCGCACCCACCGGTTCGCCGAGATAGAGAAACGGGCGGCGCGCGCCGGAACGCCGGTGACGACGCTCGCCCCCGACCGGCTCGCCGACAAGCGGTTCGATGTGGTGCTGGTCGATGCTCCCTGCTCCGGATCGGGCGTCCTGCGGCGCAATCCCGAGGACCGGTGGCGCGTCGGCCCCACGGAACTCGCGGCGCTCAATACGGCGCAGGAAGAATGTCTCATCACGGCGCTCCGCCATCTCGCGCCGGGCGGTGTCATCGTCTATCTCACCTGCAGTTATATCGCCGCCGAGAACGAAGAAAATATTGCAAAGTTCACCGCCGCACACCATGATGTGGCCGCCGACGGGCTGGGGATGTTGACTTCTCCGGGCGGGTCGGCCGATCTCATGTTCGGGATGATACTGAGGCAACGATGATACTTGTCGAGATAGCGATACCGCTTCTTTTCATGGCGATCCTCATCCGTTTCAAGGTGCGGCTCGAGATCGTCCTCCCGGCGGGTGCGCTGGTGCTGGCGCTCCTGTTCGGGATGGGTCCGCTCGACGCGGTGATCGTCTACGGGAAACTCTTCGGATCGGCGCAGTTCCTGATGCTTTTCTGCGTCATCTTCTTCGTGATGCTGCTGGGAGAACTGATGGAACGGGGCAAGATGCTTACGCAGATGTCCTCCATCTTCCTGTCGGTCTTCCGCGACAACCGGCTCGCCGCCGCCGCGTCGGCCGCCTTCATCGGACTGCTCCCGATGCCGGGCGGATCGCTCCTTTCGGCGCCGTTCGTCGACAAACTCCTGCCGAGCGAACAGAACGACCGCAAACTGGTCCTCAACTACTGGTACCGCCATATCTGGGAATACTTTTATCCGCTCTATTCGGGGATGGCGTGGATCATCACCGTGATGAAGGTCGAGCCGCTCTCGATCCTCTGCTACATGGGGCCGATGTCGCTCATCATGGTGGCGGCGGGCATCCCGCTCATCCGCCGCACCCCGCGCGAAACACCGCCGGGACTCGCCACCGACGAAAAGGCGCACCGTCTGCTCCTCATCGGCTGGCCGATACTCTTCGCGGTGACCATATCGCTCGCGGGCCTGCCGCTGTGGCTGTCGGTCATCGCCGCGGTCACCGCTTTCGTCGCCGTCAACCGGCGGCTCGCACAGTTCCTCCTGCCGTACCTGCTCAGCAAGAAGACCATCTTCACCATCTTCATGACCGCCGGCATCGTCTATTTTGAACGGATAGTGCGCGAGGCAGGCGTCGCGACCGCCATCTATCAGGCGCTTCAGAGTTACAACGCCGAGGTGGTGGTCTTTACGCTGTCGCTCATCATCGGCCTGCTGACCGGCATTTCGATAGCATTCATCTCCATCGTTTTCCCGATCATCAGCCCCTTCCTCATCACCGGCGGCGTGGTCGATATGCCGCTTCTCACCTTCGCCTACGCCGGCGGCTTTACCGGCGTCATGCTTTCCCCCACCCATCTCTGCCTCATCGTGACCACCGATTTCTTCAAGACACGGCTCGTGACCGTCTATCCCGCCATCGTCCGGGCCGGCATCTTCATGGCGCTCGGCGGCGGCATCTATTACGCATTTTTACGGATGGTGACCTGATGCGAACGCTTGTATGTCTCGCACTTCTGCTGACGGCGGGCGTGCTCCCGGCGGCCGACGCACCGACGGTCTACTACTACGGCTTCTCGGGCGAACCGGTCGAACTGCAACGCCTCGACGACGGCTCGACGCTCTGGCCGGTGGTCAGTTACGGCGCCTATCCGATGCCGCTCACCGGCCGCATCGGCTTCAAACGCGACGACACCGACCGCATCGAATTCGTCGAACTGACGCCGGGAAGCGATCCCTTCGCCGCGGCGCGCCGTCTTGCCGACGAACCGGGCGTCCGCTGGGCACAGCCCGAATGGACGGTCCGGATACGGACGCACGCCGCCCCTAACGATCCCTATTTCACCAAACAGTGGCATCTCCCCCAGATAGAGGTCGAAAGCGCGTGGGACATCGTCGACGGAAGCCATAACACCATCGTCGCCACCATCGATTCGGGGGTCGATCTCGGCCATCCCGACCTCGCCGCGAATCTCCTCAAAGGGATCGATCTCACCGGCGGCACGAATGCCGCCTGCGACCATCCCGCATCGGGACAGGAGGCGGTGGTCACCGCCGCCCACGGCACGATGGTGTCGGGACTCATCGCGGCCCTGTCCAATAACGGCATCGGCGTGGCCGGTGTCTGTCCGGGCTGTGCCGTCCTGCCGGTCAAATTCCTCCGCTACACCGAAGAAAGCATACCGGTCACCCGCATCTACGACGCCATCGTCAAGGCGGCCGACGCCGGGGCCGATGTCATCAACAACAGTTGGGGCGACATCGACACCGACTCGTCGGGGAACTGCATCGCCGTGCCGCGCGACTCCTACCGCGCCGAGGCGATCGTCTACGCCAAAAAACACGGCCGCAACGGCCGCGGGGCGCTGGTGGTCTGGTCGGCGGGCAATTCGGAGTGCGACACCAACTTCAACGAGAATCTGAAAAGCGACGACATCATCGTCGTCTCGGCGCTCAACCAGAGCGGGGCCGGGGCGTGGTACACCAACACCGGCGCGCAGGTCGATCTCTGCGCCGGGGCGGGGAGCTGGACCACCGACACCTCCGGCGCCGACGGCCTGAATTCGCAACTGTACACCACGCCCAACGGCGCGGTCGACTATACCGATCAGTTCAGCGGCACCTCGGCATCGGCCGCCGTCATATCGGGCGTCGCGGCGCTCATGTACGCCGCCAACCCGCTGCTCACCTTCGCCGAGGCGATGCGCTGTATCCGGCAGAGCGCCGTCAAACCGGCCACCACCACCTGCGACGCCGGCGGCTGGAGCGATCCGGTCGCCGATCCGTACGCGCCATCGGGAAAACAGCGCTCCCCCTGTTTCGGGTACGGCATCCCCGACGCGGCGACGCTCACGACCATCGCCCGCGACGGCACCTGCGCAGAATCCTACAGCGGGTGCAGCACCGATGCGCAGTGCGGCAGCGGTTTCTACTGCGACCAGCCGACGCACCAGTGCGTCAAGACGCCGCCCAAGAAAGATACCGGCGGGTGCAGTCTCACCCTCATCGACTGACGGAGAATGCCATGAGCGACCGCCGCGAGACACTCATCATAACGCCCCCTTTCACCCAACTGAACGCCCCCTACGCCGCCGCCCCGTTCCTCGCCGGGACGCTCACGCATCACGGTCATGCGGTGCGCCAGTGCGATCTCGGTATCCGGACGGCACTGCGCCTCTTCTCGCCCGACGGACTTGCCCGCCTCTTCGCCCTCATCGCCGGGAAGAAACTCACCGACGAACAGGAGCGGCTCTGCGATCTCGCGCCGCGCTACGGCGCCACCATCGGCGAAGTGATAGCGTTCCTGCAAGGGCGCAACCCCGGACTCGCCCAGCGGATCGTGACGCGCCGCTATCTCCCCGAAGGGCCGCGTTTCGCGGTCTTGGACGACGGCGCGGTAGAATTCGACACGCTCGATCTCCACGATCAGGCGCTCTATCTCGCGACGCTCTACCTCGACGATATCGCCGACCTCGCCGCCGCGACGGCGCTCCCCGGCTTCGGACTTGCCCGCTACCACGAACGGCTGGCGCAGTCGCCCGCGACCTTCGACGAACTCTACCGGACCGCCACCGGCCCCGGCGATCTGGTCACCGACCTGATGATGCAGGAACTCGCGGCGCTCGACCTTTCCGCCGTCGGCACGGCGCTCGTCACCATCCCCTTCCCCGGGGCGCTTATCGGCGCGCTTCGCGTCGGCAGATATATAAAGGAAAAGGGGATCACCGTCATTTTCGGCGGCGGCTATGTCAATACCGAACTGCGCGAACTGGCCGACCCGCGCTTCTTCGAGTTCTGCGACTTCGTGACGCTCGATAACGGCGAGGCGCCGGTGCTGGCGATCCTTGACGGGAAGCCGCTCCTGCGGACCTTCCGCCTCGTTGACGGCAAGGTCGTGTACGAGGCAGGTGAGGTCTCTGACCTTTTCGGCGAGGAACTCGGCGCTCCGACCTACGACACGGCGGAATTGGCGCGCTACCTCGATCTCATTGAGACTTCCAATCCTATGCACCGCCTCTGGTCGGCGCGCGGCACCCTGAAGATCCGTCTCACCCACGGCTGTTACTGGCATAAATGCGCCTTCTGCGACACCGGCCTCGATTATATCGGTCGCTACCGGCCTCTGCCCACGGCGCTCATCGTGGAACAGATGGAACGACTGGTGCGCGAAACGGGGATGAACACCTTCCACCTCGTCGACGAGTCTCTGCCGCCCGCCGTCCTGCGCGAACTTTCCATCGAGATACTGCGGCGCGGCCTTGCCGTTTCGTGGTGGGGCAACATCCGGTTCGAAAAGGGTTTCAACGCCGACCTCTGCCGGCTCATGGCGGCGGCCGGCTGTATCGCCGTGACCGGCGGGCTCGAAGGGGTGACGCCGAAAATGATGGAACTGATGCAGAAAGGGGTGACGCAGGAGGAGGCGATCTGCGCCATCGGGCGGCTGTCGGACGCCGGCATCATGATACACGCCTATCTTATCTACGGTTTTCCGGGGCAGACGGTCCCCGACCTCATCGACGGGCTCGAGATCGTGCGGCAACTCTTCTTCCACGAACTCATCCAGAGCGGCTACTTCCACCGCTTCGCCCTCACCGTCCACAGCCCGGTCTTCGCCGAGCAGGAACGCTACGGCATCGTGTCGCACCGGCGGCACAATAAGTTCGCGAATAACGATGTGTCGTACACCGAAAAGGTCCCGCACGACCTTGAAGCGCTCGGGCCGGGACTCAAAAAAGCGATCTACAACTACCTCCACGGGATGCAGTGGGACGCCGAACTCCGCACCTTCTTCGATGTGCCGGTACCGGCTCCCGCACTCTCACCGCACGCCGTCACCCGGATGCTCAAGAAACAGCCGAAGGAGAAAGATCCGCACGGCCGCATCCTCTGGCTCGGGGCACTCCCCGAACGGCTCGGGAAGGGCGCTGAAGGAACGATCATTCGGTTGACGGGGCTTACCGACGCGGTGCGGTGGGAACTGCCCACACCCCTTGCCGACTGGCTCATCGCAACGCTCACGCGGACATCGGTACTCGCCGCGGCAGGCGATCCGCTCACCTTCGCGCAACTGCGGACATCGTTCCCGCAGAACGCGGGCGGCTTCGGCGACTTTATGCACAGTGAGTTCTTCGACGACCTCACCACGCTCGGACTGCTGATCGTCTAGCAGAAAAAACATATAACATCAAGCAGTTAAAACAACTATCAATTTATTATCAATTTCCCTCAAATTGATAGATAGCCGCGTTGTAATTCGGCGCTAAAGGTTCTCTGCGGGTTTCTCCGGCAATGCCTTGAGGAAATCGCGGTGCGAATGAATGAGCGCCAGTATGTTGATGCGGTCGCCTTCGACATGATACACGAGACGATAACTCTGCACGAGCAGTTCGCGGAGATCCCGACGCCCCAACTCCGGCACCATGCGCCCCATCAACGGCATCTCGACCAGTCGCTCGGCCGCGCCGAAGGCATCGGTGACCAGCGCAACGGCATAGAATTCCGAATCGCGGGCGATGTATTCAGCCGCCTCGTCGAGATCGTCGAGCGCCGAAACGGCCCAGATCACTTGCCGAGCCATTTCTCGAACTTGCGTTTGGCATCGGTGTGGTAGAGAACGCGGCCTTCCCGGACATCGGTGATGCCGTTCTTTATCTTCTGAAGGACATAGAGATGATATTGGATGTCCTCGATGGAGGTCTCTTCTGGCAATCGAGTGATAAGATCAAGGACCTCCTGCTTGACGGTGGCGCTCATGGGCTTCTCCTCCCCTAGTGACCGAAGCGATAGTATCCTATCGACACGAACATGTCAAGCGAAGACTGTCAGGCGAACAACCGCGCCAACTGGAAGACGGCGACCGCCGCGAAGTAGGCGAGGAGCGTCATCCCGGCATACTGCGCCGAGGCCCATTTCCAACTGCCGGTCTCGGCCTTGACCGCCGCGAAGGTGGCCACGCACGGCGCCGAGAAGAGTATGAATATAAGGAACGCGAGCGCCGCGGCGGGCGGATAGGTCTCGCGCAGTTTCTCCGAAAGCCCCGTGCCGATGACGCCGCTGTCCTCCTGCGAGAAGAGTATCGCCGCCTGCGACACGAACATCTCCTTGGCGGCGAGCGACGCGAGCGCCGCGTCGGCGATGCGCCAGTCGCCCCCCATCAGTTCAAAAGCGGGTTCGACGGCGGTGCCGATCCGACCCAGCAGCGTGCCGCGCGCCTGTTCATCGGGCGTCCCGCCAACCTGCGGCCATGCGGCGAGCAGTCCCAGAAGAATGCTCGCGATGAGTATCGTCGTCCCCGCCTTCTCAAGGAAATGACGACCGCGATCCCACGAAGATGCAAGAATGTCCTTGAGCGGCGGCATCACATATTCGGGAAGGACCGGGAGACAGCCGCACCGGTCGCCCTTGAGAAGCGTGCGGCGCAGGATCAGCACGAAAATGACCGCCGCGAGCGTCCCCATCAGATAGACGCCGAAGAGCGCCGCCGGACGCCACGCCGGAGCGAAGAACGCCGACACGAGGAGCAGATAGACCGGCAGGCGGCCCGAACACGACAGGAACGGCAGCATCATGATCGCGGCGATCCGTTCGCGGCGGTTGGTGATGGCGCGGGTCGCCATGACCGCCGGGACCGTACAGCCGAACCCGAGCGCGAGCGGCACAAAACAGCCGCCCGACAGGCCGATGCGGGTCATGTGCCGGTCGAGGAGCGCCGCGCCGCGGGCGAGATAACCGCTCTGCTCAAGGAAGGCCATGCCGAAAAATAAAAGGAAAAGGTTCGGCGTGTAGGCAAGAACGCCGCCCACCCCGGCGATGACGCTGGTGACGAGTGTCAGCCCGAGCGATCCGTCGGCGAAGGGACCATTCGCGGTCACCCACCGGCCGATATGGGAAAAAAGATGTTCGAGGGCAAGCGCCGCCGGGCCGCCGACCGCAAAGACCACCTGCAGGAAGAAATACATACAGAGGAAGAAGAGCGGCACGCCGAAACGGCGGTTAAGGACCCAGCGATCTATCCGCTCGGTCACCTCGCGCCGACTGCCTGCCCCCAAACTAAACATTTTAAAATATCACCTTCTTTCAACAAGTTGACCGGTCGCCAGGGGAAGCTCTCGCCTCTGGCAACTAATTTTGCCACTTTGAATATAGTTAGCCGGGCCTAACTTGTCAAGAACTTTTTTCGTATTTCCTAATTTTGTTATTGACTCCGGCCATTTCGGCACTATAATCACCCCGACACTGGTACGGGAGGAGCACCCATGACCGAAATGATATCGGGACTTACCTCGGTTCAGGAGGATTATCTCGAAACGATCTACCGCCTGACCATCGAGCGGAAGGTGGCGCGCAACAAGGAGATCGCCGAGGCGCTCAATGTCAAGACCGCCACGGTGACCGGCGCGGTCCAGCATCTGGCCGAGATCGGCTATGTCAACTACGAGAGCCACGGCTATGTGACGCTGACCGACATCGGCGTGAAGCTGGCGAAGGAACTGCTCGAACGGCATCAGCTTTTCTACCTCTTCTTCCACGACATCCTCGGGCTTGAGGAGAAGGTGGCCGACGAGGTCGCCTGTCGCACCGAACATCACATCACCGGCGAGCCGTATCGCCGTTTCCGCGATCTGGTGACCCACTTCCAGAACTGCACCCACCCCAGCAAATATCAGAGGTAACAACTTAATATCATGCAGATATTCGGACCCGTCCCTTCACGGCGACTCGGCTGGAGTCTCGGCGTCAACACCCTTCCCGAGAAGATATGCTCCTACTCCTGCGCCTACTGTCAGGTGGGGTTGACGCGCCATTTCGACACCACGCGGCGCGACTACGCCGACCCGCAGGACCTCGCCGCGCTGGTCGCCGAGAAGATCGCGAAGGTGACGGCGCGCGGCGGCACGGTCGAGGTCATCTCCTTCGTCCCCGACGGCGAACCGACGCTCGACGCGGGACTCGGTGCCCAGATCGCGGCGGTCCGCTCAATGGGGAAGGTGGCGGTCATCACGAACGGATCTCTGATGGACCGCGCCGATGTGCGGCGCGACCTCATGCTCGCCGACATCGTGTCGGTGAAAATAGACACCCTCGACCCGGCGGCGTGGCGCGCCGTCGACTGCCCGGCCGACGGGATGGAACTCGCGCCGATACTCGACGGCATCCGGCTCTTCGCCAAGGAATTCAAAGGAACGCTGCTTACCGAAACGATGCTTCTGGGCGGGGTGAACGACGACGCGGCGCGGCTCACCGCCACCGCCGCATTCACCGCGGCGCTCAAACCGAAGAAAAGTTATATCCTCGTCCCGACACGCCCCCCGGCGCGGCTCGATATCAAACTGCCGACCCCCGAGAACCTTGCCGCCGCGTGGCATATCTTCAGCATCGCCCTGCCGCCCGACACCGTCGAGGTGCTCACCGGACACGAGGGGAACGCCTTTTCCTCCACCGGCGACGCGCGGGCCGACATACTGGCCATCACGGCGGTCCATCCGCTGCGCACCGAGAACATCGAGAGCATACTCGCCGCCGCCGGGGCGTCGTGGGACATCGTAGAATCGCTCAAAAGCGAAGGGCTCGTGAGCGAAGTGACCTTCGGGACCGACCGCTTCATCGTCCGCTCTCTCCACACCTTCACGAAAGGATAGATCATGAAAAAGCATCTCCCGACCATAGCCGTCGGCGCGGTCGTCATCATCGTCGCGGCGGTCATCGGCTGGCGCTATTATCAGTACCTCCAGTTCCGCGAAACGGTGAAGGAGGAGTTGGCGAAACCCGACGAAATAACCAGAAAATTCAGCAAGGAACTGGCGGCTCCCCCCCCCGAGGCGGCTTCTGCGCCGACCGGCGGCTTGACGGTACCGCAACCTGCCGCCGCACAAGGCTTGGACGGGCAAGCCGGGCTGAAAGAAACGACCGACGGCGCCTTTCAGGTGAAAAAGAGTTACACCGAACACGGACGGCAGGTGATCGTCAAGAACGCCGGGAACGCCGCCGAATACAAAAAGGCGGGGACGAAATTCGCGCTGGTCGAACCGAACTGGGAGGCTCCCTACAATTTAAGTTATCAGGGACTCCGCAAGGTCAATCTCTACCTGCGGCTTCACGACAAATGGCCCACGGAGGTGCTCGAACAGTTGAACGGCGCGGCGGTCACCATATCGGGGGTGGTGATGCCGACCGGACCGGTGGGCAGCGATGGAAAAATGATCGATTTCTGGCTCGCCAATCCGGTGGTGGTCATGGCAGGCTGTGTCTTCTGCAATCCTCCCACCTTTGCCGACCTCATCCATGTCGAGGCGATGTCGGGGGCCAAGCCGCTCACCGTCAACCGCGAACAACTCTACACCGACACGATACCGGTAACCGTCACCGGGCGGCTCACCTTCGGCTATAAAAAGACGGTCGACGGCGTCGAATCGCTTTTTCAGTTAGATATGCGCGACTGGAGCATCATCGAGCGCTGAGGACTCACCGGTCGGCGAGCACTTCGCGGAGTTTCGCGGCCATATCGTTCATCGAGAACGGTTTCTGCAGGAAATGGACGCCGGGGTCGAGCACCCCGTGATGGGCGATGACATTGGCGGTATAGCCCGACATGAAAAGCCGTTTCAGATCGGGATAGAGCGACAGCAGGTTGCGCGCCAGATCGCGGCCGTTCATCTCGGGCATGACCACATCGGTCATCAGCAGATCGATCCTCCCGGCGTGTTCGCGTGCCAGCCGTATCGCCTCGCCCGGCGTCGCGGCGACGATCACGCGGTAGCCGAGGATATCGAGCATCTTGCGGGTGATGTCGCGGATCATCGGCTCGTCCTCGACCAGCAGGATCGTCTCGCCGCCGCTTTTTGTCGCGTCGGAGGGCTCTTTTTTCTCCGGGATCGCCGCGAGCTCCTCGGCACAGCACGGCAGATAGATGCGAAAGGTGGTGCCGCGTCCCGGTTCGCTGTAGACATTGATGAAGCCGCCGTTCTGCCGGACGATGCCGTAGACGGTGGCAAGTCCGAGCCCGGTTCCCTTGCCGCGCTCCTTGGTGGTGAAGAAGGGTTCGAACACGTGCGCCGCCGTCGCGGTGTCCATACCGCAGCCGCTGTCGCTCACCGCGAGCAGCGCGTAGTCGCCGGGAATATATCCGGCGTGGGTCGCGCAGTAGGCGTCGTCGAATGCGGCGGCGGCGGTCTCGATGGTGATCTTGCCGGTGTCGGCGATGGCGTCGCGGGCGTTCACGCAGAGATTCGCCAGTATCTGGTCGATCTGCGACGGGTCCATCCGCACTCGGCCGACACTTGCTCCCGGTATCCATGCAAGGTCGATATCTTCGCCGATGAGCCGCCGGAGCATGTCGAGCATCCCCGCCATCGTCGCGTTGAGGTCCAGCACCTGCGGGGCGATCGTCTGTTTGCGGGCAAAAGCGAGCAGTTGCCGCGTGAGGTCGGCCGACCGTTCGGCCGCCTTGTGTATCTTTTTGAGATCGGCGCGCAGAGGGTCGTCGGCTCTCAGACGGTCAAGCAGCATCTCGGTGTGACCGAGTATGACCGACAGCATGTTGTTGAAATCGTGCGCGATGCCGCCGGCCAGCCGACCGACCGCCTCCATCTTGTGTGACTGGAGCAGTTGCGCCTGCAGTTTTTTCCGCTCCTCTTCGGCGTTCTTGCGGTCGGTGATGTCGAGTTCGATCCCGTCCCAGACAAGATGACCATCGGGCAGTCGGCGCGGGGCCGAAGTGAAAAGACGCCAACGGACAGCCCCTGACGGCAGCGTGATACGCACTTCGGCGGTCATTGTCGACATGCTCCGCGCCGCCGCCGCCTCGCGTTCGGCGAGCAACGCGGCATCTTCGGGATGGACCTGCCGGTAAATACGCGTCGGGTCAGCCGCGGCCTCTTCCACCGATATCGCGTGCATTTCCTTGACGCCTTGACTGATATAGGTGAAACGACGCTCGGTACCGTCCGCTCCGGAATCTATCTGGTATACCATGCCGCCCGGCAGATTGTCGCTGAGGGCGCGCAGGCGCTCTTCGCTTTCCCGGATCGCCTCCTCCGCGTTCTTGCGGTCGGTGATGTCGATGGCCATCTCATAGCGGACGGTGCGGCCGTCGGGCCACGGGATCGCCTTGTCGATACAGCGGAACCAGCGGCGAGTGCGTTCGTTCTGAAATTCCCAGATATAGGATCGGTCGCGATACTCGCCCCGTATCTTGTCGTTGGTGCAGAAAGGGCACGGCGCCGTCCGGTTTTGAAGGTACTCGTAGCACCTCTTTTCGCCCGGCAGGCCCCAGAGGTCCTCGGACACCCGGTTGACGAAGAGCACCTCGTAGGTGTCCATGTCGGCCACATAGATCGGCTCGTCGATGCCGTCGAATATCGCGAGACAGCCCTGTGAGGCGACGGGGGAGACACCGCCTTCCGGCCCCGGCGATTTCTGAAGCGACGACGACTTCCCGGTGCTTTTCCGCTTCATCATATGGCGACCTCTTTCCCGATAGAACGTCGAATTGTATCCGGCGTCCCGCATCGAGTCAATTTTACTGCAACGGAGATGGTTGACTTGCGGAAGGACTGCGGTTACAATCGCGCGTTACCGGTTCCCGAACAACAGCGAGGAGGGATACCATGAACCGCATCTTCACCGTCATCGTCGCCTGCGCCGTGGTCGCCACGGCCGTTTCGTGCGCCACCCCGCAGAAGGGGCCCGGCATCTCCACCCAGAAGGACATCACCTACGATATCCGTGATGTCGCTTGGGATTTCAGCGGACTTGCGAAGATCTATTTCTACACCGAGACGAGCAATTCGTCCGACGAGAAGGAGGCGATCGCCGAACTGATGACCCTGCTTTCGGGGCGGGGCGTCGAATGCATCCTTGACACCGGCGAATCGATCACCTACGACGATCCCAGCCTGCAGATAAAGGCGCATCGTAAACTGATGTCGTTGCTTACCAGTATTTATCTGATGAAACCGGGGGTGAAGGGGAACGAGGAGATCATCGCCGTCATCAGCGCCGACAGTCCGGTCAAGGCGGCGGCCGAGACGCTCAAATACATCGACGGGTTCCGGCCGCAGTAACGGCGCGGTCACCGCGTCGCTTCCTCCATCGCTTTCTTCTGCGCCTCTTCCTGTTTCCGGAGCATTTCCTCGACCCGGTCTTTGGCCATCTTTCCGTCGAGTATCGGGCCCCCCTCTATCTCCGCCTTCTTCGATGCCCGCTCCAGCGGATTGCCTTTGTCGGCCCCCGATCCGGGCCACGCCCCGGTGATGTAGTAGTAACTCAACAGCAGTGCGATGAGTAGTGCGATAAGCATCCCGACGAATCTCATAAGCGCCTCCCTTCAGCGACCGTTGCTCCATTGTAGCGCATCGCCCGGAATTTACAAATCTCTCTTTTTCCTTGCTTTTATTTAATAAATGACCATGCTACCCCTGTTCTGGATTCTGCTCGCGTGAGCGGATTCGGTTTTTTATCTTTTGTTTTTCGAGGCACATGACCATGGCAGTTCAGATTTATGTCGGCAATCTTTCGTACAGCGCCACCGAAGGCGAGATCCGCAGCGCTTTTGAAAAATTCGGCGAAGTTTCTTCGGCGAAGATCGTGATGGATCGTGACAGCGGCAGACCGAAGGGCTTCGGTTTCGTCGAGATGGCCGATCAGGCTTCCGCCGAAAAGGCGATCTCCTCCCTTGACGGCGCCGAGATGGGCGGCCGTAACATCAAAGTCAACCTCGCCAAGCCCAAAAGATAGTCCTCGTACTTTCTTTAATTCCGACCCCTCGCATCTCCGTCACGGGGAGCGCGAGGGGTTTTTTTCATCCGGCGGTGGGGGGCCTGTATTGATAAGTCGGAAGGCTTGAATACGCTACGCCGCTTCTCGATATTCGGGGTTTCGCCCTATTCGGTATCGGGCGGGAGCCGCAGCGGTTCCTGCGTCTCGTCGAGTTCTATCATCGTCTTGCCGCCGTCGGGCATCCCCAGTTTGAGGAGCTTTTCCCCCTGCGGCCGCACCATCCGCTCGTAACTGCCGACCGCCTTGTTGTAGGCGTCGTTCATCGTGCCGAGCCCCTTGCCGATCCGTTCGAGATGTTCGGTGAAGACGGCGACCCGCTTGTAGAGTTCCTGCGCCGCGGCGCTGATGGCGCGGGCGTTATCGGTCTGTTCCGACTGCTGCCAGCTCACGCTGACCGACCGGAGTAGCGCGATGAGCGACGCGGGGGTGGCGAGCAGAATTTTTTTCGACGCCGCCCAGACGATGAGATCGTGGTCGGCTTCGAGCGCCGCGCTGAAGAGCGATTCGGCCGGGAGGAACAGCACCACATGATCGAGCGAGTTGGGGAACTGGGCCGGATAGTTGCGGTCGCCGAGCGCCTTGATGGTACCTTTCAGTTTCGCCGCGTGCGCCGTCAGGGCGATCTTGCGGGCCGCCGCGTCGGCGGTGTCGAGCGCCGCGAGGAAATCGAGATCGGGCACCTTCGCGTCGACGATGATGAGCCGTTCTCCCGGCAGGCGGATGATCATATCGGGGCGCGATTCATCGCCGGTCGTTTGTTCGGTGAAGTCGCAGTGGGCGCTCATCCCGGCCGCCTCGACCACCCGCCGCAGCGTCTCTTCGCCCCACTTGCCGCGTGCCTGCGACGACGAAAGGACCATCCGGAACTTCTGCGTCACATCGGCGAGCGTCTCGGACTGTTTGCCGAGTGTTTCGAGCTGTTTTTTCACCTCGCCCAGCGCGGTGTTCTGCTCTTTTTCGCTCTGCTGGAGCCGCTGCTGGTAGGTCTTGAGCTGTTCTTCGAGCGGTTTCAAGAGTCCCGCGATCGCCTCCTGCCGCTTGGCGAGATCGCCCTGCGCCGCGATCTGCGATTTTTCCAGCGTCTCCTTGGCGAGTTTCACGAACTCGGGGCCGCTCTCCCTCAGCACATCGGCCGACAGCACCTTGAAGGCGTCGCGCAGATCGGTAAGGGCAGATGCGTGCTGAGTTTTCAGATCGGCGAGCTGCTGGGCGAAGAACGAATCTTTGGCCTCGGCGACCGCCTTGAGCCCGGCCGTCTCGGCGGCGGCCCGTTCCCGGCCGATCCGCAGCGCGATGAACCAACCCGCCGCGAACCCCGCCGCGCCGCCGATGAGCATGTAGAGCGCTTCCATGTCTATCCCCGTTCAGAGCGTCGTTACTATCTTCTTTTCGTCGATAAATAGCAAATAACCGTCGATGGGACGGCCGTCGGTAAAAACGGCGCGCAGGATCTTACGGTACCGTTCCATCTGGAGCCGGTACTTTTCGGTGAGATCGCTGCGGCGCGGGCCGGTCTTGTAGTCGATGAGCGTCACCCGGTCGTCGGCGACGATGAGCCTATCGACGATGCCAAAACCGAAAGGGGTCGTATCGGAGATATGCTGTTCGCAGAGCGCCTTTCCGGGGCGGCCGATGAGCGCCGTCACCTCCGGGTCGCGCAGGAAGCGGGCGAGCGTTTTCCGCTCCTCGTCGGTGAGGTCGGCATCCTTCGGTATATCGCACTGCGCCGTCAGCCGGGCGAGCGCCGTGTGGATGCGGCGGCCGCGCTCGATACCCGCCTCGATATCGGCCGATCGGAGCGCCGGGTCCAGCAGATCGTCATCGCCCGTTTCGGGTGCGACGGGGAGGGTGACCGGGGTCAAGGATTCGTGGGCTTGCCCGTCAACGCCTTCAGCGACGGCGGGGCCAAAGTCGTGCCGGTGGCCGAACTCGGTCGCGTCGAATCCCGCCAGCGGATGCTGTGCGGCGCGGTGCATCCGTTCGCTGAACCCTTTGAGTTCCCCCTCCGTATTCGCCTTGAGCACTATCGTGAGGCTCCGCACGGCGCGGGTCGCCGCGACATAGAGAAGGTTGGCCGTCTCATCGCCCTGTTTCTCGCGCGCCGCATCGAAGGCCTGCGCGACGGCGGAACTCCCCGGTATCGGGTCGGCGGCGAGGAATTCACGCTCCGCCTTATTGAGGTCCAGCGGCGTCCCGTTGTCGGGATGGCGAACCGGATCGCCCTTTTCGCGCTCCTCCTTCCACAGCAGGAAGACATGGGGGAATTCGAGTCCCTTGGTGCCGTGCATCGTCGCCAGTTTCACCCGGTCGGCGTGGACCCCTTCGGGAACGGTGATGAGCGTCCCCCTGTCGACGATATAGCGCAGGAACGCCGCGGCGTCGAACCCGTCGGGTCCGTCGAAGTAGCGTTCCACCTCATCCCACACCGTTTCGATGACGGGGCGCGGGAAGCGGGGAGTGAGTTCGCGCAGCGCCCCGGCGACGGCGGCGAAGCGGTGCGGCCGGGAGAGTCGTCCCGCCTGCCCGGCAAGTTGAGTGATGAGGGAAATAAGTTCTTTGTCATAGCCCAGCGCCGAAAGAGCCCGCGGAATGAATTTACCGTCGTGCGCCGTGAAGATCGCCGCGAGCGACAGTATAAGCGCCGTCCCTTCGCGCAGACTCAGCAGTTCGCGCCCCTTGAGTCCCGATGTGCCCACCGGCAGGGCCGCCAGCATCCGCGCCGCGCGGTCCATCTGGGTGTTGGTGCGGCAGAGTATCGCGATATCGCCCCACGCGCAGCCGGTCTCCCGCTGCCGCTCCTGCACTTCGGCGACGAGCCGTTCATAGAGCGCATCTTCGCCCCTGCCGCAGACGACCGGTATCACCGCGACCGACGAAAGTCCGGCGTAGGGTTTTTTCCGATCGCTTGCGGGCGGCGCGCTCTGCAGGTCGGCCGCGCTGTTGCTCCCGGCGAACAGTTCTGCCGTCAGGCGGTTGAAGAAACCGATGAGGAGCGGTGTCGAGCGCCAGTTGTAGGGGAGCGCTTCGGTCGCCAGCTGTCCCGACCGGACGATCGGGGCGATCCACCCGCGCAGCCGCTCCGGATCGGCGCCGCGCCAGCGGTAGATCGACTGTTTCCAGTCGCCCACGAGGAACAGCGACCGCTCGCCCATGCCTCCCGCGCCGACATCGCCGCGGATATCGTCCATGAGCGGCCGGAGCAGTTCCATCTGCTCTTTCGAGGTATCCTGGAATTCATCGAGCAGCAGGTGCGCCGTCCGGTGGTAGCCCCGTTCGTAGAGCCGCGCCATGAGGAGCGGCCGGTCGTCGCTCTCGGCCCCGTCCAGGGCGATGAGGGCGCGCGGGATATCGGCGAAATAGCGGCGGGCGCGCCGTTTTTTCTCCTCTTCCACCAGTTGGGTCCGCAGGTCGCTGAAGTGTTTGAGGAGCGCGCTGCGGAGCCGCGCGGTATTCACCACATACTGGGCGATGAGTGCGCGCATCGGCGGGTAGAGTTCCCGCAGTGTCGCGTAGGCGGCGCTTTTCCTGTCGGCCGCCGCCACCTTCACCGCGTCGATGTCGCTTTTGAGGAAGAGCGCCTTGCCGATATCGGTTTCATCGATCGGGCGGATGAGCGGTTCGACCACCTGTTTGCGCAGGTTGCCCGCCGTATCTTCCGCGACCGCCGCCACCCGTTCACGCAGTTTTTCGTACTCGGCGAAAATGAGACTCTGCCGGCTCTTGAGTTCGGCGAGATAGGTCGGCGGACACTCCCACGCGGCGAGCGTATCGCGGTTCTTGTCCAGTTCGCTCAGCAGCGCCTCGGGCGATATCCGGAGGATACGCGCCGCGATGAGGATATGGTCGCTGTCGGCGATGACGGCGGGGTGGGTGAAGAACCGCTCGTCGGCCGCCGCCGAAATGAAGGCCTCATCGTGCTTGTCGGCGATCTGCGGCGTCTCCTCTTCGGTCGCGAGGAAATGGTGGAACAGGGCGTCTATCGTCGAGAACCGGACCTGCGCCGCCCGCATGAGGAGGCTTAGTTTCTCGGCCGGGGCGCTTGCTTCGCCCGTTATCTTCTCGAGTATCCGTTTCTCCATCTCGGCCGCCGCCGCGTTGGTGAAGGTGACCGCGACGATGAGCGACGGGGCGGTCGCGATATGTTCCCGCACCGCTTGGGTCAGGCGGAAGGTCTTCCCCGATCCGGCCGATGCGGTGACCAGCAGGCTTTTCACCATGGCCGCCCTCCCGTCCGGTAGAGGTCGGGCCGCAGGCAGATCGCTTTGTAGGGGCAGTAGGTGCAGGCGTCGGCGCGGTAGTTGGGGGTGAACCGCTCCTGCGCGATCATCCGGTCCAGCCGCGCGGCGACCGCACCCAGTGTCGCGTGCCGTCCCGCTATCTCGGCGGCGGGCAGTTCGCGCAGATAGCCGTCGGGCGATCCGGTCCGCAGGAGGATATAGGCGGCGTCGAGCTCTTCGGGTTTCGCCCGGCCGTTCTCGATGAGGAGGTGGGCGTAGAAAAGGAGCTGGAACTGGTCGTTAAGGCCATTCTGATCCTCGACCTCGGCGATGAGTCCCTCGGTGCCGACGGCATCTATCTTCTCCTTATATTTAAGATCGGCGACGAGCAGCCGCCCGCCGCGCTTCTGCAGGCGGTCGATCCGTCCGGTGAGCTGGTAGCCGTTACCGAACGAGGCGTTCAGGTCGAATTCGGCGTCGGTCACCTCGCCGGAGAAGAGGAGCGGCGCCCCCCGTTCCCGTTCCCACGCCGCGATCTCGTCGAGGTAGCTCAGCACGATCGCCTTGCGGACGGCATGGTCGGGCAGTTTTTCGTGCAGTTCGCCGTCGATATTCCACTGTTCGTCGAAATGTGCCCGCCACCGGTCGATCGGTTTGTCGGTGCCTCTCAGCGCCGCGAAGAAACGGTGGAGGAACTTGCCGATGACGGTGTTGACTCGATCCTCCTCGCCGAAGCAGGCGGGCGGCTTCACCTTCTCGTGTTCCTCCAGCAGGAACCGGAAGGGACAGGAAAAAAAGAGGGGGAGCGAACTGAAGGACCAGTGGTATCCTTTGAGCCGGTCGCGCAGGTCGTCGCTGTTCTCTATCGCCGGGACCCCGATCGGCGTCTGGAAGGAACCGGCCGCCATCAGCCGCTTCACCGGCTTTGCGCCGAATTCGACCGCGAGGAAGGCGAAATGGGGCGACGGCGCCTCTCCCGCCGCGGTATCGTAGCGGGCGGCGATGTGGGCCGAATTGCCGAACGAAAGGAACTGCCGCAGCGCGAGGTCGTCGGCCTCGAACTGCGCCGTATGGATGCGCGGCAGGTGGATGAGATTGAGGAAGGGGCCGCTGAACGGTTTGCGCGGGAAGGTGTCGCGGTCCATCGGCAGGATGAGCGCCCGTTCATAGGGGATGCCGGTGGCATTACCCATGCCGACCACCTGCACCGGGGCGCTCCGTTTACCGCGCAGGCGGAGTTTCTTCGCATTGATGATATGGAGCGCGAGCGTTTCCCACTCCTTCCCCATGAGCGGCTGGAGGCGGGTGATCTCGTCGATGAGCGGTATCGCCCCCTCGAAGGCGCTCCGGTCGGCGGCGTCGAGGTCGTGCCAGCGGGCGGTCAGTTCGGCCGCCAGTTCACGCCGCACCGCGTCGAGTGGGATCCGGTCGCGTATCGCCGCGGTCAGCCGGTGCGCCGCCGCGAAGTGGGAGAAGGGTATCCACGGGACGAAGTTGACCAGATCGCCCAGCGGCCGGAAGAGCAGTTCCCACAGGTAGAACGACAGCGTTTCGTCAAGCGGTACGATAAAAAGCTGCTGCCCCTCGCGCCGGTTCTTCAGGAAGTCGTCTATCTCACGGGCGATGAGCGCCGCCACTGCCGGGCGCTCCGCCAGTTCGGAGAAAGATATCCGACCTTCCGGGGCGCGCTCTTCGCCGATGCCGGTGCGGCGGGTGAGGGCAAGGGCGGTATCGTAATCGGGTATCTCGTGCGGCATGTGGGGGCCGAAGAGCGGCGGGTCGATGAAGCGGCGCTCCTCCGGGATGCGCGCAAAGAACCGTTCCCCCACGGGGGTCATGACCGGCAGTCCGACAAAGAGTTCGTTGTCGCGCGGGGTCAGATCGGCAAAGAGCGTCTCTTCGAACGGGGGATAGAAGCGGCCTTCGGCGGCCAGTTCTTTCCGGAACCCGTTCATCGTGGCGAAAAAAGAGTCTATCCGTTCCAGTTGTTCGGGGGCGATGCGGTCGAGCCGGGAGAGTTCGTCGACGCTCACCGAGAAACGGGCGATGAGGGTGAGGAACTGGAGCATCCGCTCGGTATCGGCAGGCGCTATAGTTTCTCCTTTTTCGCGGCAGCGGAGGAGATGGAAGCGGAGGAACGCCTCGTCGTCGGGGAGGGGGGTGCGGCCGGTCGCCTCGGCGATACAGCGGCTTTTGTAGTCGCCGAATTCGAGGACGGTGGGCATGAGTCCGCCGAGTTTCCGGTGGAGGGTATCGTGGATGAGGTCGCGGCCGGTGCCGCTCATCGATACGACGGTGAAGCGCGACAGATCGGGGTGGTGCGGCTTGAGCGCGGCTATCAGTCGTTCTATCGCGGTCACTGCTCTCCCTCCGGTCGGTCGTGCCATTGTAGCGTGCCGCAAGGATTTTACAAGATAAGGGGGGACGCGGGCTGTCCCGGTGAATAAGGCGGGTGCTCTGTCGGGAAAACTATGGGGCGGTTTATTTCACCCGACCTTTTTCGCGCAGATAGGCTTCGAGCGCCTTCATACAGCGCTCGTTCTGGTCGGGGAGGCCGATCGAGATGCGGATCCAGTCGGGGAAGCCGTAGTTGCCGACCGGCCGGAGGATGACCCCCTCCTTGAGCACCGCCTGATAGCACTCCACCCCGCCGGTGTCGCCGCCGCCGACATGGACGAGTATGAAGTTCCCCTGCGTCTGGAGGAACTCGAGGCCGAGCCGCCGGAATTCGGCGTAGTAGAAATCCTTGCCTTTCCTGTTGTTCTCGACGCCGCGCCGGACATAGTCCTCGTCCTCGAGCGCCGCGATCCCCGCCACCTGCGCCAGTTCGTTGGTATTGAACGGTTCGCGCACCTTGCGGAAGGTCTCGCCGATGTAGGTGTTGGTGATGGCGTAGCCGAGCCGCATGCCGCTCATGCCGAAGGCTTTCGAGAAGGTGCGGCAGACGATGAGGTTCTCGAAGTCCTTGCGGTAGTCCAGCGCGCTGGGGCAGTCGGGGGCGTCGACATATTCGCGGTAGGCCTCGTCGACGAGCACCACGCACCGTTCCGGGACATTGGAAAGGAGATTCTCGAATTCCTTCTTGGTGTAGTAGGTGCCGGTCGGGTTGTTCGGGTTGACCAGCGCCACCATCTTGGTTTTGTCGGTGATCCGCTCGATGTAGCCGTCGATGTCGAAATGGTGGTCTTTGCGCAGCGGGACGAGCGTCACCGGGATGTTGGCCGCCTTGGCGATGAGCTCGTACACCATGAACGCCTGCGCCGAGATGAGTATCTCCTCCTGCGGGGTCACCAGCGCCCGGATGAGGACATCGATCACCTCGTTGGAGCCGTTGCCGACGCAGACCTCTTCGATGGAAAGATGGTACTTGGCCAGATGCTTCATGATGGCGTGTTTGAGATAGTAGGCGCTCCCGTCGGGATAGAGATGGATGTACTTGAGATCGTCCCGTATCGCCTGCATCACCTTCGGGCTGGGGCCCAGCGGGTTCTCGTTCGATGCCATTTTAACGGTATCGTAGATGCCGAGTTCGCGCTCGACCTCCGATATCGGTTTGCCGGGACGGTAGGGAGTGATCTTCTCGATGTACTCGGCGACCTTTACTGTCATGGCGTTCCCTCGCTATTGCAGAATGGTGAAAAGTTCATAGTACAACTCCAGCGCCTCCTTCGGACTCAGCCGGTCCGGATGGTGCGATGATATAATATCGCGCGCCTTTTGCAAAATTTCATTTTCGCGGGGGTCCCCCTTGGCCATTTCGGCGTGCAGCGCGAAGATGTCCATTTGCATCGATCCGCCTTTGGCGAGCCGCATCGTCCGATCGGCCCGTTCGAGTTCCCGCAGGGTCCCTTCGGCGCTCCGGACCACCTCGCCCGGCATCCCGGCCATCTTCGCCACCTCGACGCCGAAACTGCGCGACGAGCCGCCCTCAGCCAGTTGATAGAGGAACTGGAGAGTGTCGCGGTATTCCTTGACCGTCATGTGATAGTTCTTGACGCCCGGGAACTCGTCGGCCAGTTCGGTCAGGATGTGGTAATGGGTGGCGAACAGCACCGTTGCCTCGATCCGTTTCACGAGATGTTCGGCGATGGCGCGTGCGATGGAGATGCCGTCGTAGGTGCCGGTGCCGCGGCCGATCTCGTCGAGTATGACGAGGCTCCGCTTGGTGGCGTTGCGCAGGATGAAGGCGGTCTCCTTCATCTCGACGAGGAAGGTCGATTCGCCGCGCGAGAGGTTGTCGGAGGCCCCCACGCGGGTGAACAGCGCGTCGACGATGCCGATGCGCGCCTTTTTGGCCGGGACGAAGGCGCCTATCTGGGCAAGGAGCGTGATCAGCGCCACTTTGCGCATGAGGGTCGATTTGCCCCCCATGTTGGGTCCGGTGATGATGTTGAGCCGTCCGGAGTCGCTCCCGATGGCGATGGTGGCGGGGACATACCGGCCGGGGCCGAGTATCTGTTCGACCACCGGATGGCGGCCGTCGGTGATCTCGATACCTTCCTCGTCGGTGATGAGCGGCCGCTCCCATCCTTTCTCGCGGGCCAGCTCGGCGAATGCCGCGAAGTGGTCGCACCACGCGACGAACCGGGCGAGCGCCTGCACGGCCGTTTCGTGCGTCGCTATCTCGCGGACCGTCGTTTCGAGTATCGCCAGTTCCTGTTCGGTCAGCCGTTCGCGGGCCGTGAGGATCGTCTCTTCGAGTTCTTTCAGTTCGGGGGTGAAGTAGCGCTCGCCGTTGACGGTGGTCTGTTTGCGGATGTAGTGGGGCGGGACCTTCTCGGCGAACCGCTTGGTGACATCGAGATAGTAGCCGAAGACCTTCGTATAGCCGAGTTTGAGCGTCGTGATGCCGGTCGCCTGCTTTTCGCGCTCTTCGAGTTCCAAGAGCATCCCTTTCGAATCGTGGACGATGCGGTGGAGCCGCGTGATCTCGGGGGCGTGGGCCGGATCGACAAATCCGCCGTCGCGCCAGTTAAGCGGCGCATCCTCGATGAAGGTCCGGTCCCAGCGGCCGATGAGATCGCCCGGCAGGATGTAGCCCGCCATGTAGGGGGCGAGCGCCGGGAGCCGGTCGCGGTGGGTAAGGAGCATCTCGCGCAGGGAAAGCGCAGAGGCGAGCGAGCGGCACAGCCCCACGATATCGCGCGGCCCGCCGCGCTTCACCAGTATCCGCGAGAGCGTCCGTTCGATATCCTTTGTCTCTTTCAGTTTTTCACGCACCGTGCGGCGCAGGCTGTCGTCGGCGAAGAAGCACTCGACGGTATCGAGCCGCGACTGTATCTCGACCCGGTCGCGTAGCGGCAGGAGGGCGACATTCCGCAGGAGCCGCCGCCCCATCACCGTGGCGGTGCGGTCTATCGCCCACAGGAGCGACCCCTGCCGGTTGCCGCCGATGAGGGTGCGCTCTATCTCAAGGTTCGCGATGGTGTTGGTGTCGAGCAGGGCGTGGGCGTCGCTGCGGCCTGGAAGCGGATCGCGCAGCGGCGGGAACTTGCCGAAGTAGAGTCGGTCGAGGTACCAGATGAGGAGCCGGAAGGCATCCTGCAGCCGCCGGTCGTCGCGCGCCTCGTCGGGGAGCCGGACCAGATAATCGGCCGCCTGCGCCGAGGGGACCCAGTCGCGCAGGTCCTCCGCGTCGGCCGTCTGCGCGGGGAGTTCCGGTATCTCCACCGGGACGATGATCTCGGCCGGGGCGATGGTGCGCACCATATCGGTGAGGCGGGAGGTCTCGACCGCGGCGTAGTAGACATCGCCGCAGGAGACATCGCTCCAGACCAGCGCCGTCTGCCCGTGACCTTTGACCGCCGCCAAGAGGTAGTTCTGCCGCGTCTCGTCGAGCGTCGTCTCCTCCACCACCGTGCCGGGGGTGAAGACGCGGACTATCTGCCGCGCGATCATCTTCTTTTTCTTGTCGGCCTTCTCCATCTGTTCGCAGAGCGCCACCTTCTTCCCGGCGTCGAGCAGTTTGCGGATGTACCCTTCGGCGCTGTGGAACGGCACCCCGGCCATCGGGATGCCCGCCTCCTTGTTGCGCGAGGTGAGGGTGAGGCCGAGTATCTCGCTGGCGGTCACCGCATCCTCGAAGAACATCTCGTAGAAGTCGCCCAGCCGGAAGAAGAGAATGGCGTCGGGGTATTCCCGTTTGCAGGAGCGGTACTGCTCCATGACGGGGGTATCAAAGGCGGCGGGACGGCTTGCTTCCATCGGGCTCCGGCGTGTAGAGACTCTTAACTCTCCGCACGCTAACAAAAAAAGATGCAAAAATCAAAGGAAAAGGATAGCGTGACGGCATGAAACGGTTCGCCCTCATAACGCTACTTCTTTTTTCGTTCACGGCGCACGCCGCCGACGACCTCCCGTTCGAGTCCGATCCGCTCCGCGACGGCCTTATCCTTGGTTCCGGCATCGCGCTCGAAGGACTCTACTACTCGCTCCACTTCCAGTTCGATATCCCCGGCGGGGCGGTCGGCGACCGTTCCCGCGTCAACGGGCTCGACCGGATCGCCACCTACGGCTGGTCGCCCAAGGCCGACAGCGTCTCCGATGTCCTTAACTACGCGATGCTCGCGGCACCGGTCCTCTTCTACTTCGACGACCGGGTGCAGGATCATCCCGCCTATTTCCTTATCCTCTACCTTGAATCGGCGCTCCTCAACGACGGGCTCAAGAATGTGGTCAAAGAGTTGGTCCGGCGCGACCGTCCCTACACCTACAACGGCCGCTCGCCGCTCAGCGAGCGTCATCAGCGCGACGCCGAACTTTCCTTTTATTCGGGGCATACCGCGCAGGCCTTCAACGCGGCGGTCTTCTGCGGGATGGTCTTTCAGGAGTTGTATCCCGACTCACCGTGGCGCTGGGTGGTCTGGACCGGGGGGCTGGCGGCCGCGACGACGGTCGGGTTCCTGCGGGTCTATTCGGGGCAGCACTATCCGACCGATGTGCTTGCCGGGGCGCTCGCCGGGAGCCTCACCGGGTGGCTCATCCCGTTCCTCGCCAAGAAGCGCGATCTGCCGGTGACGATAGTACCGGGCGGCGCGGGCGAGGTGGGGGTAACGGTATCGCTCAAGTTCTGACAATCATTATTTGCAAAACCGTTTTTCATTTATTATAGTCGGCGCGACTCATTCTCCGGGAGGGATGTTCGTGGAATACTTCACCACGATAGCGGGAAATACAGCGAGGTAAAAAATATGCAGGAATCACGGAGTGAAATAGTCATCTACCAGCATCCGGACGGCAACATCCGGATCGATGTCCACCTCGAAGACGAAACCGTCTGGTTGACACAGGATCAGATGTCGATGCTTTTTAATAAAGCGAAATCGACGATCAACGAACATATCCAGAATATATTCAACGAAGAAGAACTGTCCGAACAGCAGGTGATGAGAAAATTCGGAAATCCCGAATTTTCCACCAAACCGACCAACTACTACAACCTCGATGTCATCATATCGGTCGGGTATCGCGTCAAGTCGCCGCAGGGCACCCAGTTCCGCATCTGGGCGACCAAGCGATTGAAAGAATATATCATCAAAGGCTTTGCGCTCAACGATGAGCGGTTCAAGACCGGGAATTCGATGAACTACTTCAACGAATTGCAGGACCGTATCCGGCAGATACGCCTTTCCGAACGATTCTTTTACCAGAAGATCAAAGACATATACACTACCAGCATCGACTACGATCCTAAGGATGAGCGGACCGTCGAGTTCTTCAAGGTAGTGCAGAACAAACTGCTCTGGGCCATCAGCCAGCAGACCGCCGCCGAACTGATCTACCGCCGGGTCGATGCAAAACTGCCGCTTCTGGGGATGAAGTCTTTCGATAAGGCAGGTATCGCGAAGGTGAAAAAAAACGATATCGCCGTCGCCAAGAACTATCTGAGCGAGGATGAGATAAAATTGTTGGGCCTGTTGGTCGAACAATATCTTGCGTTCGCCGAGACGATGGCGCAACAGCATACGCCGATGTATATGGCCGACTGGATAGAGAAATTGGATGATGTGTTGCGCATGAACGGCAGGGAACTCCTGACCCATGCCGGAAAAATAAGCCATGAGGCGGCGCTGGAAAGATCGGCGGCCGAATTCGAGAAATACCGGGAGAGCGAACGAACCGTCGAGAAAGAGCAGAGTCTTGTCGAGATCGAGCAGGACATCAAACAGCTGAAGCGGATAACGAAGAAATAGCGACATTAGACGAGGGATGTTCTCATGCTGTCCATTCTGAAAAGCGGCGCGGTCGCCGGTATCTCGGGCTTCCTGATCGATGTCGAGGTCGACATCGCGCGCGGCATGCCCGCCTTCACTATTGTCGGTCTGCCCGACACTGCGATCAAGGAGTCGCGCGAACGGGTCCGCACCGCCGTCATCAACAGCGGCCACTCCTTTCCGCAGAGCCGGCTCACGATAAATCTTTCTCCCGCGAGCGTCCCGAAGGAAGGTGCGGGGTTCGATCTCCCCATCGCGGTGGCGCTCATGGCCCATGTCCACTCGTTGCCGGTGACGCCGGTCGCCGATTATCTCATCATCGGCGAACTGGGACTCAACGGCGAGGTGAAGCCGGTGGCGGGCATTCTGCCGCTTGCCATTGCGGCGCGCGACCACGGTCTCAAGGGGCTCATCGTTCCCGAGAAGAACGCCCGCGAGGCGGCCGCCATCAGCGCGGTGAAGGTGATCGCGGTGTCGCACATCAACCAGATACTCGAGGTCCTGCGCGGCGCCGAGCCGTACCTCTTCGTTCCCGACCGCGCCGCCGAGGTGCGACTCAAGCACCCCGATTTCTCCGATGTGAAGGGACACGAACAGGCGAAGCGCGCCATCGAAGTGGCGGCGGCGGGGGGCCATAACCTGCTGATGATCGGGTCGCCGGGGTCGGGCAAGACGATGCTCGCGCGGCGCATCCCGTCGGTCCTGCCGCTTCTGGAAGAGGAAGAACGGGTAGAGACCACCAAGATATTCAGCGTCGCGGGGCTCATGACGGGCGAAGGGTTGGTGGTCGAGCGGCCGTTCCGCAGTCCACACCACACGCTGTCGGATGTCGCCCTCGCGGGGGGCGGGGTGCCGCCGCGGCCGGGGGAGATATCGCTTGCCCACAACGGCATCCTCTTCCTCGACGAATTCCCCGAGTTCAAGAAGAACGCCCTCGAGGTCCTGCGCCAACCGCTCGAGGACGGCGAGATCACGATATCGCGCGCCGTTTCTACGGTGAAGTTCCCGTCGAGCTTCATGCTGGTCGCCTCGATGAACCCGTGCCCCTGCGGCTATTTGTTCGACCGCAAACACGCCTGCACCTGTTCACCCATCGCGGTGCAGAAATACCAGCACAAAATATCGGGACCGCTCCTCGACCGCATCGACATATCGGTCATCGTCAACTCGGTTCCCTACGACGACCTGCGGAAAAAAGGGGGCGGCGGTGAACCGTCGGAGACGATGCGTTCCCGGATAGCGAACGCCCGGGCGGTGCAGGCACAGCGGTTCCACGGACGGCCCTATCTTACCAACTCCCGGATGGCCCCCGCCGACATCGAGAAGTTCTGCACCCTCACCCCGACGGCCGAAGCGCTCCTCAAGGCGGCCATCGAGAAAATGGGCATCTCGACGCGCGGTTACGCCAAACTGCTCAAGGTCAGCCGTACGATAGCCGATCTCGCCGGAGCGCCGACCATCGACACGCCGCACATCGCCGAAGCGATCCAGTACTACAACCGTTCGGTATTCAATCAGTAAAGAACGGACCGTTTTCCTTTTGAATAAAAATT
>CALMRE010000124.1 GCA_937871295.1 uncultured bacterium | reverse complement strand
GGGAAAAAGACGGCGGCCCCTTTCGGTGCCGCCAATATCTGGTGGTGGGAGGGTAATTTGTAACTTAATCCACGAACCCATCATTACATGAAAAAGTGAAACAGTCAAGAGAAAAGTGAAATTTTTTTTTATCCAGTAGATGCAAAGAGTTCCGCTTGTATTGAATACAATAAAAGATGTTTACGAAAGAAACTAAAAAAAATTGTTGACTCGATACAACTTCTCGTTATAGTAGGCATCCGCGGGCGTTCTTTGAGTTATGAAGATGTTTTCCGAGGTTCCTCGTTAGCTCAGTCGGTAGAGCGGGTGGCTGTTAACCACTAGGTCGGCAGTTCAAGTCTGTCACGAGGAGCCATTTTTTTCATTATAGCGGTTCACATTACAGGCAAAGACCTCAAGCCGGGCGACGGTGTTGGGCGGATAGGGCTGTCCGTCGTTCTCCAGCGCGATGACCGGATAGCCGCGCGCCTTGGCCCACGGGCTGTAGACCCCCTCGATGAGCCGGCCGGGCAGACAGCCGAACGGCGCTATGACGACGACGCCCGCGTAGCCTTCCTGCATGCCGGCGGCGGCGACCGCCGGAGATATGGTCGCCTCGCTCTCGAGTTCGGGCGATACGAATTCCTTTCCCCCCGAGGCGAGCGCCGCGTCGACATCATCGGGCGCCGCGGGGATCAGGCCGGTGGCCGACAGCGTCCGTTTTATCTTATCCTCGACACGATGCATCCACCATCCTTCGACGGCGAGCAGTGCGCGTTTGCGCAGCCACGCCGGCCGCAGGAGGCTCAGCGGTCCGCGTCTTCCGCGCTCTTTTCTGAGCAGGTAGTGCTGCGACCAGTCGGTGTAATGGACCCATTCGGTGATGCCGGTCGCCTTGGGGAAGATATCCTGCGCGATGAGGAGGTCGAACAGCTCCCGCACCGAGAAGTCGTCGCGCCGCACGTATATCTCGCCGACGATGAGCACTTTCTTGATTTCGGCGAGGGTGCGTCGTTTGGGTATCGCGGCCAGTTCGCGGGCCGCCTGTTCCAGCGCCGTCTCCAGTTGCCGGTCGCCCCGTTCCATTCCGGCGACCACCGAACGCCACGCCTTTTCGAACACCCGCATTCCCGCTTCGGGATCGCGCGCAAGGAGCCGGATGCCGGTGCGTGCGTCGGTGAAGTGATCGGAGATAACGATGCCGCGCCACATGTCGCGCACGAAACTGATGCCGATCTCGCGGTAGGAGTTGTCGCTGTTGGGGGCGAAGACGAGCACGTTGTCGAAGCCGAGGTCGTCGAAGAGCCGTTCGTAGAACACATGGTATTGACCGGTGCGGCAGGGACCGGTGGTGCTGGGGACATAGACGAGCAGCACTTCGTCGGGCCGTTCGGGGGTGCGCCGTTCGAGGAACTGCAGGACGGTGCCGAGCACGAGCAGCGCCGGGATGCATTCCTTGCCCGAAGCGACATTGCGCGCCACCTGCGTCGAATGGATGTCGGCGACCGGCAGATGTTCGGCGCGGACCCCCTGTTTGCGCGAAGCGGCGGTCGTTATCTCGGTGGCCAGATCGCCCAGCGACGGCCAGACCAGCCGCACCCGTTCATGGCGTATGCCGAGTCGTTCCCCGGAGAGGTTGTCGTGTACGGTCACTTCGCCGTCGACCGTATCCAGCCGGTAGCGGCGCGGCCGGGCGGCCCGGGGGGCGGGCATCGCGTGGCGGCGGTAACTTTCGACGATGTCGAGGAACGCCTCGATGCGGGTGTCGAGTCCCGCGTCGGCGGTGTGCGAATCTATCTCGAGCACCAGATAGGGCTTGCGTCCCATCATCCAGCGGACATAGTGAAGCATGAACGAATCGGGGGCGCAGGAGAAGTTCGATATCCACGCGAGATAGAGATTGGGGATGTCGCGCACTGCGCGGACCGCCTTCATATCCTGCTGGCCGTAGTACCAGTACATGTTGGGGAAGATGTCGGCCGTTTCGTCGAAAATGAGATCGTAGGGGACCACCGTCACGCCGCGCGATAGGAATTTGCGCGGTATCCCCATGTTGGCGTCGCGGGTGAAGGCGTTGTAGGGGCGCCCGAGGAGCGCGACGTAGAGCCGGTCGGGGTTGCGCCGCATCTCTTCGATGAGTTCGCGGCCGCGCCGCCGGTAGTCCTCCATGAAAGAGCGGTGGTGGGCGATGGCCGCGTCGAAGGCGCGGGTTCCCTCGGCGCGCGGCAGGCCCAGTTTCAGCGCGATATCCTCGAATTCGCCGCGGCAGGAAGCCCAGCCGTGCTTGAAGGAGACCACGGGGCGCAGTATCTTCGCGTCGTCGAGGCCGAAGGCCTGTTTCGCGTAGTAGGGGAGTCCCTGCGTCAGCGGGCAGACGCACGATTCGGCGGAACTTTTCTCGAGAGTCGGCATGTCGCGGAAGTGCGGCAGGAACAGGTAGGTCGCGCCGCGGTCGAGGAGGTCCTGCACCGCGCCGTGCGCTATCTCGGCGGGGAAGCAGTAGTTGCTTTCCTGCCGGTGGATGCCCGCCGGGACGATCTTTTCCGAAAGGATCGCGCGGACGCCGAGTTCGTGGAAGAAGCGGGCGTAGAAGGGCCACAGCGAGTGGACCGAAAAGGCGACCGGCACGCCGATCACCGCGTCGAGGCGCGGGGCGAGGGTCGCCGGATCGGGTACGGCGGCCGAGAAGAACTGTTCGGTCCGCCACGCGACATGATCGGCGACGCTCGATTCGTCGAACGATGAACGCCTGCGCGCGCCGGTGTATTTCGAACAGCGGCCGCCGAACGGGTAGCGCCGTCCGCCGACCTCCAGGTTACGTATCGGGCAGAGGTTCTCGCAGGCGCGACAGAGGAACTGGCCGTGGTGGACGATCTCTTTGTCGAGCAGGGTCTCGAGGTCGAATTGACCGGCCGGAAGCAGTCCTTCGTCGTACTTCAGTTTCGCGAGTCGCGCCACCCCGAAGGAGCCCATGAGTTCCGGATCGGGCGGCACCGCGACCGGTTTGCCGAGAAGTTGCGCGAAGGCGAGCGGCACGGCGGGATTCTTGGCGACGCCCCCCTGCAGAGCGATGCGGTCGCCGATGGTGCGGTTGCCCACCACGCGGTTGAGATAGTTCGACACGATGGAGAAAACGAGTCCCGCGACGATGTCGGGCCGGTCCGCTCCCTGCTGTATCGCTTTGCGGATGTCGCTGTTGATGAAGGCGGAGCAGTGTTCGCCGAATTTGAGCGGGGCGCGGGCCGCGAGCGCGACCGGGCCGATCTCCTCGGCGCGAATGATGTCGAGATCGCCGGCGGCCGATTCTTCGAGGAACGAGCCGGTGCCGGCGCTGCAGGCCTCGTTCATGGCGTAGTCTATCGGTACGCCGTTGTGGAGCAGCACATATTTCGCGTCCTGTCCGCCGATCTCGAAGATGGTGTCGACCTCGGGCGAGAAGAAGGAGGTGCCGGTGGCGTGGGCGATGATCTCGTTATAGACGCCATCGGTGCCGAGGAACACCCCGAGCAGTTCGCGCGACGAGCCGGTGGTCGCGACCAGCGTGATGCGCGGCCGGACGCCGCCCAACTGTCCGCGTATCTCGCGCAGGCAGTTTTTGAGCGCGCCGACCGGATCGCCGTGGGTGCGGCCGTAGTGGGCGGCGACGATGTCGAGCGTTTCGCGGTCGATGAGCGCCGCTTTGGTGGTGGTCGATCCGCCGTCGACGCCGAGTATGTAGTCGCGGTCGGCCCGTATCGAACCGCGCCGTGACTGATGATAGGTGACACGGTCGGCGGCCGCGTCGAGCGGTTTGAGCGCGGCGCGGTCCAGAACGGCGGTCGCTCGCGAAAGACCGCCGGCGGGGAGCGGCAGACCCCGTTCCCGGGCGGTCAGGGCCGCGCCGTAGGCCTCGAACCAGCAGGCCTCCTCCGGGACGACGAAATCGACGGCGGGCCAGGCCTCGCGCAGGAAACGGACCATATGGCGGTTGGCGGTGACCCCGCCGATGAGCGCCACGCGTCCTTCGCGCACCTTGGCCTTGGTGAGGAACTCGCCCACCTTGTCGGCCATCACCTTGGAGAGCGACAGCGCGATATCGCCGCGCGTCGCCTCCCCTTTGTTGAGGCGATGGGTGCAATCAGATTTCATGAAGACCGAACAGCGGGCCGAGAGGGTGTGTACGCTCGCCCCTTCGACGGCGCGGTCGAGCTCTTCCACCGCGAGGTCCATCCGCCCCAGTTGCTGGCGGAAGAATTCGCCGGTGCCCGACGCGCATTTGTTGCCGGCGTAACTGGTCTGTATGCGGCCGGCGGGGTCGAGCGGATAGACGACCATGTCCTCGCCGCCGAGTGACACCACCGCGCGGGGACGGAGACCTTTGGCGACGAGCGCCGCCTCGATCGCGAGTGGCGCGATGAGTTCGGGCGCCTTCAGCCGGAGACGGCCGGTGCCGCCGGTCACCATGGCCCACAGGCGGTGATCGGGGGTGAGCCCGATAGCGGCGAAGGCGGCGGCGAGGGCGGCTTCCAGATCGCCTTCATGCGGCACAACGGCGTGGCGCGGCGCGGCGTCGCCCGCAAGCAGACAGACCTTGACATTGACCGATCCGATGTCTATGCCGACCGTCCGTGCAACTGCGCTTCGATTGCCCATGAGTGGTTGTCGCTCTCCTAAAGTCGCGAGACCTTTCCTGCGGAGAGAACCTACTCCAATCACGGGTGCTTGTCAAGAAAACAGTATGTGCGAAAACGAACGGCGCCGACCGGTCAGACCGTGACCTGAAAACTCTGGAATATCTCTTTGTGGGTGCGCGGCGGGAGGCGGTAGTGCTGTTCGGCCGGCAGATGGGAGAGGGCGCCGGCGTTCAGTTTGGCGTAGCCTTTGAAATCCATCTGATCGTTCAGGATGATGATCCGCGCCTCTTCGTAGTTGCTGAAAAAGCCGCCGATGGAGCAGGCGAGCGACCGTTTTTTGTTCACGCGCAGTATCTGGCCCGGCGGGTAGATGCCGAGCGTCGCGTACAGACCTTTCGCCGCCGAGGGGGTAAAGGTCTTGTTCTTGTTGGTCAACTCGAATATCCGTTCCATGGCGTTGACGCGGGAAAGCGGTTTGCCCGGATTCCACGGCCACCAGCGGGTCGCGATGTCGTAGTAGTCGCACACCTTGACGATCTCCGCCAGCGGCGTGGAATAGGAATCTCCCGTAGCCGCCTGAATGACTCCGCGGAAGTCGTAGGTATCGTGGTGGGCCGAGGCGGTGATGGCCGCCTCCATCATCGAGAAGTTGAGCGAGTTGAGGCGGCTGAGGAAGGCGAAGCCGGTTTCGCCGTGGAGATTCTTGAGATCGCGCTGATCTTCTTCGGGGATGCCGATATCGTGGAGGTAGCCGGCAAGGCCGATGGTGGTCAGGCGCCGTTTGGGAACGCCGAGCTGCGTGGCGACGGCGACGCTCAGGATGGTCGTGTTCGCGGCGTGGGTGGGTATATACATTTTCTGATAGGAGTCGAGCGACGCGAGGAACAGCAGGTGATGCCACTGCGAATCTTCCCCGTCGTCGGTCAGGAGGTCGACAAGGTTCTGAATGTTGCGCACCGCCTTCTTGAGGGGTATGGGCTGTTTCTGGAGCACCTTTTTGCGGAACTGCGGGAAGTCGGTCACGAGGTTGCGGTATATCTGGCGCGCCTTCTGCTGTTTGTCGATGATGGGGGGCAGTTCATCCTGTACGGGGTCATACATCGTGATGTGGATGTTCGGCGTACGGGCCTTGAGTTCCCCCTCGACCTTGCGGAACATCTTCTCATCACCGGGCGTTCCGGGGGTTATGTTGCGGGTCAGTTGACAGAAGATGATGAGGTCCTGCCGCTGGGCGGTCGAGGAGATCTCTATCTCGCCGATGTAGAGCGACACGAAGATGTGGGAGAGCATCTCGAGATAATCCTCGCCGCCGCGTTTGCCTTTAAGGCGCTGTTCGTTGATGACGATATCGGTGCCGTTGTAGCCGAAGTTGACGGTCGGCATGGTCTTGAAGAAGAACTGAAGGAGTTCCATCAGTTTTTCGACCGATTTCTTGACCGCGTCGTTCTCCTCGCCGTACATCTTGAGCGACTTCCAGAGCGAAAAGAACGAGGAGGCGAACTCATAGCCGCGCTGTTTGATGTTCTCGTCGACCGACTGAAGGAAGTTGCGCGCTCCTTCGCGTCCCTGAATACGGGTATCTTCCATTACAGCAGCCCTCCCTTCGAACGGATGAGTTCCTCGGTCTCCTTGTTGCCCGAGGCCAGCCCTTTCTTGAAGAAAAGTTTCACCGCCGGATCGGCGCGGTACTGGTTGAGATGGGTGATGACGGCGTCCTTTGTCTCCTTGAAGATGTCGCGTTTGAGCAGAGGGCCGCTGAGTTTCAGCATCTTTTCGAGCGGGCGAATGGTGAACTCGAAGTTCTCGGGTCTGACCAGAGGCAGAAAGAGTTCCATCTCGGCGCGGGGATGTTTCTCGAAATCGGGGTTCTCTATGAACTTGACGATGTGACGGACAAAGGTCTGGGTGGAATCGACCCCGCCGATCAGTTTGAGCGTTATATCGCGCAGCACGGAGTTGCGGGAGAACAGGAGGACCGATATCAGGTCGTAGAGGTCCTGTCTCTTCTCTTTGATGATCTTGGTGAGGTAGCCGGTCACCTCGGCCGGTTCGAGTTTGGCGAGATTGTTTTCCTGCAGGAGGCGGTTGATGACCGTTTTGACCTGCGGGTTCTTGAGTTCGAGCAGTTTATCGACCGACATGAGGCGGATATCCTTTTCGGGACTGAAGACCGCCTTTTCGAGCGCCGGTAGCGCCTCTTCGACCGAATAGTGCATGAGTATGGTTATCGACTCGATGCGGATCTGTTTCTGCGGATGGTTGATGACGGCGCGCAGGAGCGGGACGACCGCCGGATTGTCGATCGCTTTGAGCACCGTCAGTCCGTTGCGGACCACCCGCCAGTCCTGATGCGACAGAAGCGGTTTTATCGCCTCGGGATTTTTCAGCACCTTGCCGAGTTTCTCGATCGCCGCGATACGGAGTTCCCGCGTCTGGAGTTCGGTCAGCAGCACGATCATGTTGGGCAGTTGCGCCGCCGGGACGATGCCGAGGAAGTCGCCGAAATACTCGAACTGGTCGGGGGAGAAGTTGTCGGCCATCTTGAAGACGCGGTTGAGGAAATCCTCGTTGGTGACGTTCGTGATGCCGCTCTTTATCTTGAGATAGAACTCCTCGTTGGTCTCCCGGAACTGGGCGCCGATCCTGAGCAAGGTCTTGAGGAAGACCACCGCCTCCTTGACCGCGCCGAACAGCAGGAGTCGCTCCCAGAGCAGAGAGGCGGTCTCGACCAGATCCTTGCGCACCTCGTCGTTGGCCCCCTGCAGGAGTTTCAGCGACAACTCCTTGAGGAAGCGGTTGGTGATCGCGCTCTCGTCGTATTTCTGTATCTGATCGGCGAAGATCCCCTTGTCCTCGTCGGTGATGATGTAGGTCTTCTTGTCCTGAAAGGGGACATCGCGATCGGTGAAGGTTTCGGGGGTAAGATCGCGGCCCTTGTTCGCGGCGGCATTGAGATCGTACCCCTGATCGAAGTCCTCGTATTCGAACGGTTCCGACTCGACGAGTTCCTCCTCGGTGACATAGCCGATATGCTCGAACTCCGAATCCCACAGAAGGGTCGCGATATCGTAGTCGTCGCTCGCGTACACGGTGACCCGCGCCAGTATGTTGAAGAAACTGAGTATCTCCTCGTAGGTTATCCCTTTGGCGAAATAGATCTCGCGGATGCCGTCGTTGAACAGCACATAGATGACCTCGTTGTCGTCCAGCGCCGTCTCGACCGGCTGTTTCATGAAAAGGAACCCGTTCTTCTTTATGCGGAAAGGGATGACCGGGATCTCGGTCAGCATCAGATCCACCTTGACCTTGAACTCCTCCCCGAATTTCTTGAACATCGGGTTGTTGACCGGGTAGAGTTTGTAACCCTTGAGCACCTTATGGAAAAGCGTCACGATCTCCTCGGCCTGACCGCGGAGATGCTCCTTGGATGGTTCCAGTTCGCTGTTCTGCCGGAAGAATTCGATGATACTGCGATCGTGCCCCTTGTTGCTCATATCCCGCTCCCATTGAATACGATCCGGCCCATTATAGTCCCCCGGAAAGGCAATTCAAGAAAAACGGCCTAGCGGACCACGCCGCTCACCTTCATGCGCCGCTGCTGATCCTTTATATACTTCTGCTGGAGCCGCGACACCGCCTTACGGTCGAGATACATCTGGTACCACACCTCGCCGTACTTCTCCATCTTGAACGGCGTTTTATTCTGAAGCGCCATCAGATGCTCGTTGAGGTGCTGATTGTTCGGCATCGACTTGAGCCCGCGCTTGAGGACCGCCAGCGCCTGATCCCGGTCGTCGAATTCCTCCTCGTGAAGATAGGCGCACAGCGAGAAGACGAAGGCCTCCTTCTTGTTGAAGCGCATCAGGAGTTCCATCGTGTCGAGCGCCTCCTTCTTTTTGCCGTTCTTGAGGTGGCCGATGGCGAGCATGCAGTAGGCGAGATAGAGCCGCGGATTGGAATTCTGGAGGTATTTATAGGCCTCGCCGAACTTCTTGGTGGAATAGAGGATGACGCCGATCTGGCTGTCTATCTGCGCCTTGACCAGGAACGCCCAGCGGTCCCAGCGGTAGCCTTCGCGCAGCAGTTCCAGCGCCCGCTCGACCTTCTGTTTCTGTATCTCGGCGTTGGCCCGCAGGAAGAGCGCCTGCAGTTTGTTGGTGATGTTGCGCGATACGGCGAAGAAAACGGCGACGGCGGCGACCAGCCCGATGATGATGCCCCAGACCCACGCGTAGGGGACCGGTATCAGACTGAACAGGAGCGTGATGACGACCGCGCCGCCGATGCTTATCGCAAGATTGTACATGGAGTCCCTCCATAAAATATAACGGGCCACTTTAGTGGCATCGGGACTTTTTTGCAATAAAAATCAACTTCGGCTAAACTCGGACGGTACTTACGGGAGGAACGGGGTTTGTTGCACGGGGGAAGTCACCGCTACGACGCGGAGCACAATCTCAACGGGTATCAGGTTGAGAAAAGAAAGGAGTTGATACCTGTGGGACATAAAGATATTATAAAGTCATTAAAAGAAAAAATAAGAAACAAAAAGAAACCCTCAAGTTGACATAATGGCCACTATGCGCATGATAACCGACTGATAAATCACGACAAAACGGCAGAAAACACCATCTAGTTTACATAGCGGATATTATGCGAAATAACTACTTGATATTATTATGAATATAGTATTTATGCGATACTCCCTGCGAGACCGTGTACCTGCTCACTGAAGCTTTTGGGCTGATCGAGCCAATCCTTCGAGAATCGGTCCCGCAACCTGTTCAGGAAATCCGGCGGGCAGATTTTCGGATACCTCGGCGATCACCTGTGGGGTCCGTTCTACCAGTTCCGAGATTATCGGTTCGATTTCTTTTCCCGCATTGCAATGTTCCGCGGTCGTGACCCAGTGTCGCCGTTGTATGCGCGCCCACTCATAATGACGATCCTTCCCGCTGACCGCCATCGCCATATCCAACTTTTCGGGGGCGAATTGCCGGGCACCGTGTCCCATGACCGGATATGCCGACAGGACATCGTAGATCGGTGTAAGAGAATAACGTCCTTCCGGTTCGATGAAGATACTGAAATTCTTTGCATGGCCATCGATCGCCGCCATCATCCAGAAAAGCACCTGTGTCTTGAGGAACGTTCTCCGGTCTACAAAAGCATCCCGGGCGCCCAACAGCAGTCTCATGATCTCTTCGATACTGGGGCCACCTTCGGATTCATATTTTGCACCCGGTGATCTGCCGGTCGCCTGACAGAGATCTTCGACAGGAAGACGAATCAGCCAAGTCTTGTCCGAAGAAAGCTTACGGTCGAAACGCTCGACGATCAACACCTTCTGGTCGCCGAAGCGGGCTATCTCGGTTCGAGCGATAGGAAGACCGAATGCGTGAACGATGCGGGAACAAAGCCATTCGTTCTCGATGGAAAAACTCATGTCGATCTGTAGCTGCCCGATCACGCCCAGCGGCAGTTTGAAAAGATGCGTCGTCGGCGTCGTCCCGAGCGGCCGGCACCATTTCTCCTTATGAAAAAGGAGAGCGGTCTTTTCCTGCGCGCCGGCAAGCGATATGCGGAACTCGGCTTCCCGCTCTTTTTGCCCAAAAGCAGGGGGAGCGGGGACCGCGCGCAATATCTTTTCAACATCAGCATCAGTAAGCGGTTCGGCATTGATCGAACGTATCTGTCCGAGATCAACTCCTTCGGGAAGGAGCTGGATCGCGCCGACACAGTCGCGGCCTATCTCGGCGAGCAGAGCGAACGGTGCGGTGGATTCGGTACGAAAGCGTTGCTGTATCCGTTGACGGATAGAAAGACTGTCAGGTAGCAGATTGTCAAAAAAGTGTTCGACCACATCACCGGTGTAGGCATAAGTGGCGGGAGCCAACGGAAGAGAAAGAGATAGCGAACGGGCTGCGGCAGAAGAACGCCATGCGTCGTCATACCGAAATTCCTGTCGTCCCTGCGCCGTGATGGTCCAGATGCCGACCAGCTCTCCGTTCATGTAGATGGAAAGGTGGCGGGTTTTCGAAGGTCGCCCCATCTTACCACTCCCCCGGTAAGCCGGTCCGTTTGATCTTCGGTCGAAGTATCATCTCCAATTCCATTGCGGCGAGCAACTTCAACAGGCTCTCGACGCTGTTTTTTTCCGGCGAGTGCTCCAGACCCGAGATCGTTTTCGGGAGGAGTCCGACGAGAATGGCGGCCTCTTTCTGAGTAAGCCGCTTCTCTTTACGCCTACTTTTCAAGGCATCCGCGAGATGTCGCGGAGTGAGAACAAGATATTCCATATCATCCCCCATAGGGTATACAGCGGCAATATACCCCAAGAGGGATAGAAAGTCAATATCCCTTATAAGGTATTTTTGCGCAAAGATCTACATAATAGCGACTATGCGAAGTAACTACTTGATATTATGGTACTTCTTCCGAGCAGATAGGCCTTTGCCCGATCCCGTTCGCCCCGCCTAGGGCAAATGCGGAGGTCACCCAAATCATCATCCTCTCACATCCCCGGCAGATGCGTTTTCGCTATCGCCGCGCTGCGGCTGCGGCTCACAGCAGCCTCTTTCGCGAACTTCGGCCAATCGGCCACCGCATCGACGACCGCATCGATGATGTCAGCCGGTTTCTTGATGTTCATGTTGTGCGCCACCGCCAGCAGGTCCTGCCGGTTGATGTTGGTCCGCTTGCCGTTGACCGACAGTTGGTGCGCCGCCAGCCACCGGTTCGCCGGGTCGAAGGCATAGGTGATGTCATACGCCGGAGCCAGCCGCCAGCGCCCTGTCGCATCCATGAGGAATGAGAAGTTCTTGGTGTGATCGTCCTGATTCCGCGCCACGACATTGAACACCATCCGCCGATATAACTGCTCCGCGTCGGTATAGGGCAGCGCGAGGCTCCGCATCGTCTGGAACGCCTGCTCGTAGGAGTAGAGCGTCGGATCGTTGTAGTCGAAATGGGCGACGGCGCACAGCGTCTGCAGATGGAGTTTCTGTGACCCGATACGGTCGAACCGCTTGGTCATGAAATGGGAGCGGCCATTTTCGTGGTGCAGTCGGCAGGGCATCATGTCGATCCCGCACCGCTTCGCCATAAGGTGATAGGCATATTCGACCTTGCCGAAACCGCGCGGATCGGCGAGTCCCGCGCCCGAAACGCCGTCGAACTTGATAAGCCAGTATTCGTTGCCGGCCAACCCCTCTATCTGCCCGGAGCGCACCTTCCCCGTCGCCGGGTTGAACGCAATGATCGCCTTTGCCCGGGCGCCGCCGGCCGATGTTCCCACCCGCAGGATCTCGTGCAGTCCTTTTTCCGAAAGATCGGACTCGAACCGTTTCCGTTCATCCAACACCGCGCGCGCCAGCGCAACCAGATGTTCCACCTCGACAGCCGTTGAGCCGGTCGATCCGCGTTCCAGCGCGGGTTCGTATTCGAGCGCTCCCATTCCCCGCTTACCGGTGTAACAGAGTCGCTCTATCGGGCTGATGCTCAACGGATCGCGCCCTTCGCGGGCGAGCCATGCATCCAGTACCGCGTTGCCGAAACGGTCGGGCAGGCTGTCGGCGAGCAGTCCCGGCAACCCCCGATAGGTGTCGCGGTTGAGCGCCGGAAAAGAGAATATCTTCCCCTGCGCGCCGGTCGTCGGCATCAGGAGCGGCGCGATATCCCACCCTTTATCGAGAAAGCGGGGATCGTACTCGAAGTCGGCGCACCCTTTGTCCTCATTCCACGCGACCGCACCGACAAGCGTGTCCCACAAGGTGACCTTGGCTACCCGCACTACCATTCGGACTTCTCCCCGGCAGCGGTTGCCCTCTTTTTGGTCCGGATCCCGGAGGCCTTTCGCCGTTCCTTTTTCTTCTGCGCGAGCAACTGAAGCGGGCTTACCGTTTGCGCCTCTTTGAACGACCCGAGCCGATCGAGTTCTCCGAGCGCCCGCAGTATTTGAACGACGGTGAGCAGTGTGGCGGGGCGTCCCGCCTCCAACTTGCCGATGGTGGTGCGGTCCACTCCCGCCATCGCGGCGAGCTCTTCCTGAGAGATGTTCCGTGAAAGACGCATCTGCTGGAAGGCCCGGCCGAGAACCTGAAGGATCGCGCGATCGGTCATGGATTGAAAATTCATATTGATGTTTTCAGACATCACAAAAAGCCTCCATTTGAATAATTGATGTACATAAGCATCACTCAAGAACAACTATAAGTTTTCAGCGGGGCAAGTCAAGCTTTTCCGGATCGATTATCGCGGGAAGAGGGGTGGGGCAAGGACCCCTAGAACCTAACCGGCCGTCGATACGGGGGAAAAAAGAGCGGTGGGGCGATTGCTGGGAACGGGTACCTGTTGTTATGGAATGGAGGAGAGACATGGAACGGCGACTGCGGTGGGGCGGCATTCTGATCCTTCTGTCGGTCATGGTCTCCTGCGGCGGGACGCCGAGCGAGATAGTCGATGACGATGCGGCGGCCGGCGGCGATATGCTTACGGGCGATGACGATCTTCTCGCGGGCGATGATCTGCTGACCGATGAGGGCGACGAGCCGGTCGACGACGCGTTCGTGCCCGATGTCGAGGTGCTTCCGGCCGCTTATGCGGGGGAGACCGGTTTCATCGCCATTGAACCGGTGGTCTACTACCTGCGGACCAAGTTCGATACCGCCGGTGCGAAATACACCAGCGATGAGGCGCGGCTGTGGTATTCGTTCCAGCCGGCCGATGAGGATGGGGAAAAAAAGCCGCTGGCGATATTCTTCAACGGCGGTCCCGGTTCGGCCTCGGGGCTGCTGCTCGCCTTCAACACCGGCCGCTTGAGCATGGACCCCGTCTTCAACGGCGGGGAGGTGGTCGGGGACAATCCGGATCGCTGGAGTACCTTCGCCAACATACTGTACATCGATGCCCGCAACACCGGTTTCCCCTACAGCATTTCGGGAACGATGCCGGGCTATACCACCCGTAATTTCAATCCCTTCCTCGACGGCGCCGACTTCGTCCGGGTGTTGTTGCGCTTCCTCGCGGCCCATCCGGAGATACAGGCCAATCCGGTCATTTTCGCGGGGGAATCCTACGGCGGCACCCGCACCATCGCGATGCAGAGTCTTCTGCTCAATCCCGGCCGCTATGCCGGTAACGACGGCTATTACACCGATACGGCGCTCGCCGAGGAGATAGCGGCGCACTATGCGGCGGTCTTCCCGGGAGAGGAGATAACGGCCGAAAAGGGGGCCGAACAGTTCGGCTATGCGTCGCTCATCCAGCCGCTCCTGTTCGGCGAGCCGCAGAACGTCGCGTCGGGCGAGATCATGGAGGAGCCCGGTTCGGTCATTTACCAGATCGCCGCGGAGGAGGGGGCTACCTTCGAGCCGTGCCCCGCCGACGATGCCGAATGCGACAAGTACTACAATGCCATTCTGTTCGTCGACGGTCTCGGCCGCGATCTCTACAAATACGACGAGGCGAGCGATTGGATGAACAGCCTGATGAGTCCCATCGTTCCCGCTCTGTTGACCCGCGCGAACTATGTCGATATGCTGGGGCATGACCCCGTTCTTATTGAGCATATGTATGCGTCGCAACGGGAAGATGCCTATAAACTGGCCTCACCGCCGACCGGCGCGATACAGGGCGTCCCGTTGGGAGCGCCCCACAACTCACGACTCACTTCTCACGACTCACTCCTCGAACTCCAGTTGCGGCTCCTGCGGCTTCAGTACGCGACGGTCGACGATCCCGAGGAGGAGTTCCGGGCGCTGTTCGGTTCGCTCAACGACTATGACGGGTACTACATCAGCCTCAACGAGAAGGTGACCAACGCCTTCTACAAGCATACGCTCCATCCCTTCAACGACCTTTTCGGCGACCTGTTCCTCGAGAATCTGCTGGTGGTCGACACCTTCATCACGCAGGCGGCGCTCGATCTGGTCATCTTTTCGCCGGCGATACCGGCGGCGGCGGAGATGTTCGAACAGGTGACCGGCGTGACCGTCGCCGACGATTCGTTCACGATCTCCTACGCCCCCGGTTCGTTCGACGGCGTGGGGGAGGGGGTGACCCGGACCGTGGCGTGGCCGCGTTATATGACCGCGGGGCATTCGGTGACCGTCAGTCAGCCCGACAAGTTCGCCGCCGATGTCGCGGCGTGGTATGCGGCGCTGAAGAAATAGTGCGGGGCTCTTTTCAGCGGGCGTTGACGATGCGGTCGCGGCCGGCCCGTTTGGCCTCGTAGAGCGCCTCGTCGGCTTTGCGGATGAGCGGTTCGCGGTCGACGGCGTGTACCGGCGCGGTGGCGATGCCGCCGCTGATGGTGACCTTGATGTCGTTCGCGCCGATGACCAGCGCCGCTATCATCATCCGCAGACGGTCGGCGTAGATGAGCGCGCCGTTCAGGTCGGTCTCGGGGAGTATGAGGAGGAACTCCTCCCCGCCGATGCGGCCGATCATGTCGATGGCGCGCAGGGAGTTGAGCGCCGTTTCGGCGATGGTCGCGAGCACCGTATCGCCTTCCGGGTGACCGTGGGTATCGTTGACCTGCTTGAAGTGGTCGATGTCGATGATGAGGATGGAAAGGGGATTCCCGTACCGTTTCACCCGCTGAAGTTCCCGGTCCAGTTCCCCGATGATCTTCCGCTTATTGTAGACATGGGTCAGCGCGTCGTGGTTGACGAGCCGTTCGAGTTGCAGGCGTTTCTTTATCATCGAATTGACGATGGCGCGGAACTCCACCACGTCGAACGGTTTGGTGATGTAGGCGTCCACGCCGTGTTCGATGCCGCGGACGCGGTCTTCGGTGGTGGTCTTGGCCGACATGAAGATGAAGGAGGTGAGGTAGTATTCGTCGCGGTCCCGTATCGCGTCGCGGAACTGGTAGCCGTCGAGATTGGGCATCAGGATGTCGCAGATGATGATGTCGGGCCGGAAATTGCCGAGTTTGTCGAGCGCCTCTTGACCGTCGTGCGCCGTCACGAGGTTATATTTGCGGTCGGCGAGGATGATCTTGACCAGTTGCAGGACATTCTCGTCGTCGTCCACCACCAGTATGTTGAAAATGCTTTTTTCGAATTCGCCCATCGGTTCCTCCCCCGTTGTATATACGCCCTCCTCATACCACCGGTCGGGCCGCTTGACAAATTTTCTCCGGCCGCCGCCGCCCCGGCCGTTCAGGGGCAGGCTCCGCTCCCGCGGAGAATGTCGTGCAGCACCTTCGATATCCTCGACCGGGAGAAGGGTTTCTGAACGACCGCCTCGATGCCGAGCCGCGACGGTTCCTGCAGATTATCCCAGCCGCCGTAGCCGGTCACGACGATGACGGGGATGCAGGGACGGATCATTTTGATGCGGCGGGCCAGTTCGAGACCGTTCATGTCGGGGATGTTGTAATCGGTCATGACGAGGTCGTACAGCGTCGGGTTCTCGCGGAAGGAGGCGAGCGCGCCGGGGCTGTCGGTGAAGGTTATCACGTCGTAGCCGAGTTGCTCGAGCAGCAGGCGCATCGAGGTGCAGAAGTGCGGTTCGTCGTCCACGAACAGTATGGTGCCGTTCCCGCGGTGGACCGTTTCGCCGGCGGCGTCGCCCCGTTTTTCCGGCGGTTCCTCCATGAGCGGCAGGACGATGTGGATCGCGGTCCCTTCCCCGACGGCGCTCTCGATCTCCATCCGGCCGCCGAGATTGGCGACCGCCGAGGCGACGATGGCCAATCCCATGCCGGTCCCCTGCCCGGGAGGCTTGGTGGTAAAGAAGGGTTCAAGGGCGTGTTCGCGGGCGTAGTCGTCCATGCCGCAGCCGGTGTCCCTGACGGTGAGGCGGAAACAGTGATCGCCGCAGGGTCCGCCGGGCGGCTCATCGTCGAGCAGGATGGTCAGCGTTCCGCCGGTGTCCTGCATCGCGTGGAAGGCGTTGGTGCAGAGATTCATGAGTATCTGATGCAACTGGACCGGATCGGCCATGAGGGTGATGTCGTTGCGGCGCAGGTCTTTTTTTACCGTGATGAATTTCGGCAGGGTCGCCTGCAGGAATTTGGTCAGTTCCGCGATGAGCGCCGCGATGCGTATCGGCCGTTTCTCGCGTTTCATGCGGCGGCTGAAGGTGGTCACCTGCGAGACCAGTTCGGTCGCCCGGTCGATCGCTTTGAGTATTTCGGTCATGTGCGCTTCGGCCGGAGAGCCTTTGGGCAGTTCCGCCTGTACCAGATCGGCGTAGGCGAGCATATAGCCGAGCGTGTTGTTGAAGTCGTGGGTGATGCCGCCGGCGAGCATCCCGATCGCCTCCATCCGTTGGTTGAATTCGACCGCGCTTTCAAGTTTGCGCCGCTCTTCGGTCTGCGACACCAGCGCGTCGGTGAGCGCGTTGACCTGCGTCATGACGCCGCGGAAGTCCCGGCCGACGCGGGCGGGATCGCCGCGCATTTCGAGCCGTCCGCCGAGTATCTTCTGCAGGAAGCCTTCCAGTTCCTTCACGACGCGGTTGATGCTGCCGGTGATGAGCGAGGAGACGATGAGGGCGAGTATGACGAACAGCGCCGCCGAGAGGACCGCGGCCAGCAGGAACGAGGAGTAGAGAGCCCGGCTGATGCGCCGGTCGATCTCCTGTTCGTCGATCTCGGCCAGCAGCGCCCACCGTTGACCGTCGACCGTTATCGGCGTGTAGGCCGAAAGCACCCGTTTGCCGCGGTAATCGGCCGTGAGCGTCGTGCCGGTACGCCCGTCGAGCGCCTGTTCCACCGCGAAGGTGTGTAACGGCTGATCGTTGCGCCGGGTGGGTTCGAGGTGCAGTTCGCTGCGTCGGCGCAGATCGGGGCCGACGAGGTAGGTCTCGCCGGTGTCGCCCATGCCGGAGCGTTCGGCCATGACGCGGTTCATCTCGGTCAGCGAAAGCGCGGGGAACAGCCGCAACGTCTCTTCGATGCGGCTCTTCTTGAGATCGCGCACCGACTCGAGTTGCGCGAAGGCCTGCTCCTTGAGTTCGGTGCCGAAGATCCGCGCTCCGGTGAAGGAGAGTATCGCGAGCGGAATGATGCCCGAAAGAAGAGAGCCGACGATCAGGATGGTCTTGAGCCGGATGCCTTGGAGCATGGATCCCCCGTCAGGAGGCGCGGAATTTATAGCCGATGCCGCGTATCGTTTCTATGCGCTCCGCGTAGGAGCCGAGCTTCTTGCGCAGGCCGAATATCTGAAAATCGATGGAGCGTTCGGTGACGAAGTAGTCCTCGCCGCGGATGGCGCCGATGACCTGCGCCCGGGAAAAAACGGTGTCGGGATCGCGGGTGAGCAGGGCGAGGATGTCGAATTCGGTGCGGGTGAGGGAGAGCGGAGAGCCTTCTATCGAGGCCTCCCGTCCGGCGATGTTGATCGCCAGCGTGTCGTAGTGGAGGGTGTCGGCCTGCGGGGCGCGGGTGGTCTTGCGGCGCAGAACGGCGTTGATGCGGGCGATGAGCATCCGCGGCCGGACCGGTTTGACGATATAGTCGTCGGCCCAGGTCTCGAGCGCCCGGACGACATCCTCTTCGACCGATCTGCCGGTCAGCATCACGATGCAGACCTTCTCCGTCGGCTTGTTCCTGCGGAGCCGTTCGGCCACCTCGAAACCGTCGATGCCGGGAAGGGTGATGTCGAGCAGGACCAGATCGGGGGTGACCACTTCGAGTGCGTGAAGAGCCTCTTCTCCCGACCGGGTGCGGTGGACCACGAAGCCCTCCGATTCGAGGATGAAGGAGAGGCTGTTGAGAAGATTCTCCTCATCCTCCACGAAAAGTATTTTGCCGTTCGGGCGTGTTTCCACCATGATCCCTCCTGATCCGGACGGTCAAAGTTATAGCAAAGATTCCTTCTTTATCAATCTTTTGTCCCGTTTCTTTCAGCACGGATAGTTTACCTCCGCTTTTCTTGTCTTTTGGAATTTATTCCACTACTATGATGACGCGTTTAACGGCAGGGGTGCCATGCAGCGATATATCCGTATCCTTTTATTCATCGCGTTGTTCGCCGGTGAAGGGCTCTTTGCGCTCAACCATGAACTCGGCCTGTCCCAGTTCATGCTCGACAACTGGACCTCCGATCAGGGGCTGCCGCAGAATTCGGTCCTGACGATGGTGCAGACCCGCAACGGCTACCTCTGGATGGGGACCGAGGAGGGGTTCGTCCGGTTCGACGGCATCTCCTTTTCCGTGTTCGACAAGGGGAATCTGCCGCTGGAGAACCACCATTCGCAGTGGATCGTCGAGGACCAGAAGGGGTCTCTGCTCTGGATAGGGACCGACGGCGGCGGGCTGGTCCGCTTCAACCACCGGACCGGCGACACGAAACTCTTCACGGAAAAGGATGGCCTGCCGCACGGTTCGGTGGTCCGCATTCTTCAGAACCCCGACGGTTCGTTGTGGGTCGCCACGCGCAAGGGACTCTGCCTGTTCAAGGACGAAAAGGTCGTGCAGACCTTCCATAAAAAGGACGGACTGCCGACCGACGATCTGCGCGCCATGGCTATGGACGCCGACGGGCGGCTCTGGGTGGGCGGCCGCGCCGGACGCATCGGCTGGGTGAAGGACGGCAAAGCTCAACCGGTAGATTCGCTCGATGCGCAGGTCTCCGCTCTTTATGTCGATTCGACCGGGAAACTCTGGGCGGCGACCCAGCGCGGGCTGTTCGTGCTCGGCAAGGATAAGACCTCTTTCCGCCCCGTGCAGGAGGATGTCCTTCAGAGCTACTCGATCACCGTCGTTTTCGAGGATGCCGGCAAGAATATATGGGTGGGGACCGAAGAGGCCGGGCTTTTCCGTCTGCGTGACGGCGGCCGGAAGACCATCACCCCCGACGACAAGTTCTACTTCGCGAACATCGCCGCGATATTCGAGGACCGCGAAGGCTCGATATGGGTCGGAACGCGCGGCGCCGGGCTCTACCGCTTCCGCGAAGGTAAGTTCATGACCGTGGGCGGCCCCGGCGTGTTCCGCAACGAGATCATCTTCTCCATCTACGAATCGAAAAGCGGCGGGATGTGGATCGGTTCGTTCGGCGGAGGTCTTTATCAGTATCAGAACGGCAAGGTCTCCCCCTTCAACTTCTCCGACATACTTACCGCCGATTCGACGATACTGTCGCTGCTCGAGGATCGCGACGGCATCCTGTGGGCCGGTATCTACGGCAAAGGTCTGTTCCGCTGGGACGGCGGCGAGGGGAAACTCTTTACGACCGCCGACGGCCTGACCAGCAACAATGTGGCGGCGGTCTTCCGCGATTCGAAGGGGCGCGTCTGGGTGGGGACCAACGATATCGGCGTCGCCTACTACGACGGCGAGACCTTCCGGAAACTTGATCCCGAGGGCGACCATACCACCAAGGTGTCGCACTTCTATGAAACGAAGGATGGGGGCATCCTCATCGCCACGCGCGCCGGCCTGACCAAATGGGACGGCAGGAAATTCTCGGTGCCGTACGAGTCGCTCAAGGGGGTGCAGATATTCTCGATGACCGAAGATTCGCGCGGCACGCTCTATGTGGTGACCGGAAGCGGCCTGTTCATCATCCGCGGCGATAAGGTAAGCCACATAACGATGCGCACGGGACTGCCCATAGAGAACATCTTCGATATACTGCTCGACGGCGACGAGAACCTCTGGATGACCTCGAATAAGGGGATCATCTTCCTCGACCACGGGCAGGTGGATCTCTTCGCCGAAGGGACCATCGAGAAGGTGTCGCCGAAACTCTACGGGGTCACCGACGGGATGCTGTCGGCCGAATGCAACGGCGGGTCGCAGGGGAACACCTACCGCGACAAGTCGGGCAAACTCTGGTTCGTCACGGCCAAGGGGGTCGCGGTGCTCGATCCGAAGAAAATGGCCATCAACGAGGTCGCGCCGCCGGTGGACATCGCGGAGGTCATCGTCGACAAGCAGGTGATGCCCTT
>CALMRE010000123.1 GCA_937871295.1 uncultured bacterium | reverse complement strand
GAGTTGAAGCGTCGTATGATCTTATCGTAGTCATTATGACACCGGCGGCACTATCGGTTCATAAACCTTATTTATCTGCGGTTCTTGATTGAACAGGATGACGAGCCGATTATAAAACACCCCAAGCGCCTTCACGCTGTAATCGTACTTGTCTATTCGCATCCAACCGCCAAGACCACCTTTGAACGAGAATCCCCACACTTCATTATCAGCACTTACGAACAGTGTATCGTCGGCAAACGCAAGACTTGACCCTTCACCGAAATGCACATCGGGAATATTCGATGTGAGACTTACAGCCTCAATTCGTTCTTTCATTGCCTCATGCGCTTTTGCCATGTGGTACAATAGCACATCGCCGTCATCAGATAGAGCAACGACGCCGCCCGATATGGCTATCGCTTTGCCACTTGGTTTTCCTTCCGGCACCATTACGGCCATTCCTTCCGGCGGCACGAAGTATGCGCCAGTAGTCGTAAAGCACAGGACGCCGCTATAGAACGGAACGACAGCACGCGGACTACCGAGTATTCCTTTCACCGCGCCACGGTCAAGAAGCGTCAAGTCGCTGGTAACGAGATTTGCGCCGTCGATGAAATATAGCCGATGTGCGCCGCAGTATGCGGGACGCGACAAACAGGCTTTCGCTACCTTTGCCGTTTCAGTAATATTGAAGCCTTCGACATTGCGAACGGTGCGGTAATGCGGCGACATGATCGGCGACGCTTTCTGCGTAAGAGTTATGCCGTCCTGCCATGTCGTGGCATCCTTGCCTTCATAGACTACTTCGCCTTCGCCGTCTACCCAAAATTTCTGACTGACGAGTACCGTCTTGCCATTCTCGTTCACGGCAAAGCGATAGTCGCGGAGATATGCGGCCTGCCCACCGACATATTCTGTGGTAGGTACGCCCATGATGACATCGCCTTCGGTGCTTACGGTATCTCCAATGCACATAAGGCCGAGGTCTGCTTCATAGAACCACGAGGTATAGTCCATACTGTACTTTGTAATGCGCGTCCATGTGTCGAGGCCGAGATGCTTCATCATCGTTGGCGTTTCGGTGGTCAAGTCGAACGGTATACGGAAGCGGCGGTTGGCATGACGCTGTAGCGCGCCAAAAATAATAATTGGACTGACTTCGTAGTCAATATAAAGTGGGCTGATAAGACCGGTTGGCTTGCGGACATAAAGCATTGGTGAATATTGATATTGTTCGCGAATTGCCTTCAATGTTTCGTTCTCTTTTACCTCAAATCCCCACGCGCTATTATTATCTGCATGAAATGGATAATGAGATGTAGGATCGCTACCGCCTACTGCATTTGCCGTCACCTTTGGGTTCGATATTATCGTTGACTCATGCTGATTGCTTATGTACCCAAGAACTTCAAGTAAAATATCTACAGAAGAAACTGCCGCTGTTGCCGACTTATCGCTACCGTTCTTTATCGAGACAATCTGCATGGTGTTAATCGTTTTGTGATAGTCGTACTCCCACAGAGATATGTTTCCATCAGAAGTAGCGATATTGCATATCCACTTGGGTGGCTGGCCAGATTCTATCTTTAGATGTAACATGAACAGCGTAGAATCATTCTGTTCAGTTCCAATAAATGTCCCGGCCGCTGTGGATAATTCAGTTGCGCCGTCCGCATAGCCACTGTAAAGGTAATCAGTTCCGGTCAGTTCAAGAACCGGTTCTTCCTCCGGCAGTTTGACATAGGAACGGCCGTCGAGTTGTATTATTCCAAGACCCCGATACTTCGAGTAATACGCCTCAATCCATTCAGTCAGCGGCACCTTCTCGCTCCACTCACCGACAACACCGCAGTCATTCACATTCGCAAACTGTACAAAGCCTTTGACGGGATAGACATTCCCTTCAAGGTTTTCAATCATGAAGAAAGTGTCCGGCTTTTCGTTTGTTGCATCGACGCAGTCCAGATATATCCGCGCCGGTGCCGCTTTCGTCGGCAGTTCCGGCCAATCAGCGCCGGTATAGTATTGGTGCTGTTTCGCATTTGAATGACCGCGTGACGCTAAATGCCACTTCGTACCATACCACCACTCTATCTTGCCGCGCTTGTCGATACGAAGCGCCTGCATCCGTTCGTCAACGATGAATACGAACTGTTCCGCATCGACGCTGTAGTATCGTGACGATCCGACAGGCAGGGTAACAGGTGCCGCACAGGTAGACCGCATCTTGCTCCACACGCGGAATTTCACTTGCGGGAACCGGTCGCTCATCGCCCACAGTTGACCTTTCACATCGACGCCAAGCTGGAGCCGCGATTCGGAAACGGTAAACTCTGTCCACCCCAATTCGTCGAGTATGTAGTTCCCGTCAAATTCATCGAGCGGCAACATATTCTTTGAGCCGGGACGACGCGACGCGCTTTCACCGTCACAAATGCAGTTCTTCATATCGTAGAGACGCATCTTATCGTTATAAGGCCCACGACGCGACACGCCGCCACCAAGCGGTATAATGGAGCGTCCTATGAATTCCTGCTTTACCACGCGCCTACACCCTTCCTATCGGTTGAAAAGACGCTTTCCGCGTTCTATAGGTGGCCGGTACACGACCGCCATCCATGCGCCAACGGGACAGCAACCGGATATATGCCCTGTCATGCGCGGGACCGGTATTCTCGCCACTCTGTACTTTCACCCAATCGGCTACATTGACCGACAGCAGGAGCATATAATCTTCGGGAAACGGCACAATGTCATTCTCTGTGTTGATCTTCGGTGGTCTGCGAACTATGAGTAGAC
>CALMRE010000122.1 GCA_937871295.1 uncultured bacterium | reverse complement strand
CGCCGGATCAGTCTTACGACAGCGACCCGGTCGACGATATAGCGGTGCCCGATGAAGCGGTGGCCGACGCCCAGCCGGACGAGGCCATCGTCGATGACACGGTTGACGAAGCGGTCGATACGGCATTGCCCGACGATTATTACGAGATCGACCCGGTCGACGAGATATCGGTCCCCGATGAGACCGTTGATGACACGCCCGACGAAGACACCGTCGATACCGCGCCGGTCGATGACGGTAACCAGCCGGAGGCCGACATCGTTTCCGCCGACACGAACGATGCCGCAACGGACGAAGATACTGCGCAACCGGATGAAACAACGGACCAAACGAGCGACACTGCCGCCGACACCGACACCTTCCAACCAGACGAAACGGTTGATGAATCCGTTGATGCGGCGACCGACGAAACTGTCGACAACGCCATCGAAGATATCGACTCCGTCATTCCCGACGAACAGCCGCCGGTCGACGCCGACACGGACACGCCGACCGGCAACGGTTGCGGTTGCTCACTCGCCTTCTAGGATGCTCACCGTCAAATAGCGATATCTTAAAAAAATCTGGATTTTTCTGTCCGAAAGAGCATGATGCATCAACTGTTTTTTGAGCCGGACGCCATGAAAGCGAAACTGATCGGCCTGCTGAAAAACCTGCCGCTCACCTACCTATTCCTCGCGGCCGTTTTCTTTTTTGATTATATCTCTTTCCTGACGCGCGCCGGGGTCATTCAGCCAACCTTTAACCTGTTTGATATACTCGTTATTATCGGCAGTCTGACCAGCGTGCTCCTGCTCTGGTTCATCGTCGGGACCTTCTTCGCCATAGGGCCGCGCACCTATCTCGTTTCGTTCATCTCCTATCTGTTCTGGTACCATCTGTTCGGCACCTATCGCTTCCGGTCGAAGATACCGTTCGACGTATCGGTCATGATGGACAACGCCGGCGAAGCCTTCAACTGGGAATCGGTGGTGGTGGTGCTCGACAGCGTGAGTCTCCACGTGCTGGTCATCGGCATCGTCCCGATAGCGGCGGCGCTCTTCATCCGCCCGGTGCGGCGGCTCATCCTGCAGGAACGGAGCGGCGGCTGGCGGCGCTATCTGGCGGCAACGGCGGCCCTGCCGATCTACGGCTGGCTGCTGCTCGGCCCCTACACGCTCCACGACGATCTCGGGTCGGTGTTCCGCTCCATCCACGATTATGTGCGGCGCGATGAACTCTACCGTACCGATGAGCCGATAGATCCGGAAAGTTATCCCTTCATCAGGACCGAAAAGGCCCCGCTGTTCGCCGGAGGGGACAAGAAACGGACCCCCATCTTCATACTGGAGGTCGAATCGTTCTCGGCGAAGGTGGTCGAGGCCAAGACGCCCGACGGCCGTCCCTACACCCCCTACCTCAACGAAAAACTGAAGGAAGGGATGTATGTCGAACGGTTCTACGCCAACTCGATACAGTCGGCCAAAGGGCAGTTCGCCACCCTCTTCTCGCTCATCCCGAGTTTCAAGCAGAAGGTCTTCACCAGTTTCAGCAAGGTCCGTTTCCAGTCGCTCCCGCGGGTGCTCAAGGACCACGGCTATGCCACCTTCTTCTTCAAGGCCTACCGCGCCATCAATTTCGACAACACCGGCCGCTTCGTCCGCAACAACGGCGTCGAAAAGGCGATCACCATCGTCCCGCTGCTCACTCCCGAAGATAAGAAGCGGATGTGGGGCTGGGGGGTCGAGGACGAGATATTCTACAAGCGGATGTTCGAATACCTCGACACGCAGGAAGAGGTCGTATCGGGGCAGAAACCGCCCTTCGTGCTGCTGCATACCGTCATGAATCATATGCGCTTCAACGAGGTCCCGAAAGAGAAGCGGATGCTCTATCCCGATGCGAAGAAACTGCCCGAACATTACGCCAACAGTATCCGGTTGACCGACGAACAACTACCCTTTTTCTTTGAGGAACTGGCGAAGCGCGACTATCTCAAGGATGCGATCGTCATCGTCACCGGCGACCACAGTTATCCGCTCAACGAACACGGCTACCAGCACAACGAAACGGCGTGGTACGAGGAATTCTTCCGCACCCCCTTCCTGATGATCGCCCCCGGCCGTTGCAAACCGGGCCGCATCACCGCCCGCGCCTTCTGCCAGATG
>CALMRE010000121.1 GCA_937871295.1 uncultured bacterium | reverse complement strand
CACGAACCGGCATCCGGTTTCAGCAGGCCGCAGAAGATGCGGATGAGGGTCGTCTTGCCGGCGCCGTCGGGACCGACGATGCCGAATATCTCACCTTTCTCGACCGCGAGATCGACGCCGTCCAGCGCCGTCACCTTCCCGAAGGAAAAGCGGAGGTTTTCAGCGGTAAGAACCTTTGTTGTCATAGAACCCTCTCTCAACCTCTCAACAGGCGAAGCCGCTCAACTCCTGCTCAACAGGGCGTCCCGTTGGGGCGCCCCTACAGGTTCCGCACAAACACCACATCCACCGGCATCCCCGGTTTGAAGATACCCTCTTTGTTGTCGGCGGTCAGTTCGATCCGGTAGACCGTCTTGACCCGCTCCTCCTTGGTCTGTATCGTTTTGGGGGTGAATTCGGCCACATCGGCGATGCGCGATACCGTCGCGGCGAGCTGCTTATCGGGGAACGAATCGACCCGTACCGCCGCCTGCAGGCCGAGTTTTACGAGGCCGAGATCGCGTTCCGGCACGAAGGCGGTGATCTTCACCGTCGACAGGTCGGAAATGATCGCGAGGGTACTTCCCGGCGCCGCCACTTCGCCCGGTTCGGCGAGTCGGTGGAGGACCGTCCCGTCGCGCGGTGCATAGATGGTGCAATCGGCGACCTTTTTCTTCAGGATATCGATGGCCGAGCGCGCCTGATCGTAGCCCGCCACCGCCGCGTCTATCTCCTCTTTCTGCGCACCGTTCTGCGCCTTTTCATATTGCTTTTTCGCCTGTTCAACCTGACTTTTCGCGCGGTCGCGCTGCGTCATCATGTCGTCGAGATCCTTATCGGTGACCGATCCGGCCTCTTTCAGCCGCGAGAGACGCTGATATTCGCGCTCGAACTTCTCGGCGCCGATATCGGCCTGATTGACCAGTTCTTTCGCCGACGCAAGATCCTCGCTGCGCGCCCCTTTCCTGACGAGCGCCAGCCGCGCAGAGGCCGCCCGCACGCCGGTATCGGCCTGCCTGAGTTGCAGTTCATAGTCGGCGGTGTCCAGCCGGGCGATGACCGACCCTTTCTTCACCACCGCCCCTTCGACCGCGTTCATCTCGATCAGCCGCCCGGCGACCAGCGGCGATATCCGCACCGTGTCGCTTTCGACCGAACCGGTCAGCACGATCTCGTTCACCTTCTCTTTGCCGTTGCAGGCGGCGATGAGCATAAGGAAGAAGAGCGCCAGTATTTTTTTCATGACACACCTCCCGCGCGCCGTTCCGGCGGCACAATGCCGTGGAAGAAGATGCGGAACAACTGCTCGGCGAGATCGGAGGGTTTCAGGTTGAGTTCGAGCATCATCGCCGGATTGGCGATGCGGTTCACCGCCTGCATGAATATCCGCAGGAAGAGATCGACATTGAGATCGGCCCGCACCTCGCCCGTTCTCTTGCCGCGCTCGATCACCTCTCCGATGTGCGAAAGGACCTCAAGCCGCCGCTCCTCTATCTCCCGCCAAAGGTCGGGACTCATTTTCATGTCGGCCATCATCGGTTCCGAGATGTCGCGGCCGAGCGACTGGAAGACCTCGACGGTGCCGGCGAAAAAGTCGGCGACGGTACTCTTTTCCTGCATCAGCCCCTTCATCTGCGCCATCTTGGGTGTCATGATGGTCAGGACGACCGCCCGCACCAACTCCTCCTTCGACGGGAACAGCGCGTAGAGCGTCTTCTTGCTCATCCGCAGGTTCGCGGCGATCTCGTCCATCGTGATGCGCCGGAATCCGAACTGATAAAAGAGCCGTTTCGCCTCGGCGACCACCAACTCCCGGGTATCTTCCGCCATGACAACCTCCAAAACGAAGAAAACTTAAAACTCAACAAGCGTTTCCTTTATACTCCTTCGTTTTCAGATTGTCAAGGGGAAAAAAAGATCAAAAAAAACGGCCCCTCGCGTGAGGGGCCGTACCATGACGTGCGGTCTAGGTTTGAATTACATCATATCCATGCCGCCCATACCACCCATTCCGCCCATGCCGCCGCCCATCGGAGGCATCGCGTCCTTCTTTTCGGGCCGGTCGACGATGACCGTCTCGGTGGTGAGGAGCGTCGAAGCGATCGACGCGGCGTTGGTCAGCGCGTTCTTGGTGACCTTGGTCGGATCGATGATGCCGGCCGCGATCATATCCTTGTATTCGTCCTTCGCGGCGTCGTAGCCGAAGTTGTAGGACTTGTTCTCGAGCACCTTGTTGATGACGATCGAGCCGTCGACCCCGGCGTTGACCGCGATCTGACGGATGGGCGATTCGAGCGCCTTGCGGACGATATCGATACCGGTCTTCTCGTCCTCGTCGGCATGAGCGAGGCCGTCGAGTTCGGCACGGGCGCGCAGAAGCGCCACGCCGCCGCCGGGAATGATCCCTTCTTCGACCGCCGCGCGGGTCGCATGGAGCGCGTCGTCGACGCGGTCCTTCTTCT
>CALMRE010000120.1 GCA_937871295.1 uncultured bacterium | reverse complement strand
CCAACCGGCTCCTTGCCGATCTCAAGATGTCGAAAGCCGACAACTCCTATCCCCGCGCCATCGCCCGTATTGCCAAGCAACAGCTCCTCATCCTCGACGACTTCGGCATCCAGCCTCTCGATGGGGAGGCGCGCCTGATCCTTCTCGACATCCTCGAGGACCGCCACGGCAGGCAAGCGACCATCATTACCTCTCAGTTGCCGGTCAAAGAATGGCATGAGGTCATCGGCGACCACACCATCGCCGACGCTATCCTTGATCGGCTGGTCCACTCGGCTCACCGCATCGAGATCAAGGGCGAGTCCATGCGGAAGAAGAAGGCCATCGGGAAGAAGTGACGAGCCGGTAATATCCTCTCTCACGGAAAACTTGATTTCTTCTGCGGAACCATCCCTAATGTAAGAGTAGCTAGTCATACAAAGCCGAAAGGTATCTGCATGGGGATGGTGCGGGGAAAAGGCTTTCCGAGGGGATGGGGCCACAAAAGAGCCGAACAGAATAGACTGGAATCATTATCAAAACAGAACAACTGTAAAATCTCTCGAGATTTGAGAATCCTTTTGGTGCACTCCGGTATCAAATAGATAAAGAGGGAGAGATGGACTCGAATCAATCAATAGTCACCAACAACGGAGATAAAGGGAGGAGAAGATGAAAAAGCAATGGGTGTTTTTCGTTCTTTCGGGGTTGTTGCCGTTGTTCCTGTTCTCTGCCGATATTGAAGTGGTGCCCGCACCGATAGACAATTCGGTAGGAACAAAGTCGGTCGTGGTACGAGGCGACTATATGACAACGAATCCGTTGCGGATAAAAGTGACGGCCGGCTCCTCATCTGCATATTTTAAAGCAGAAGTTCTCCAAACACCGGAAGAAGAGGGATATTATGCGCACGGAGTACAATTGTTCGAAGGAGGCTCGAACACCATTACCTTGCAGGAGATGATATCTGGCGTATGGCAAAATGTTCAACCCACTGCAAATTATTCTACCGGCGTCCAATATAACTCTGCAAGCACCCCTTCTTTGTGGGGCAGAATAGCGAATTCAGGCATTCACCAAGGAGAAGAGCAACGCTCTATTTTCTTTTATCCGGGTACTCGATTCTCTTCTTCCCTACAACTTCAACCGCTTTTCGGCAATGTCAACACCCCATGGATGACGGAATCTTTCTTAAGAAGTATTTCGCGAACAGAAATCTTGAATAAACCATCTTTCTTTTATCTGTCGGCGTCCGACGATCTCTCAACAAATCCCCAACCAAGAAAAGACGGCATAGACACGAAAGGCCCAGCCGATCCTGTTCAGAAAGATTGGGCGAATATCGCTACGGTGACTCAGATGCTGGATGAAATAAAGGCAACAGGCGTTAATATCATAACCTTCGTTTCTTGGGGCGATCAGGATGCCACATTGGGCGACGAAATTACTCAATCCGATATAATCATTCCCGATGGTAGCGGTTTTTCCATAGATCCAAACAATAAAAATGATGATCTTTCCTATGATTTTGTCAATGGACTTACTTACGAGCAAAAGCAATTAAGAGACAATTTCTGGAATGTTTATGAGGCGCCTACTTTCCCTGAAACCTGTAATTATTATGTGGCGTGGGACAGTAGCTTATGCATCGAATATACAAGAGACTCTCGCTATTTAAACTCTCCTTGGCAGGATGGTGATGATTCTCCTGTAAAAGACAGGGTAGACACTCCTTTCAATATTTTTCGAGAACATCTCCCAGATGAATCATGTTGCAAAGAAAACAGCGATTGCGATTCTGGATCTTATTGTTTCTTCGGAACTTGCCTGAAAACCAGCTGTAATATTATCACCGGCTGTCCGAATCCTGAAAGAGAGAATTGTGTTTATGTGCCCGCCCTCATGCATTCAACTTGTGTTCTGAAAGATTCAGTTAATACTCCTCTTTGGTACCACTACTACGATTATGATCCTTCCTCCTGCGTTGAAATGTATGGTACTCATGATGCGGTAGAACAACTTTTTCAGGCTGCCGCGGAAAAAAATATTCTTGTGGTTCCTACCATCGAATTCAACCAGTTTCATGCCTTCGTCAACGAATTTCCTCTTAACATAGCTCCGGTCAAGCAAACCATAGCAAGGCTGCTTGCGCGGTACGGCAATCAACCGAACTGGCTTCAACTATACGATAAGGAGGGCCATGCTCGAAAAGCCATTCACATTTCGCAGGCGCTGGGATTGCCTGCCGGCAACTATACACGTCGGGACAATAACACATACACCATTACCGATGCCCGTGCCTTTTATATGGCAGCGCTGAATTTGTTGAGTATCTATTTCCAAGGTCAAGGATACGAGATAGGATTTGTATTGGACAATACGGCCATGCCGACTGATTCCATAATGGATGGATGGTATGCTCCCTCGGCCGAGGATATCCGAGAGTATCTCCAAGATGCAACAATACCGAGTCTCTTGGGTATCAGTCCTTTCGGCCTGCCTTTTGAACAACAAATAAAGGCTTCGGAACAAGGGAATGTTCTTACATGGGATACCGAAGTCGGCTTATCTGTGGAACCGATAGAAAATCATTTCATGAATGAAGCTGAAAATTGGAAAGACAAAAATGTTCGACAGGGCATTCCGTTGGTTATCAATATAATCCCTGGTTTTGATGACCGGTGGCGCGTAAACGGCATCCCCGCCAAATTCAATGTCTATGGAGACAATCTATCATGGCGGGAACGAAACGCAGCGCTGGCATTTTTAAATAATTCTGCAGGCATCAGTCTCTCCATCTGGAATGGTTATGGAGAAGGATATGTATGGGTTCCGTACCGGAAAAGACTTTTCTTCACTACGCCGGGCTATTCGATAGACTCCAACTATCTGACGGGGCCGCTCGCTATCCCCGAAGAGAGATTGAATCTAACCTTTGCCTTCAGAGGGAATCTCTCCCCTAGCGATCCCCGATATATCGAAGACAACTCAGATTCTCGATACTATGATCCAGTGTATGAAGAAGATATCATTCCCGACAATTACTGTTACGCAGGATACCTTTTCTCTCAGGATTCCGATGGCGATGGAGTTCCCGATGGTTGCGACAACTGTCCCGATGTCCCCAACCCCATGGTGTCGTCGTCGAAAGAAATTCTCATTGCCCCTCAGCAGACAGGCAGTGATGCCAACAACGCTGGCGCCTATTTCAACACGACGGAAAGCCCCTATGGTTTGCCGGTTAAATCTTTTACAAGATTTGAAATGCGCAAAGTTTCTCTTTCTCCTTTTACGGCATTTTCATATCCGGTCTATTACTGGCAGCCCGACCATGACCTCGACGGCATCGGCGATGCCTGCGATCCCGACACGGCGACAACGGGGTTCGACAATGTCATCAACAACTCTCGTTGGGGAAACAGCAATCACACCATCCGGTATGAAAATGAGTGGATAAATGTACTCTATTCATACTACATCAATTCCTACATCCCCGCCCCGGGAACTACTCCAGTGTATTATGATACGCAAGATTATTGTTGGATAGGCAAGACTCCATATCAAGAAGAAAAATGGGGGCGTCCTGGCTTTTGTACAACCGCATATGGCAATGGTGAACATGGTGCGATCTTAAATTTTGGGTACAGCCATGGGTCCGATCCTTATGCGATATATGAAGGTGTGGTGAAATGGCAAAGAATGTCATGGGATCAAAACTACAAAACGGTACAGACGGCGCGGAGACACGAATATCCCTCATGGAACACATTCAATATCAATGAACCCCATTCCGGTACCCGCGTCAATGCCCAAAATGCCTCTGGTCAGTACACCGCTGGATATTTGAGACATCAGGTTCCCACAGGCGAGACCAGTATGCAGGATTTATTCTTCTGGAACTGGCGGAACGATGTCGTGCAGGACCTTCCAGCTTATGCTACCGGGCTTACTTCTACTCCGAGAGATATTTACGGCCTCAGCAGCATGAATACCGAGATCGCCGAAGACGATCACGATTTTTACATGGCCTATTCGGCAGGCATCAAAGGCACCAACCCAATCTATAACACGGGAAATGTCGTTAATTCCGACTTCTTCCACAACACCAAACTCGCGGCACGGGCCGAGCGTTATAACATCGTCCCACAGCCGGTCACCTATATCAGGCGCGCGATCCCTTCTGCTTCGATACCTTTCAGAAACGACAAATATATCATTGACCGCGAAACATGGCTGGCGATAGTAGGCTCGCGATTTGGCGCCGATCCTTCTCTCGATCAATCATGGATGGGATTGTGGCGGTATGGTACCGATGCGGTCCCGCATGTCGATTTCAAGCGGATGCACGAACATACCCTTGCTTTGGTTGTCGATGATAAAAGCTTTGTCTACGGTCTTGTTGCCGGGACGACCGGTGGTGTAGACACGATTTCCGCTTATGTCAATTACCCTGACAACGCCGGCGACTGGACTCTTCTCGGAACCGGGATCAAGCCGGACAGTATAGACCAGATCGTCAGCGCTCGGATCATAGGTAACGGTTTTTATCTCATAGGCAAAGACACAAACTATGCGACGAGCATCTCTTCGTATGCACTCTATCGGGTATCGGCCGACGCGACCGGGGCAATGACCTTCGTTTCTGTCGCCACCTTGCCCAATGACATGAAGGGAATGATGCTGCATGACCTTGGTGGCGTCGCGTATGTCACCGGCGCGAGAGGAAGCGTCCTCGAAACTTATCGTATAGAACAAGGGATCGCAGTTCTCCTTTCTTCGACGCTGAAACCGCCTGCCCGCGACTATTCAAGCGCCTATGCGTCGCAAGACGGTCTTTATCTGGCCGGCGGCGTAACGACCAATCAGGACGGCTCCTACTCTTATCATCATGACCTGTGGGAACTTACTTCCACCGGATGGGCGTTAAAGGCATCCAATATCTCGGCAAGCATGACCGCTCTTTTCATGGAAAAGATCGGCGACACACTGTACCTTACCAGCCGGATACCCAATGGCGAAGGCAATGTGACGGACCAGATCGCGTACAGCATTTCCAACGGAACGGTTACCGTCAATACGGTTACGGTGCCTGAATTGCCGACGGCCGTTGAGAACTACTGTCTTTCCGAAGTTGATGTTACGATAAAGGGTGGCCTTACCGGTAATAACGGGACCTGCATCCCCTTCACCCACCCGTGGTACAAGCAGTACTCGATCGGCGCGACGGTCTACAGCGTAGCGGGCAAGGACAATCGCCTCTATGTCGGTACCGGCAGCAGTATTAAGGTCTACGACATCTCTGACCCGAACGCGCTGGTTCTCAAGAGCACCTTCTCGACCAGTAACCGGATCGTCTACGACCTCGAAGTGGCCGATGGCGACATCATGTACGCCGCGACGAGCAAGGGGCTCTACAAACTCAGCACGGCCAACCCGGACACGCTTACGATCATCGGTTCTTTCTACAGCACCGGTTCCTACAACTACCAGTACCGCATCCAGCTCTATAACAACCTGCTCTATGTCGGCGACGACAACGGCATCAACATCCGCGACAAGAACACCTTTGCCCGCCTCGCCTATGTCAACATCGGCTCGACCATGGACTTTGCCATCGCCAACGGCGAGATCGCGATGTACTGGGACGCCTTCTGGGATTCCGGGATCGACATCCGCAATGTCGACACGCTGGCGCGGAAGGCGTGGGACTATCCGTACTGCTCGACCGGCGAATTGACGACCGACCACGGAGCCTTCTACCTCTCCTGCGACGGGTACGAGTACCGCTTTGTCGGACTGCCCAATACTTACATCGACTACACCGAACTGGACGGCGACATGCGCGAGATGCAGGAAAACCACCTGTACAACGGGTGGGTCTATATCCCGGACGGCAGTTACATCAAACTCTCGACGAACAACAATGTGCCGAGCATCTGCGGGAACGGCATTGTTGAGCCGGGCGAGACCTGCGACAGCGACAGCATAGACTGCGGCGTCCTTGATCCGAACCAGTGGGATAGCGGAACGGCATACTGTAATAGCACCTGCACCGCTTGGGATACCGGCGACTGCTACGACAGCGGGTGCTGAGGATGAGAAACATATTCGCTATCGGGGGCGGCGAAGCCGCCCCCATGCTCATGCTCGCGATGATGTTGGTTATGGCGTGTACTTCGTCCAAACCAACGCAGGACACCGATGCCGTGAACCCGGACACCGAAGCAATAGTGGTGATGGACGATACCGTTATCGTTGAGAATGAGAGCGATATCATGGACGATGTGTTGCTCTCTGATTTCGACAATACGGATTGCTTCCCCCCGCTTGCCTCCGCGCCATTTCCGTACTACAAAGAGGATGGTTCTATGCACTTCTGCCGTCCCTGCGATACCCCAACAGAGAAAGATCCGCAATGCATGGCAAATTTGTGGAAAGAGATGAACAAGAAGCTTGCCACCGATCACCCGGAATACGACTGCTACCCGTATCCCTGCGAAATGTCGAACTTGAAACCGATGACAAAGGCAGATGTAGATCAGGCGTATCCATCCTTTTCCATTCATGAGTGCGATCTCGTCTTGGAGCCTGAGGGATGGTACCAAGATGGAACGCACGGAGCGGTGAAGCATTGGAACTTGAGCAAAGGACTTGTTGGGTTTGAAATGGGACCAGTCAATTTGGCTCCTAAAGATTACCCGACAATAGAAAGGGCGTTTATTTATGATATTGCAAATAAGTCTTTCCATGTTGCAGGTCCAATTACTAGTGCCAGTCTGAGTTATTATAACAAATCATTTTTAACATTTACGAGAGATTTCCGTTCGCTTGATCTAGGAAATACTTATGAATATCTAGGCTATTATGGGACTGATGGTTCTTATCGCATCATCTACCCCAAACCTATCAGTTTTATCGCCTATACCCCAGCAAACAACGAGAATTGGATTTTTGCAAATATTCAAGAAACGGATGGTGGACCCTACCAAATGATGTATGCCAAGGTTGGCGAATGGAAGTGGACAAGTCTTGGGGATGTGATGGGTTATTATCCTGACTTACAGGGCAATCTTCTGAGTGTAGGTGACGACACCCAAGGATATGTGTGCGACCTATCGAAAAAGCCCAAAAGTTTATCTGCTTGTTTCAAGGTCGCAAGAGACAATGAGACTGCGTATGTGATAACCTTCGACAAGGAAACCAACGGTGTTTTTGTTTATTCGTCCAATGTCAACCGGGCGATCACCCGTGTCGACATGCGTGGCACAACGCCGGTCTATGAGGACATCGTCACGGATTTCAGTCCAGAAATAGCGACCGTGGGTGGATATTCTCTGGTCCCCCGTACCCTTAGAGGAAATATCCTGCTGTACACGGAAGTGGGAGGTGATGGATCAACGGCTCGTGCCTGTTTTTATCGGATCGACACGAAGAAGCGAGACTGCATGAAAATGATAGAAAAAGACAATGTCTACAAATATGGCTATGCCGAATTTGAAGGGAAGTGGTTTCTGTATCAGCGCCATGCCAGCGATCCGCTTGTCCTGCGCGATATGGATTGCTACTGCGAAAAAGAAGGCGTCTGCCCGTTCGAGGGGTTGAAAAAGTAGCAGTCAAAGAGAGAAAAAATTGACTCAAGAAGCATTTCGGGGCACACTCAAATCGCTGTCCGGCTGACCTCTTCCAAGGGGTGGCCAGTTTGGCCGAAACGGGTGGCCAGTTTCACCGAATTATCCA
>CALMRE010000119.1 GCA_937871295.1 uncultured bacterium | reverse complement strand
CAGTCCCATGCGCGAGGCCGAATCGACCGGCACGAAGACCTTGGAGCCGGAGTGGACCATGTTCACCACATAACACTTGACCTTGTCGGTACCGAGCGCCTTGTCTTCGATGGAGACGATCTCGCCTACACCGTAGTTGGGGTACACAGCCAAATCGCCTTTCTTGAAATGCATCATTCGGGAACCTCCATGTGAGAGATTCGTAAGAGCACCACCCAATGTAGCGAGCGGCGTCGGTGAAGTCAAGAAAATTCTGAAAATACTTTGGATTTTCAAGTTGTTATGTCAGAAATAGAAAGCGTTATGTAACACAAACTATAGCATCGCGAAGAGAGGGGTACGCTCCCTTTATCGGGATAATAGTCCCTGCTTACGGGAGTTTGACATTTTGGCAAAGAAGGGGAGTGATACGATATGTGAACGGTCAGCGGGCGGCGAACTCTTCAAGTGTCTGGTAGGCGATGCCGTCCGTTTCGTGTATCCGGAGCACCTGATTGGCATGTACCTCTTTGAAAGTACTTATGCTTCCCGCCTTATTGGGCCACCGGACCGATATCTCTTCGGCGGTGCAGGCATCACCCGCGCCGATGATGATGAGCGGGTCGTTCTGGAAGCCGAAAATGCCGTAACCGCCCTGAACTTCATGGGTAAATGTCTTTCCTCCCGCCTTCACGGTGATGCGGGCGCCGATGGCCATCCGGTTGGCGCCGTCGGTTTTTCCCGAACCTTCAAGCGCGAACAGGAAGCGGTTCGCCGCCTGTCCGGTGTCGTTGCGAAGCACTTTCACCCACGGCTGGGCCGGTGCGGGCGGGTTGTCAGAGGAACTCCACCGCATGAGCGACGAGCCGATGACCAGATCGTAGTCGCCGTCGCGGTCATAGTCGATGAGGGTGCCGCCGTGGGCGCGGAAGATACGGGCGTCGGCGTCGAGCCCTTTCTCCGCGAAGGTGCCGTCGGCCTGCTGTTGGTAGAGCAGCGAGTAGGTGCCGGGATAGTCGGAACTGAGCACATAGAGATCGATGCGGCCGTCATGGTCGAGGTCGCCCGCCAGTGCGCCGAGGTCCCCTTCGTTCCAGCCGGATATATGGGCCCGGGTAAGGCCGGTCGCCTCGTTGCCGGGACGGACGAACGGGGTTTCGGGGAAGCCATCATTACGCAGTATTTCGGTCTTGTCGGACGCCTGACCGATGTGCCAGTGGGCCAGTTCGACGCCGAGCAGGTCCATGTCGCCGTCGTTGTCGATATCGGCGCAGACGGTGCCGGAACTGTTGCCGCCGAGTCGCGACGGGTCGTCGCTGAAGCCCGGTTCCCACGCCTCTTCCAGACCGGTACAGGATATCGACGGATTCGCGGCGTCGGCGCAGTAGTCGCCTGCGTCGGTGTGCGACTTGCAGTAGCAGAGGTACCACTGGTCGTCGGAGTAGTCGAGGTTCTCGTCCTCGGCGAACTTGGAGGAGAGCGAGATGTCCTCGAAGGCGCCCCCCTTATTGCGCCAGAACATGTTGAAGCCGCGGCCGTAGGTGGTGGTCATGAGGTCCTGCCAGCCGTCGCCGTCGACATCGCAGGCGGTGACGCCCCAGGTCGGCTTATGGTTGGTCCCCGCCTTGATGGTCTCATCGGTCGACTTGACGGTGGTGAGGCCCGCCGCGTCGGTGGTGTTGGTGAAGTGGCCTTTGCCGTCGCCGCGGTGGAGGGTATCCTGTTCGGTCATGTTGAGGTAGCCGTATTTGCCGTAATGGTGACCGGCGTAGATATCCAATTTGCCGTCGCGGTCGTAGTCGAGGAACGATGCGCCGGCGACCGGATCGAGATAGACCGCGAAGAACTGATGTTCCGGCGCGATGGTGAAGGTGCCGTCGCCTTTGCCCAGGAACACGGTGCTCCAGTCGCCCGATTCTTCGGTGTCGGCATCGAAGTAGGCGGTGTTGAAGGCGTCGGTAAAGCCGTCGTTATTGACATCGCCCCAGATGACGAACGAGGAGACGCGGCCATCTTCGCCCTCACGGGTCTTGAAGAGGCCCGATGTCCAGGTGGTCTCGGTGAAGCCGGTCCCTTTGTTGTTCAAAAGAAGGCGGTAGAGCCCGGTCGGCAGTTCGGAGTTTTCGCGGGTCTTCCCTCCTTTAGATATATAGAGGTCGGGCCAGCCGTCGTTGTTGATGTCGGCGGTGGTGATGGCGCTTCCGGCGACCACCAGCCCTGTCTCGCCGAAGCCAATTTCGTCGGTAACATCAGTGAATACGAGTGGATAGGGGCCGACGCCCGGCGTCAGGCAGATCGGTTCGGGCGCGGTGTCGGCGTCGGGAAGCAGTTCGTCCGCGTCCGACTCTTTTTTGTCGGGCGAGCTACAGGCCGCCGACAGTACTATAATAAGGAATAGGGGAAAAAGGAGACGATGTGCCATGGATTCCTCCAGCCGGTTGATCTCCTCACTATAACCGTCCGTGATTTTTTTGCAAATCGGCGGCCGGAGGCGATGAGAAAATTTTGGTTGAACTTATCCCGTTTCGTGATATAGTTCCCCGTTCGTTCTGAGAAACTCATTGCATGGGGGATGCCATGAAACACTTTTCGATGATCGTTGCCTGCGCGGTGTTCGCGCTGCTCTTCGCCGCCTGCGAAGGGAACACCACCACCACCAAGGATGCCGACACGCCGGTCGTCACCGACGACAACCTGCTGACCGACGAGGATGGCATCACGCCGACCGACGAGGAGCCGGAAGGGGAGACCGATGTGGACAACAAGACCGACCCCGATGCGCCGAAAGACGATGCGGCGCCGGTTGACGACGGCACGGTCGAACCGGATGATACCGTGGTCGTGACCGATGATGCGACGGTCGAGCCGGACGATACGACGGTGACCGATGAAGATACCATCGTCGTGACCGATGACGCAACGGTCGAGCCGGACGATGCTCTGGTAGTGACCGACGAGGATGTTGTGGTGACCGACGATATCGTGACTGACGATGTGGTGACCGATGATGTGATCACCGACGATATCACCGTTGACGGCGACGAACTGTTGAACGACGACGATGTGATAGTCTATGTCAGCCCCTGCACGCCGGTAAATACCTGCAATGAATTGAACCGGTCGGTCTGCACCGATGTGAACCTCGACGGCGTGGCCGAATGCGCCTGCGACGAAGACTACACCCTCGACGGCGGCGCGACCTGCATCAACGCGAAAGAGGTCGCCTGCGATCCCGACAATAACAATCCGGTCAACAGCACCGATATCCTCGCCGATGTGACCATCCATTATGCCGACGGCGAATGGGAACTGCCCGGTGATTGCGCGTGGGGATGCGACGCCACTTATGTTCGCGACTATTTTGATCTCTGTGTTCTTGCGGGAGGCCCCTGCGATCCCAATCCCTGTAGCGAAGAGAACAAACATGTCTGTACCGAAAGCGAGACCGATCCATTTTATGTCTGTTCCTGCAACCCGCACTATCATCAAGGGAACGGTTACTGTGCGCCCGATACGCAGACCGTCGCCTGCGCCAATTCTCTTCCGGCGAATACCGTTTGGAGCGATACCGGGATATACGACGGCGCCGGGAACCTTGAGCAGACATGGGACGGCGATGACTGGGCGCCGGCTGATCTGACCTGTCCGTGGGGATGCGCCGTTGATTATACGATTGAGGGCGGCGTCTGCATTCATGAGAAGCAGGTGGACTGCGCTGCGGATCCGGCGAAACCGGTCAACAGCCACGATATCATCGAGAAGGTGACGATATTCTTCGTGGGCGACGCCTGGGGCGATCCCGATCCTTGTGATTGGGCCTGTGCCGACGGCTACCATTGGAACGAAGATGCCGTGGCATGTCTTGAAACGCTGACTATCGACTGGTGCAACCTTGAGACGCCGACCGATGCGTCGTTCTATCGGGGAGAAACGGTCGCGGTCTACGGTCGCGTGTATGTCCCCGGCGTCACCGACCAGACCGCCGATGTCGATATGACCCCGCAACTTCTTGTGCAGATCGGGTCGGGAGCGGCCGGGAACAGTGCGATCGACGGGATGTACTGGGGGCCGATGGAGCCGAATCCGGACAATTATCTGATCCCCGGCATCGGCGACAATGACGAATATCAGTACATCGGTCCGGTCACTGAAACGATCGGCGATTGGGATATGTCGGTCCGCGTTTCGGGCGACAGCGGCGCCACCTGGACCTACTGCAACGCCAATCGTGAACCGCTCTACAACGGTACCGATGCCGAGAATCCGTATGATCTTTTGAAGAACGGCCATTTTACCGTGACCAGCCCGTGC
>CALMRE010000118.1 GCA_937871295.1 uncultured bacterium | reverse complement strand
CCGCCCGCGGCGCTGCCGCCGCCGCCCCCGGACCCTCCCCCGCCGCCGCCACAACCCCCGCCGCCGCCGAACCCGCCGCCGCCGATATAAAAACCTCCGGACCGTCCGCGACGACGCGGCCCGAATATCGAAAATATCAGAAAAAGCAGAAAAAAGAATATCGGCAGGTACTGTTCGATCTCCGCGAACCTTTGTTCCTTCGCCTTGAATTCGCCCTTTGTCGCGGCGATCATCGCCTCGACCCCCGCCTCGACGCCCGCCTCGAAATCGCCCCGCTTGAAGTGCGGCACGATGACCTGCCGGATGATGCGGCCCGCGGTGAGATCGGTCAGTTTTCCTTCGAGCCCGTAGCCCACCTCGATCCGCAGTTTGCGGTCCTCCTGCGCGATGACGAGGAGCGCGCCGTTGTCGAGCTTCTTCTGCCCCAGTTTCCAGCTTTCGACCACCCGCATCGAGAAATCTTCGATACTGTCACCGGCAAGGGTCGGCACCGTCAGCACCGCGATCTGGGTCGAATCGCTCGTCTCGAGCGCCGCCAGTTTCGCCTCTATCCGCCCTTTTGCGTCGGCCGACAGGATCCCGGCGTGGTCGGTGACCCGTCCGGTGAGCGACGGCACATCGAGCGCCCAGAGTGTCGTGAAGAGGAACGGTATGAGGAAAAACAGCCGGCGCATCGGCTAGAACTGCACCTTGGGAACTTCCTTCGCCTTTTCGTCGGCCTTGAAGTACTCCTTCTTTTCGAGGTGAAGGAGCCATGAATTTATCATATTGTTCGGGAAACCGCGAATGGATGCGTTGAAGGTGCTGACCGCCTCGTTGTAGCGCTGACGGGCGACATTGATGCGGTTCTCGCTCCCTTCGAGTTGTGATTGCAGATCGCGGAAATTCTCGTTCGCCTTGAGGTCGGGGTACTGTTCGGCGATGACCAGCAGGCGGCCGAGTCCCGCCGAAAGTTCACCCTGCGCCTTCTGGAACTTCGCCATCGCATCGGCACTGCCGAGTTCTTTGGCATCTATCTTCGTCTGTCCCGCCTGCGCCCGCATCGCCACGATCTTTTCGAGCGTTTCCGCTTCGTGGGCCGCGTAGCCTTTGACGGTGCTGACCAGATTGGGAATGAGGTCGGCGCGCCGCTGCAGGGTCGATTCCAGATCGCCCCACGCCTTGAAGACCTCCTCTTCCTGCCGTTGCATGGTGTTGTAGCCGCAGGAACTCAGTACGAACGCCGCGATGAGCGCTATGAATACGGTCAATCTCTTCATCGTCTCCTCCATGAAAAAGACGGGAACACTATAACGGCATCGTTGCAGGAGTCAACTTCGCGAATCAAGACATCTAAAATCTTACCGAGAGGAGATACGTCAAGACATTTGGT
>CALMRE010000117.1 GCA_937871295.1 uncultured bacterium | reverse complement strand
CATTTTGATGAAAGGCTTGCTTGACTTGTTTGTCGACTTTGTTATCTTTCGGTTGCCGGTTAAGCGGATATTTCCGTTGAAGGTGTAATGTGAACCGAAATCTTGAGATCAAAGAGGTCAAAGTCGTGGCGGGAAAAGCAAGAAGAGCAATAAGGTTTATAGACCTTTTTTGTGGAATAGGCGGCTTCCGTTATGCGATAGAAGGAGTCGCTCAAAAAGCAGGCGTGGGTGTCGAGTGTGTTTTGTCAAGCGACATAGATCCAGATTGTCAAAAGGCATACGAGGCCAATTTTGGCGAAATACCGAAGGGCGATATCCATGAAATTGCTGTTGATGTTATTCCTGATCATGATGTTCTTCTCGCAGGTTTCCCCTGCCAGCCGTTTAGCATTATTGGTCAGAGAAAAGGATTTGAGGATGCCAGAGGGACATTGTTTTTTGAAATCGCTCGCATACTTGAAACAAAAAAGCCCATGGTATTTGTTCTTGAGAATGTGAAATTGCTTGTTGGGCACAATGGGGGAAAAACGCTCGCCAGAATAATGGAAGTGTTGCGTAATTTGGGATATAAGGCCGACTATAGAGTTTTCAATGCGCTTGATTTTGGCCTTCCGCAAAAAAGGGAGCGAATTTTCATTGTTGGGTTTAGAATGCCTTGTGATTTTAATTGGCCTAAAGGTCGTGTGCCTATGAAGCCATTAAAAGAAATTCTGGAAAAGAAAGTGCCTGCCGAATTTTATGTGACCGACTATATCAAAAAGAAAAGATTGACTCAACAGTCACCCACCAAGGAACCCACTATTTGGCATGAGAACAAGGCGGGACATATAAGCGCGTACCCTTATTCGTGTGCGCTTAGAGCCGGCGCGTCATACAATTATTTGTTGGTTAACGGCGAAAGGCGACTGACACCAAGAGAAATGCTTCGGCTTCAAGGATTCCCAGACACATTTAAGATAGTGTGTAGCTTAACGCAAACACGAAAACAAGCAGGAAACAGTTTGCCCGTGCCTGTCGCCGCTGCAGTGTTGTCACAAGTTTTTCAGAGTTGTGGCTGGGAAAGGGACCGTCAGTCGGATTACGAGTTCCCGATGAAGCAATCCATCGACGGACAGTTAATGTTGTTTGAAAAGAGGGCGTCCTATGGAAAAAAGGCCAAGACTAAGAACGGTTGAGAAGTACATGCCACCGTACCCGCTCAATAAATTCCCAAGCGGCTTTGCTTTAAATCTAGGAAAAGAGGTCATATATCTTCTCGCATCGCGTGGTACGCCAAGACTTGAAGGCACAGATTGGGAGGAGATATTTGCAAGACTTATTAGCGCAAAATGGCAGCCATCAAATGTCGGGTTGGATGATATCATTCTTCAACAAACGGCATGGGGGGCAAAAACAGTCAAAAACAAAAACCCTTTCACGGTTTCCAAGATACGACTTATATCAGGTCGTAACTCCGTGGCCTTTTCGTTTGGTCAAGAAAAGGTGAAGAATGTTGAACCTAATGATATGGGACAAAAAGTTCTTTCAATTTACAACGAACGAGTTGCGGGAGTTAGAAAGAAATTCCAGCACCTCAGAACCGTTGTTCTGGTCAAGTCAGATGATCTTTTGGAATTGGCGGCGTTTGAGCTTGAAACAATAATGTACGAGGCAAAAGCATACTGGTGGCAATGGAACGACAACGATAATCTTGAGGGATACGAGAAAGACGGCGATGCCCATGTTTTTACATGGCAACCTTCTGGTTCTCAGTTTACGATTATCGAAAATGTCCCTGAACATAGATTGGCCATACGAATTAAAAAACCCCCTCGTCTTGATATGGGCGAAGTTTTAGATGCGCTGCATTTTGACGAATCTTGGGTTGAAGTTATTTCCTAAATTAGATGGACACTTTTTCTCCTCAAAAACGATCCCATATCATGTCTTGCGTGAAATCGAGCGGCAACAAATCTACCGAAACGATTTTTGCATCAATTCTTCGTAAAGAAAACCTTTCCGGTTGGCGCCGGCATTACCCACTTATTGGTAAGCCAGACTTTGTTTTCCCACGGAAGAAAATCGCTGTTTTTGTAGACGGGTGTTTTTGGCATGGGTGCCGGGCGCATTGTCGAATGCCTAAGACGAACAAGAAATACTGGAAACAGAAGATTGGCAGAAATGTTAAGCACGATCGGGAAATTAATCGAGAACTGGTTTCTATCAACTGGCGCATTATCAGATTTTGGGAACATGACCTTAACGGAGGAAGAGGATTTTTAGCGAAAATGAAGCAATTAAGAAAGGCGTGGAAGGATAAATAAGGAGGTTTTCTGCAATGGACATTCCACGGATCTTCACCATCACCGAAAGCGCCCACCGCATCCACAACCCCTTCACCCCCGACAAATACGCCACCCTCGGCGCCGCCCTGCGCATGGAAAAGGGGACCCGCATACTCGACCTCGGCAGCGGTTCGGGAGAGATGCTGTGCACCTGGGCGCGCGACCACGGCATCACCGGCACCGGCGTCGACCTGAGCCCCCTGTTCACCGAGCAGGCGAAACGCCGCGCGGTGGAACTCGGCGTCGCCGATAAGGTCACCTTCATCCATGACGATGCGGCGGGCTATGTCGCCAAAGAGAAGGTCGGCGTGGCCGCCTGTATCGGCGCCACCTGGATCGGCGGCGGTGTCGCCGGCACCATCGAACTGCTGGCGCGGAGCCTGCGCCCCGGCGGGATCATCCTCGTCGGCGAGCCCTACTGGCGGCAGTTGCCGCCGACCGAAGAGGTCGCCAAGGGGTGTGAAGGCTGTTCCATCGCCGACTTTTTGATACTGCCGGAACTCATCGCGTCGTTCGGCCGCCTCGGGTACGATGTCGTCGAGATGGTTCTTGCCGATCAGGACGGCTGGGATAGGTACGAGGCGGCCAAATGGCTCACCATGCGCCGGTGGCTCGACACCAATCCCGGCGACGAGATGGCGCAGGAGGTCCGGGACAAACTCACCGCGGAGCCCGCGCAGTACGCCGCCTACACCCGTGAATACCTCGGCTGGGGTGTCTTCGCACTGATGAAGCGGTGATGCCCGCCGACTTGCATTTCTTCGCCGTTGCGCTACAGTTCTTCTGTCTTTTTGTGGGAGTTCCCGATGAGCGAACTGATCTCTAACGACTACGCCGGGTTTTTGACCGAGATCAAGGCACGCATTCGTCGCGGTCAATATCAGGCTTTGCGCGCCGCCAACAAGGAATTGCTCGACCTTTATTGGGATATCGGCGAATCGATCAGCCGAAAACAGGAAAGTCTCGGTTGGGGCAAATCGGTGGTGGAGACGCTGGCGCGCGATCTTCAAAATGAATTTCCGGGGAGAAATGGGTTCTCGGCGCGCAATCTATGGAATATGCGGGATTTTTACCAAGTCTATGTCGATAAGCCAAAAATGCAACCACTGGTTGCAGAAATTAGTTGGGCGAAAAACCTCGTAATAATGGCGCGTTGCAAGGATGAATTAGAACGCGAATTCTATCTGCGGGCAACCGCTCGCTTTAGTTGGACCAAGGCGGTGCTCCAACATCAGATCGACAACAAGAGCTACGAAAAATATCTGCTCAACCAGACCAATTTTGATCAAACGGTTCCTCCGGAGATCAAGGCGCAGGCGGCGTTGGCCGTGAAGGACCATTACACCTTCGATTTTCTCGGTCTCGCCGATGAACATTCGGAACGGGAATTGGAACAGGCGCTCGTGGGGAACATTCGCCGTTTCCTCGCAGAAATGGGCGGCGCGTTCACCTTTGTCGGCAATCAGTACCGGTTGGAGGTCGGCGGACAGGAATACTTTATCGACCTGTTGCTTTTTCATCGCCGTTTGCGTTGTCTGGTGGCCGTTGAACTGAAGATCGGCAGTTTCCAGCCCGAGCACAAAGGCAAAATGGAGTTTTACCTCGAAGCGTTGGATTCGCAGAAACGGCTGGCGGAGGAGAATGCGCCCATCGGCATCATCATTTGTCGGGACAAGAACAAGACCGTGGTCGAATACGCTTTGCGCACCGCCGGATGGCCCATCGGCGTGGCCACCTATACCGTCGTTCCCCAACTTCCCGAGGCCTATCGTGCGGAATTACCGAGTCCCGATGCCATTGCGGAGCGTTTGCGTTTGTGGGACCGGGAGCGCGAAGAAGAGGACAAGTAGTGCGAAGCTGTTCTCGTCGCCGAAGCCTGTCAAGACATTTGCTAATCTTGCCGTAATTGATTTCGTCAAGACATTTGCTT
>CALMRE010000116.1 GCA_937871295.1 uncultured bacterium | reverse complement strand
CCCTCTCTATGGCGCGCACCGCCTTCTGTTCGCGCTCGACGAGCTTCCGCTCCTCCTCGTTCCGTTTCCGGTCCAGATCGCCGTAGCGCCGTTCAAAGGACTGATGCACCTTGAGAAGATCTTCGTAAAAATCGCCGTTATCGAACTCGCTCCGCTTGGTTTTCCTCGTCTCGCGGATGTAGGATATGACCGCGAAGCCGGCTTTCCGGACCTCTTCATCCTTCTCAAGCGCTCGTTGGAGATCGCCGATGGCATCGCGCACATCGCCGTTGTGCAGTTCGACCGTCGCCCGCTCCATGAACTCGCCGACATCGCTCGCGGTCCGTACCAACTCGTCGTTGCCCGCCTTCTCGAAGAAACGAAGGGCGCCGCCGGTATCTCCTTTTTTGTACAGCGCAAAGCCGCGGCGCAACGCCTCTTTTATCTCGTGCTTGTTCGCCGGCTTGGAGAAAATATCTTTTGCATTCCGGAGCGCCGTGAGATAGAGCGCCGCCGTCTCTTCGGGACCGTCGCCGCGCTCGCCGCTCAGGTTCTCATCGTACAGCAGGTCGCCGCGGGTGTTGTACAGGGCGACCTTCAGATGGAGGCGCCGTTTTTTTTGCGCAAGAGAGGAAAGTATCACCAGATCGTACTCTTCCAGCGCCCGGGCCTTCTTTTTCAGGCAGACGTAACTGCCTTTGCATTTCGTCAGTTTCTTCTTCTCCGCGGCCGACAGGGCGCTGGAGGCGCAGTAGCCCTCGGCGTTCTTGATGGCGGGAAGGAGATCTTCGCAGTTGTCATCCATCTCCTGCGCGAAACTTTTCAGGGAACTGTTTCCCCATGCCGGGGGAAAAATGAGCACCTTTGATCCGGCATAGGCCGTCGGTGCGCTCAACAGCACCGCGAGAAAGGTCAAAACCAGAGTTCTCATGAGCTCCTCCGTCTATAATTACGATACGTCATCGCATCTCGTTGAATTCGGCGCGGCGATTCTGCGAGTAGGCATCTTCGCTTTCGCCGCCTACCGCCGGACGCTCTTCCCCGTACGAGAGGATGCGTATCCGTTCGGGGGCGATGCCCCGTTTCTGCAGTTCCTGTTTGATCCCGAGCGCCCGCTGTTCGCCGAGCGAAAAATTGTAATCGATCGATCCGCGTTCATCGGCATGTCCCGCTATCGTGAGCAGGGTGTCGTCGTTGGCCAGAAGGAATTCGGCCAAATGATCGAGATATTCTTTGTCGCGATAGAGCACCTCGCTTCTGTCGAAGTCGAAGTAGAGGGTGTGATAGGTGAAGCCGGCCGGTTGCTCCTCAACGGGTTGGGGCGGAGGCGCCACTTCGACCTCTTTTGTTACTACCGGTTGTGGTGCGGCCTCTGTCGTTGCCGAAACCTTCTGGGTGGCGCAGGAGAAAAGGAAAGGAAGCAGGAGGAGGAAAAGAACGACAGCTCCGGGCCTTATTAAGTTTCTCATAACATTTCCCTCCGATTGAAGTTTTTCAATGACCACAGGATGGCCTACAGTGTTGATTATAACATATAGATATCTTCAAATCAATGCTTATAGACAAAAAAGTCTATAACTTATAGATATAACATCTATTGCATTGCATATTCTGTTGACAATAATCATCTTTCCGGTATGATGCAACGGGATGTTCGTTGGAAAAAGGAGGAGTTTTCATGGCCAGTCTGGTTCCGAAGCGGAAAAAAGCATCTCAAAAGGTCACTTTCTATCTGAGCGACGATCTTTTTGAACTTTACCGGAGTAATCGTGAACGGGCCAAGATCCTTAACATGACCATCGATTTCACCGGCGATTTTCAGAAGTGGTTCCTCGACCAGAACAATTTCGTCAAGCAGCAACTCGACCAGTTGGTGGCGGTCAAACAGGAGGACCCTCCGGTTTCTTGAACAGAGGAGCGGCATGATCATCTTCACCGATATCGACGCCACGCTGATAGGGCATGACGACTACCGGTACGAAGAGGTGCGGCCGCTTATGCGCAGATTGATCGAACACCGCATCCCGGTGGTGCTCGTTTCCTCCAAGACCTTCACCGAGACGACGCCGCTTCATAGGGAACTTGGTCTGACCGAGCCGTTCATCGTAGAGAACGGCGGCGGCATCGCCATCCCGACGGCTCATCCGCTGGCGCAGGAGGCTCTGGAGCCGCTGCGGCAGGGATATCTTCTTGAACCACTCGGGCCGAGTTATGCCGCGATACGGCGGTTCATCGCTTCACGTCGCATGAAGGGACGGTTGACCGGCTTCGGTGATCTGACCGCGCCGGAAGTGGCGCAATTGACCGGTCTTTCGCTTGAGGCGGCAACGGCGGCAAAAGAGCGGATGTTCTCGGAGCCGTTCCTGCCGAAGGAGCCCGGTTATTTGCCCCTTATCGTCCAATGGGCCGCCGAAGCGGGGTTGTCGGTCACCAAGGGGGGGCGATTCCACCATTTGATGGGTGTCGGCGTCGATAAGGGGTCCGCCGTCGACCGGCTGATCGCGCGTTATCGGCATCTTGATGCCGGGCTTGGTCCGGTGGTGGCGCTCGGTGACGGCTTGAACGACCTGCCGATGCTCGCGCGGGCCGATGTCGCGGTGCTCATCCCGCGTCCCGGCCTGCCGCACGAGCCGTTCGAGCATCCGCGTCTTATGCGGGCGGAACATCCGGCGCCGCGCGGTTGGGTGGAGAGCGTTGAAATGTTATTGAATAACCCATAGGAGTTTCCCATGACAAAAAAACGCTTTTTCTCGGCGATGCGAGAATCGACCCGTCGCGAGATAGAACAGCTCGGCCAAGTCGACATTGTCGTGGGGATACCCTGTTATTTCAGCGAAGAATCGGTGGTCCATGTCATCCGGATGGCGGCGGCGGGGCTGAACCGCTATTTCGGCGGGATGCGGGCGCTGATCATCGCCTCCGACGGCGGGTCGACCGACGACACCCGCGAGACCATCGCGCAGGTCGCTCTGAACTATCCCAATGTCCACAAGGTGTCGTCGATCTACCGCGGCATACCGGGCAAAGGCTCGGCGATGCGCGAGATACTCGAGGCGGGGACCTTTCTCAAGGCGAAGGCGATCCTCTTCTTCGACAGCGATCTCAAGTCGATAAACCCCGAATGGGTGCAGAATCTCGCCGGGCCGGTCTTCTCGGGCTACGATTTCGTCGCACCGCAGTACCGCCGCTATAAATTCGACGGCACGATCACCAATACCATCGTCTACAACCTTACGCGCGCCCTGTTCGGCGCCCGCATCCGACAGCCGATCGGCGGCGATTTCGCCGTGTCGCGCAAACTGGCGAAACATTATCTCGATCAGGATGTGTGGGAGACCGATGTGGCCCGTTTCGGCATCGATATCTGGATGACGATCACCGCGGTCACCGGCGGTTTTCTCGCCTGTCAGGCGCGGCTCGGGGCGAAGGTGCACGGCGAGAAGGATCCCTCCTCCGATCTGTCGGGTATGTTCCGGGAGGTGGTCGGCACCGTGTTCCAACTCATGGAGGAACATGAGGATTTCTGGAAAAAAGAGCATCCTGAGATAGAGGTGCCGTCGTTCGGCAACTTCGTCGGCGCCGAGGTGAAACCTTTCGAGATCAATGAGGCGGCGCTTATCGAATATTTCAAGGTGGGATACCAGAACTTCGCCGGTGTCTGGGAGCGGATCATCGGGACCGACGACTTCGCGGCGGTCAAACAACTGGCCGAAAGCGACTGCTGTCCGCTGCGGCTTCCGGATCAGGCGTGGGTCCGTATCGTGTACGACTACGCCTGCGCTCTGAGGGCGACGCCGGTCCAGCGGTTCAAACTGTTGAGCACGATGGTGCCGCTTTACTATGGCCGGGTCGCCAGTCTGGTGCATGCCCTCAAGGACCGGGACGGCGATGGCGCCGAGCTCTTTTTCGAGGAGCAGGCATCGCTCTTTGAGAAAATGAAACCGTACCTGATAGAGAAATGGGAGAGGGGAGGCGCATCATGACCGATTTTTTCCAGAACGGCGTCATCGCGACGCTCCAGCGGATCGGCGAGCGGCCGGTCGCCGAGATCGAAGCGGAGTTGCGGGATTTTTCGCGGCAACGATCGGTGATCCTGCTTTTACCGGCCCTCTACAGTGAATTCGAGGGGCCGGCCATGCCGCGTATCATCGAGGAACTACGCGGTGTTCCGTACCTTAAAAAGATCGTGCTGTCGCTCGACAAGGCCGACGAAGCGCAGTTCCATCGGGTGCGGGGCATCATGAACGGTCTCCCCGCGGAATGCCGCGTTCTGTGGCAGGACAGTCCCGATATCAAGGCGATCTACGACGAACTCGATGTCGCCGGCTTCAATGTGCGGATACCGGGAAAGGGCCGGTCGGTGTGGCTGTCGCTCGGCTATATTCTCGCCGATCATGAGACCGAAGCCTGCGCCATAGCGCTGCATGACTGCGATATCGTCAACTATTCACGGGAACTGCTGGCCCGGCTGGTGTATCCCATCGTCCACCCGGCGCTCAATTTCGAGTTCAGCAAGGGGTATTACGCCCGCGCCACCGACCGGCTCTACGGCCGCGTCACCCGCATTTTCTACACGCCGCTTCTCCGGTCGCTCACCAAGATACTCGGCAACCGGCCGTTCCTCGATTTCCTCGATTCGTTCCGTTACGCGCTGTCGGGCGAATTCGCCTGCATCGGCGAACTGGCCCGCTCCATACGCATATCGCCGACATGGGGGCTCGAGGTCTCAATGCTCTCGGAGGTTTATCAGCAGACCAATGTCAACCGTGTCTGTCAGGTCGAGATACTCGACACCTACGAGCACAAACACCGCGAACTTTCAAAGGACGATCCTTCGGCCGGTCTGTCGCGGATGGCCGAGGACATCGCGCAGGCGCTGTTCCGGGTGCTCAGTCAGGATGGTTATGTGATGTCCGATTCCTTCTTCCGCACGCTTCTTTCGACCTACATTCAGGAATCGCGCAAGGCGATAGAGAAATACAACGGGCTCGCATCGCTCAACGGCCTTACCTATGACCGGAACGCCGAGGTCGGTGCGACCGAGGTGTTCGTCGGCTCGATCAAACGGGCGCAGGAGGAATTCTCCCGCGACCCGGTCGGCATACCGCTCATGTCGGCATGGGTGCGGGTCCGCGCGGCGATCCCCGACCTGCAGGACCGCTTGTTCGCCATCGTGGAAAAGCATAACGGATGAAGCCGCTCGACTGGGCGATACTCGCCGTCTATCTGGCGGTCATTCTCGGCATGGGGTTCTTTATCGGTCGCCGCCAGCGCGACCAGAAGGAATATTATATCGCGGGTGAAACGATACCGTGGTGGCAGGTGGGGCTGTCGCTGGTCGCCAATCAGGTGAGCGCCGTCAGTCTTATCGGCGCACCCGCCTTCATCGCCGTTAAAAGCGGCGGCGGACTTACTTGGCTCCAGTACGAGATGGCGGTGCCGCTGGCGATGATACCGATCATCGCGATCCTCCTTCCGGCCTACTGGAAGAATCGCGGATTCACCATTTACGGCTATCTGCAGGAACGGTTCGGCGTCGCGGTCCGGCTGGCGGTAAGCGCCATATTCCTTCTCAGCCGCTCGATGGGCACCGGCGTTGCGCTCCTCGCCACCTCCTATGTGACGGCGGTCTGTCTCGACATCGGCCTGACCATGACCATCGTGCTGGTCGGCGCGGTATCGGTGCTCTACACGATATGGGGCGGCATACGGGCCGACATCTACTCAGACATCATCCAACTGGGGGTGTTATGGTTCGCCGCGCTGGTCTGCGGCGTCATCATCGCCCTCCAGATACCCGTCGGCGGGTGGGAATTCGCCCAATGGCAGGGGCGGCTTTCGGTGTTCGAGTTCTCCCGGAACGGCATCGTGGACGGGGCGACCTTCTCCTTCTGGCCGATGCTGTTCGGCGGCCTGTTCCTCTATCTTTCCTATTACGGTTGCGACCAGACGCAGGCCCAGCGGCTGCTGAGCACCAAAGGGCCCGGCGAATCGGCCAAGGCGCTGGCGCTCAACGGTATCCTGCGCTACCCGCTCGGCCTGACCTACTGCCCGCTCGGCGTGCTGATGCTCCCGTTCATGGCGTCGCATCCCTATTTCAGCGCGCAGGTCGCCGCGCTGCCGCCCGATTATCTGATGCCTACTTTTTTTCTGCACCATGTCCCGACCGGTTTTCTGGGGCTGATCATCGCCGGGGTCTTTGCCGCGTCGATGTCGTCGATAGATTCGGCGGTCAATTCGCTCTCCGCCGCGAGTTGGAACGATTTTCTGGTGCGCTTCCGGCCGTCGCTCGATCTCATCGCCGACCGCGCGAAGGTCCGCTGGTCGCGTCTCATCGCCGCCTTCTGGGGCGGTATCTCGATACTCTTCGCCCTGTGGCTCGGCGGGGGGCATGATACCGTCATCGAACTGGTCAACAAGATCGGGTCGGCCTTTTACGGGCCGGTGGCGGCGGTATTCATTCTGGGCATCCTGTTCCGGCGGGTGAGCGGCCCGGGGGCGCTCCTCGGTCTTGCCGCCGGTGTTGCCGCGAACCTCTATCTCTGGCTCCGGCACGGCGATCAGGTCAGCTGGATGTGGTGGAACCTCGTCGGATTCGCCGTCTGCACTCTCGCGGCGCTTGCCGTCGGAAAAGGGGTTGAGCCCGTCTCCGCGCATACGGAGCCGTTGCCTTGGCATGGCCGTATCGTGTGGGTACTGCTGGGATGGTTCGTCGTTATCGTACTGTGCGGCGCCCTTATCGAATGGGCATGGTGATCACCACCGCGTCGTTGAGATTGATGCCGGTGTAGCCGGTCTTTACCGCACAGCCGTACCGTTCGAAAAAGGGATAGGCGTCGAATCGCGCAAGATGATCGTCGCGCAGGGTGAGGTCGAAATGTTTTCGCGCTTCGGGCGTCACGACGACCCCGGCATAGTCGGAAGAGCCGTCGATGCCGTCGCTCGATAGTGCATAGAGCGTCTCATCCCCGCGCGATTCCGTGGCCAGCAGAAGGGCAAGATGGGCCATCCGGCCGCCGTGGCCGGGGTGGGGGATATCGACCTTGAGGATCGGTTCGCCGGTCATCAGGAGCGCTTCTCCGGGGGTCAACCGCCCCTTTTCGGCCGTTATCAAAGCGGTAAGTTCGGCCACGGTCCCCGCGAAACGGGTTTTAGAGAAAGCGACCCGATAGCCCTGCGACCGGAGTTGTTCCTCGTACCAGCGGTGGAGGGTGGTGCAGTCGGCAATGCACCGGAGCGTCAACCGCTCGTCGCCGTCGCGCCAGAAGGGCATCGACCCGGCGAGCCGATAGCCGGTCTCGGCGGGGATATCGCTCATCACGAAGGTGGTGAAGCGGCTGTGCGGCGCAAAGTCGGTCAGTTTTCCCCCCTTTATCGCCGAGCGGGCTATCCGGCGGCGGTTCATCTCCTCGATGGGAAGCCCCGCGTGAAGCAGGTCATGCCACCACGCGATGTGGGCCGCCGGGTCGTCGCTTTGTTCGACGAGCGCCGAGGCGCCGCCCGAAAGGAGGCAGATGAACCGGTCGAGGTGCGCGTGGGTCGTGACGAAATCCATGAGCGCTTTCCCGGCGACGAAACTCTTTTCGGTCAGCCGGGGATGGGTCGAGGGGATGAGGAGCGTCTGCGACGGCAGAGCGAGATCGTCGGTCAGCCCTTCAGGGAATATCGCGATGCTGTGAGCCGTCGCGTAAGCCGGATGGGTTGCCAGAAAGCGGGAGAGCATGAAACGGGCCGATTTGCCCAGCGCGATGAGCGCGGTGCGCGTCGGGTCGGGCGAGGGTCCGTCAAAGTCGAAAGGCAGCGGCAATTCGGCCGCCAACCGTTTCAGATCGATCGAGAATGGTTCCATTTCAGTCCTCCCACCCGTTCCCACATGAACTCTTTCTCCATGCAGAGGTAGAGCGGCGGTTCGGGGATATGTTTTCGTATCGTTTCGGCGATGGCGCGGTAGAACCGGGCGCGGAGCGGCGCGAAGGGGCGGAGTTTATGGTCGTCGGCCGACGGGAACATCTCGCCGAGCGTGAGCGTTGAAGCGGGCCAACGGCGGCGGATGAGGTCGGTCATCGAAACGGTATGGCGCAGGCCGCCGAGGCTTATCCACGCGATCTTTTCGTGCGGTACCGCATCGAGTGCCTGAGCCGCGAGGAGCCGGTAATCGTCGAGGAACTGTTCCTGCATCACCAGCGGATCGAAATGGAACGCCACCCGCACTCCGGCCGCCGCACAGCGGGCCGCCGCGTGAAGTCGTGCCAGTACCGGGGCGGTGCCGATCTCGTCGGTCGCATGGAAACGGTCGAGCGTCAGGGTGAATCCGGCGACGCAGTCAACGGCCGGATGCCGCTGGTGCGTCGCGATGAGGGTGTCGACACGGTCCGATTTGGTCTTGAACTCGAAGGTGACGCGCTTCTCCCAGCCGTTCCGGGCGATCATCGAGAGGAAGAAGCCCGATTCATCGAGCAGGTCGTCGAGCGCGAGGCTGTCGGCCAGTTCGCCGGTGCCGACACGGATATGGTTGTGTTTTACAAGGTGTTCCCGCATCTCCGTTTCTATCGTCTCACGATTCACGAATATCGAAATGAAGGGGTTGTTGCCGATGTAGTGCTGTAAAATGCAGTAGGAACAGTCGAACGGGCAGCCCGACACGCTCTGAATGGTATGGTAGCCGCAGCAGCGGTAGTCGGCGCCGGAGGGACAGCGGCAGGTGGAGAGGAACGGACCCTTGCGGGTGGTGAAGAACAGCGTCCGCTTCGCCCGCCGGTAACGCTCCTCAAGCGGCAGGGCGGTTATCTCGGCGACCAGTTCATCCTTGGTCAGCCGCTCGATGGTCAGCCCGTAACGAGCCGCCGCCTTCCCGGCCAGCGTCAGATTGGTAAGACTTTTGTCGGCAACGATGCGGGCGATGGTCACTCGTTCACCATCCACAGTTTTTAATAATACTGATAAGCTGGTCGAGTTCGGTGATTGAGCCTCGTCTTTTTTCCAGTAGTATCTTGGGAAAAAGAATGGTGTAGGTCGCTGGTTCGGTCTTTTTATGCGAGCCCAGGTGTTTTTTGTCGAATTCTTTTTTGCATAGGTCCGTTGTTCTTGGAATGAATTTGCTGTTCAAGACGCGAAGAAAGAGATTCTCAATGCAAGGGTCTGGAATAATGTGTTTAACGGAATCGCAATGGATGTTCTTTGGCTTCGTTGTTGTTCCCATTCGATCGCTGTCGAACACCAGCAAGCAACGGTTGAAGTCGCGCGATGCGAGCATTTTTTCGGCGACACGCACGATGGAAACCGGGTCTCCGCCGTAGGCATTCTGAATGTGGATATGTCCGCTTGATCGGGTGGTATACGCTCCTTTCAGATATGTCACAAAAGCATATTCTGTATATCCTTCGCATACGATGAGAAGCGTTTTCTGTGGTGCGCGCGGTTTTTTCTTGTGTGGGTCGGTGCGTGACATCGTCCGCCTCCTTACAGCCGCGGGACGGCGCCGTAGCGGCCCGCCATGTATTTGGCGTAGAGATTGTCGTCGCGACGAACGCCGGTCATTTCATCGAGCCGCCATGCCTCGCTCATCAATGTTTCGGGGTTCTTCTCGACGAGTACGATCTGGTTCTTGTCAAGATGGTTGAGAACTTCGAGGCTGTGCGAGGTGAACAGTAATTGTGTGTTATGAGGATTGCTTTCGGGAGAGATAAAAAGATCGAGTATCGCCGGTATCATATGGGGATGTAGACTGGCCTCTAATTCATCCATGACCGCTATCCCCGGCCTCGATAAAGCAGTGAGTATATGGTATAGCAAGACAAAGAGACTCTGTGTGCCGCCCGACTCCATGCTGAAGTGTAGTGTATACTCGGTGCCATTTACCGTATGTTTAGCGAACGGAGTATAGAATTTATCGGCGTTCATCTGCTTCTTGGCCTCTTCGGGGAATCGTACCTCCCGAATGTCTATTCCACTGATGCCGAGGTCTATGCGCGCCATAAGCGATTCGATGGCTGTTCGTATTTCAGGGGACGCCATGCATTGAGAGGCTACCATTTCGGGGTTCGTCAAGAAAGGTAGCGCGATTACTCCCATCCTTCCGACATTCGTTGTGTGGCCGAGAAGATAGTCCGCTATCGGTTTGATCGGTTCATAGTTGGCAAAGATGAGGCCTGAGAATAATGTGGCGTTACGGCGGCTGTTCAATATTCCCGATGCGATGGTTTCGACTTTTTTTCCGAAATCTTGCTCGCGTACTGTGTATGTGCCGCTTTCTTTATCCAATGTGCGCTTAAACAGATAGCGAAAATTACTTTCGGTTTTAACCGATAGAACCTCGTTCACTATCTGTTTCTTGGTAAGTGAGAGTTCGTAACGGTAAAGGAATTTGTCCAGTTCGAAGAGTAGAGAAAAAGAGGTTTCTTGGCGCGGTTCTCCGGTAAAGAGAAATTGATCGAGAGGCAGTTCCTGATCCGGATTGAACTTAAAAGAATCGCGCATGACATGCATGAGGAAGTTGTAAGCGCGAAGGATGTTTGTTTTGCCACTCCCGTTCGCCCCGATCACGCTCATCATTTTTGATAGGCGAAGGCCGGTGTCGGTGGTGGTGTAGTGGGCGGTGTCGGGGTCCTGTTTCCCGGCGAGGAACGACACCTCTGTCCGTTCAAGGAAGGAAAAGAAGTTCTCAAAACTGAATGAAATGATCATGGTTCCTCCGATGCCGACGGATGGTCGGCGACAGTCAATCACAAGGCGATATTAGCATGAAAAATGATAAAATCAACAGAAATTTGTTGATTATTGCGTTTCTTGTGTATTTTCTTGTTGGCCGAGCGCTGTCTTGACAAAGGCGATGCCATCCGGCACAATGGCGATGTCAATGGGGGAAGTCGTATGGATGAAGGATTGGTAGGATTTCTCGTATTCCTCGGTATTGTTCTGATTTCTTCAGCAATCTTTCATTGGTTGATTCATCGTCATCTTATCGCTTCTTTTTGCGCAACGATTGTCGGCAATGTGGTTTTCGGAATAGCAGCGTATTTTTATGAAGGTTATCTTGACCCATTTTTTATTATTGCTTTTTTTGTTGGCGGGCTCATTGCGTTCCCCATTGCAGCAATAGGGGGGCTTTTCTTTCCTCACAACTATATCAAGAAAAAAGATTCTGATTAACGGAAGTCTTACTCGCCCAACTCTTTGAGTATCTTCTCAACGGTATCTTTTTCGCGGTCGAGGGCCGCCAGCCGGTCGGTGAGGTCGGCGGCGCTTTTGACCTTGAGCGTTAGCGTCACGGTGTCGCCCTCGGCGAACGAGGGGTAGGTGGCGGTCACGCCGCTTTTCGCCGCCAGCCGGGCGCAGAGGGCGTTCAAACGCTCCTTTTTCGCGGTCCAGAGCGGATAGCGGAGCGCCTCCAGTCGTTTCACCAGTTCGTCGAAGTTCTCCAGCGAATGGCCGGGCCGAGCAAGCAGTTCCGAAGCGCCGACCTTCTCCAGAACCGCCTCGGGGCTGATGCCGTCGCGGCGCGAGATATCGGTCACCAGTTCTACGGCATGGGTCCGGGCGTTCTTTTTCGGATTGAAGCGGTCGAGGATATCGGCGTATCCCGTCATGCTACTTGAGCATCTCGGTGCCGGTGAAGGCGCGGTAGGGGGAGAGTTGGTCGAAGATGAATTTGTAGTCTTTGCTGTTGTCGCAGATGGTCTCGGCGATAACCTTGCCGAGTCCCGGGCCGAGCATGTAGCCCTGACCGCACATCCCGACGAGGTTCAGCATATTCTCCGCCTCTTTGGTGTAGCCGACTATCGGAAAGCCGTCGGGTGTCATCGGGTAGAGGCCGCGCCAAGTGCGGCGGACGCGGATGTTGCGGAGCCGCGGATAGAGCTCCAACATCCGGCGGACGCAGAGCGGCAGGAACTCGGAGGTATTGTCGATATCCTTGCCGTAGAATTTCGGGTTGGGGGTGATGCAGAAGATGATCTGACCGCCCGCCGCTTGATAAAAGTAGTAGTTGTCGCTGTGGCCGTCGGGACGGATGTCGACCACCATCGGCTCGAAGAATCGCTGGACCGGCTCGGTGATGCCCCCCTCGTGGCTGTCGGGATAGACCGGCAGGTCGGCGCCGACCAGTTGTCCGATCTTGCGCGCGTCGCCGCCGGCGGCATTGATGACCAGCCCCGCCGAGAAGGTGTTCTTGTCGGTCTTGACCGAAACTATTTTCGTATCCTTCTTCTCGAACGAGAGGACCGTTTCGTAGAAATAGAAATCGACCCCGGCGTCACAGGCGAGTTTGTAGAAGGCGCCGGTGGTCTTGAGCGGCGAGGCGAAGCCGTCCTCGGGTGAATAGGTGCCGCCCCGCAGACCGCGCGGATTGATGCCGGGGCAGAGGTTTTGGACCTTCTCGGCGTCCACCCAATCGATGTTGAGCCCGAACTTATGCTGGACCTCCAGCAGCGTTTTGAGCGACCGTTCCCGCTCGGTGTCGTAGACCGGGAAGAGATAGCCGCCCTGATGCCAGTCGATGTCGATGCCGTGATCTTTGTGCATGGTGCGGGCGATGTCGAGTGAAAGTTGGCAGATCTTTATCTTGGCCGGGTCGGAGAAGGTCGCGCGGATGCCGCCGATCGCGGCGCGGTTCTGGCCGCGGCCGGTCGATGCGTGTTTCTCGACGACCGCCACTTTCTTACCTTTCTTGGCGAGATAGAGCGCTACCGGAACGCCGACCGAACCGCCGCCGATGATGAGGATATCGTAGGTTTTCATGGTTATTCTCCCTCCGTCTCGTTGATGAGGGCATACATCGGCGTTTCGACCGACAGCGGGCGGATGCTGCCCTCGGCGACGGTCGAGAAATCGACCCCCGCCGCCCGGAAGACGCGCGGGAACTGGACCGAACAGGTTTTCGAACCGCAGGCCCCCATGCCGACGCGTATCTGCTTCAGTTGGTTGATGTCGCGCACCTTGTGTTCCTTGATGAACTTCACCACCTCGCCGAGCGTCACCCGTTCGCAGCGGCAGACGATGCCGTTGTCGGGGATGTGATCGAGCACCGGAACGGCGAGCGGCTTCGTCTCCTTTTCATCCTGCACCCGGATACCGGCGGCAGTCGCGGCGTTCTTGAGGCTGGTGCGGACCGTGACGAGCGTCGTGCGATACTTCTTATTCGGTTGTATCTTCATGACCTCGGCGGTTTCAAGCGGGTTGCCGTCGATGTCGGTGAGCGCTATTTTGTCGCCGACCTTGAACGAAACGATGTATTCGTGCGGTAATACGACCTCGGCGCTCTTCGCGTCCACTTTCCGGGCGAGCGTTATCGCCAGCCCCGGACAGGCCGCCACGCAGATGCCGCAGCCGATGCACTCACCGGCGAGATAGGGGACATCCATGATGGTGCCGATCTTGTCCTTGAGTTTTATCGCGTTCTTCGGGCAGACGGTGGTGCAGGGGTTGCACGGGATCTCTTCGATACAGGTGAAGACCGGCTTGAATTTGTCGGTCAGTTCGACGCCGTCGAGCGGATGGACCTCGCCGGGTTTGCTCTTGAGCACCTCGGCCTTTTTAAGCCAAGTATCGTCGATGACCACATCCTCGCCGAGCAGTTTTGCCATTTTGAGTCCCGCGATGCGGCCGCCGAACATGGCGCTGGACGCCTCGGCGATCTCGTCGGCGTCGCCCGCCTTGATCACCTTGAATTCGAACCGTTCGGCCATGTCGTAGAACTCGTCGGCCGGGGTGAGTCCCGCCGCGATGAGGAGCGTGTCGACCGCGAAGGTGCGCGCCGTCTCGATGATCGGGTTCCACTGTTTGTCGACCTCGGCGACCGTCACCCGTTCGACCTTTCCGTTACCGGCGGCCGAAAGGACGGTGGTGTTGAGATATATCGGCACCCCCATGCGCTTTATCTTGTCGGCGTGGACCTTGTAGCCGCTGATCTGCCCCGCGATCTCGACGATCCCGGCGACATTGATGCCCGCCTGCAGGGCGTGGTAGGCGGCGATGAGGCCGACATTGCCCGAACCGACGATGAGCACCTTCTGCGCCGCCCTCACCAGATCGCGGTTGACGAGCGTCTGGAAGGCGCCCGCGCCGTAGACGCCGGGGAGATCGTTGCCGGGGAAGACGATGGACTTTTCGCGCGCGCCGGCCGACACGATGAGCCCCTCGAAACTGACTATCAGATAGCGGGCGTTGCCGACGAAGAGCCCCGCCTTACGGTCTTTGTAGATGCCGACCACCGAGGTCTCGGGATAGATCGTGACATTTTTGTATGAGCGCAGTTCTTTTTCGAGTATTTTGGCGATCTCGTAGCCGCGCGTCCCGGCGTAGCAGTCCTCTTCGGAGCCGAAGAATTTGTGGGTCTGGAGCACCAGTTTGCCGCCGAGCCGGTCCTTGTCGTCGGCCAGCACGATACGCAGGCCGAGCTTGGCGAGTTCAATGGCCGCCGTGAGGCCCGAGGGGCCGCCGCCGACCACGAGCACATCGCAGTTGACGACCTTCTTCTCATAGTTGCGCAGCGGTTCGTCGTCGGCCGGGAGCGCCGGAAGCCGGTCGAGCGTCCGGATGTCCATCCCGTCGCGCAGCGGCGTCACGCACGATTTCAGCGCATGGCCGTCGATGATGACGGTGCACTGCGAACACTGGCCGTTGGCGCAGAAGATCCCCTGCGGCGCGCCGTCCTTGCGGTGTATCGAGAAGCGGGTGACGCCGCCCGCGAAGAGCGCCGAACTGACCATCTCCCCTTCAAGTCCGGTCATCGGCGCGCCGTCGAAGGTGAAGGCGACCTGACGCGCTTCCTTTTTCGTTTCGAGTACCGGGTGTTCCTGAATGCGACTCATGCTGTGTCTCCACTGATAGAGCGTTATCTCAATGCCGGTTCTAAACCTATGCGACCGGCATGAAAAGTCAACAAAAGGGAGGGGCAGTCGATTTGTTTGACATCGGCAACGATTTCGGGCACAATGCGTGAACCCTGTGTGCGAGGAAGCCGGATGGAACAGAAGTTCAGACTGGTCAACGACGACAATGTATACTCTTTTGAAGAGATCGCAGAAAAGATAGTCACCGGCAAACTCGTCAAAGAATCGCTCATCTGGGAGCCGGCGTTGCCTGATTGGGTGAAACTGCGTGACTATCCCGATTTCCACGAGGTCTTCGCGGCCTATGAGGTCGAGGCGGAAGAGGCGCTTAAAAAGGCGATGGGTACCGATGCCGAATCGTTGGAGCGCAAGGAGCTCCGTGGGGCGCTTTCGAGCGCATCGCAGGAAAAGCAGGCGCTTTTCGCCGAGCGGCGTCCGTGGTTGCGGTGGACCATTACGGCGCTTGCCTGTGTCGCCATGATCGGCTCGGCCGTCAAGTTCCTGAATACCCTCTTTTATACTCAGGAAGGACAGGCGCTTCTTGGTACGGTTATCGAAGAGCAGGTCGAGACCATCGACATCGAACGGATACGGATGGCTTCGGGCGTCACCAAGATAGACGAGGTCAAGGGCATATCCATCAAGAAGGTCGATAAGAAGAAAGAAAAAGACCTGCTCGCCGAGATACTTGCCGACATGAAGCGGGAAGAGGCATTGGAAGCGCAACAGGCGGCCCCCGAGACACCGAAAGAGAAGGGGACCCCGGTCGCCGAGGCGAAGACCGAGGTGAAGAAAAAGCCGGCGAGTATCTTCGACAAGGTCTCCGACGAGGAGGTCGAGCAGTTCCGCCGGTCGTTGCTGGCCAAGGGGGGCGGCTACACCGGATCGAAGAAAGCCGTGGTCAAGGACAATACCGCGAAGATGGCGGCGATACCCGAAGAACTCTCGTCGCGGCAGGTGGCGCAGGTGGTCAAGGAGAACTCCAATAACACCATCGCCTACTGCTATAACAAATCGCTCAAACTCGATGCGTCGCTGTCGGGCAAACTCGAGGTGACGCTGTCGGTACTCGGCACCGGCCGGGTCGCCAAGGTCGATACCAATACCCAGAAGTTCAAAGGAACCAACCTTGAGCGGTGCGTCAAGGATCTCATCAAGAAGAAATGGGTCTTCCCCGAATTCAACGGTACCCTCACTGAGGTGACGATACCCTTCGTCCTGTCGTCGGAATAATACCTCACCTGCCGCTTTGCGCCGCCCTCTCCTTGTAAAAGGCGAGGGTAAAACCAAAATACTCCTTCTCCTTTTGCAAGGAGAAGGTCGGGATGAGGTCATTCGGGGGTTTTACTCTGCGCTGATGAGCTGGACCATACCGTTGGTCATCCGCTGATTCCCCGAAACGAACAGGAAATCGTTCCCTTCCTCCTGCCAGAAGAGCATATCGCGGCCGTTCATCCGCTTTTTATGGGCGCGGCAGTTGACCTCGCGGACACACTCCGAATCGGTAAAAAGCCGCTTGATATCGTCGTTCCTGCGGGTCATGACCAACGTGCCGTCGCCGCCGGCGTCGGCAAGCCGCACCGAGGCGGCGGGATGGGTGCCGAGATTCGCGAAACGGGCCTTGGATACCGGCCGGTTCGCCACGAATTTCTTCAGTTTCGGCGCCGGTATCTGAAGGTTCTTCTCGATGACCTGATCGACATTCCCGCCGCCGGCGAACTCGTCGGGCAGGGAATTCTCGTGGATGTTCAGTATTTCGCTGATGAGCAGGTCGGCGCTCCGTTCGATGGTGAATATCTGATAAAAAAGGACCGTGACGAGTGCTCCGACCGCCAGAGTCGCGCCGGTGACGGCGAGTCGCGTTCCCGAGAAAAAGAACGAAAGGAGCGGCGGCAGGAAGGGACGGCGCTCGCCGGTGTCGGCGATGAGTTTCTCCAGACCGGCCCGCTCGATGGCGGTGAGATGTTCGGCGGTGTTCACGGCGCGTAGAGCCTTTTTCATGCCGCGTATCTCGTCGAAGAGGCGGCGGCAGGCGGCGCAGGTCTTGAGATGTTCAGACATCTCGGCGCTCTCGGCGTAGGAGAGTTCGCTGTCGGCGAACTGCTCGATGAAGAGCGGGTTCATCTCACACGGCTTTTCGTTTTTCATCACTCACCTCGTCAGGGAACGGTACTATGCGCAGTTCGGCCGCCTCGCGCCGGAGTTTCGTTTTCAGGAACTCCCGGCCGCGGTGGAGGCGCGACATCACGGTGCCTATGGGTATCGCGAGCCGTTTGGCGGTCTCGTCGTAGGAAAGCCCCTCGACATCGACCAGATAGCAGACCTCTTGCTGGTCGGAGGGCAACTGGGCGAAGGCGTCGAGGAGCCGTTCGCGCAGGAGCGGATCGGTCGGCTGAGCGGTCTGGGGGTCGGCGAAGTCGATCGTCTCGTCGTCCTCCGTGCGGAAGGTCGCTTCGGTCACCTCGCGGCTTGCCATATCTTTGGCGACGCGGTTGAGCCAGTTGTTCTTGAGGACGCGGAATATCCAGGTCCGGAAGGCGTCGCGCTCTTCGTAGGCCCCTTTTTTGGTAAGCAGGCTGGCGATGGTGTCCTGCATCAGGTCGAGCGCCTTGTCGCGGTTCCCGGTGATGAAGAGGCTGTAGCTGAACATCAGATCGAGATGGGCCGTCAGCACCTGTTTCATGTCTACCGGGGAGCGGGACATCGGACCTCCGTTCGTTTGCCACAGTCTACTCAAACAGAGGCGCCCCGTAAATTATTTCATCGCTTCGCCGCTCCTTGCATTCGGCCGCCGTTCTGCTATACTCGGCGGGCCACTAACTGTGACGAGGTCACTGATGCTACTCAAAGGTAAACCGGCGGCCGACGCGCTTATCGAGAAACTTTCCGCGTACGGGACGTCGCCGCTCAGACTGGCCGTTTTTCACCCTGCGGGCGACGCCTCGGCCGAAAGCTATCTCAAGGCGAAACAGAAGGCGCTGGCCCGCCTCAACTTCACGATGGAGCTCGTTTCACTGACCAAAGATGCCTCCGCCGACGCTTTTTTCACGGCGCTCGACAAGGCGAATCGCGACCCCGGCATCCACGGCATCATGGTCGAATTGCCGCTTCCCGGCGGGATACCAGCCCATGAGGTGAATCTCCGGATAGACCCGAAAAAGGATGTCGACGGCGTTTCCTACCATACTCAGGGGCTCCTCTACGCCACCCGCGAGGAACGGATCGTTCCCTGCACGGCGCTCGGGGCGGTACTCCTGCTGGAGCATTATCAGGTCCCGCTTGCGGGTCGCCAAGTGCTCGTGGTGGGGCGGTCGAACATCGTCGGGATGCCGCTGTTCAAACTGCTGCTTAACCGCGACGCGACCGTCACGGTGGCCCACAGCCGGACGCCGGGGCTTTCGGGGCTCGTCGGCCGGTTCGATGTCATCGCCGTGGCGACCGGCAAGGCGGGACTCGTCCGCTCGGTCGATGTGCATGACGGGGCGGCGGTGGTCGATATCGGCATCAATGTGGGGCCCGACGGAAATCTCTGCGGCGATTTTGCGCCGCAGGACGATAAAGAGGCGGATCGGATACATTATTCGCCGGTGCCGGGCGGCGCCGGAGTGGTGACCAACGCCGTGATGCTGCGCAATCTTATCGAATGTCATCGTATGCAACAGGGGAGGTAAGGATGAGAGACATCGACGCTATCATGAAGGCGATACCGCACCGTTATCCGTTCCTGCTGGTGGACCGGGTGCTGGAAGAGGAGCCGGGCAAACGGATAAAGACGCTCAAGAATGTGACGGCGAACGAACCGCACTTTCAGGGCCATTTCCCGTTCTATCCCATCATGCCGGGGGTCCTCATCGTCGAGGCGATGGCGCAGAGCGCCGGGATACTCTTCAGCGATGCCGGTAATTCGGGCAAGAAAATGCTGTTCATGGGTATCGACGCCTGCCGTTTCCGTAAAGAGGTGCGGCCGGGCGATCAGCTCATCCTCGATGTCGAGGTTGTCCAGCAGCGCGGCGGCATCCTCAAGTTCAAGGGGGTTGCGTCGGTCGACGGCAAGAAGGTGGCCGAGGCGGAGATGATGGCGGCGCTCGATGCCGGCAATAACTAAGATAATTTCAGATATCCCCGCCGACCGTGAACTGCTGACGGCCGTTCTTTTTCAGTGGACCGCCATCGTGGGCAAAAAGAGCCGGAATATGCTGTTCCCGTACGAATTCGACCGGCGTAAGCGGCTGCTCAAGGTCGCGGTACCCAATTCGATGGTCCGTTCCCAGTACGAACCGCTCCTGCCGCTCATCGTCGAGAAGATGGCGCGGTTGCTCCCCGAGGCGCGGGTGGCCGGGATCGCGCTGTCGGTCGAGCCGCGGCATTTCGAGAAGAAGAAACGGCGTCCGCCGGCCCGTCCGCCGCGGCCCGCGCCCGATCCGGCGACCGTCGCCGAGGCGGAGCGGCGACTCATCGCGGGGGGCGTTTCGACCGAAAAGGCGCGGGTGCTTGCCGAGATAGCGGTCCTCATCGATGAGAAGCGGCGTGCGGGTAACTAAACCGGAACTGACCGAACTCATCCTCGCTACGCCGGCAGACCACTATCTGGTGGTGGAACTTTCGGCCGACGCGATACTGAAAAGCGCCCATTATCCGACCGAATGGGCGGTCGCCGAACATTTCCAGCGTTTCCGTCCTGCGAACCGCGTGCGGGGACTTATCGTCGCGTCACGGCAGGAACTGGCCCTGCCCGATCCGCAGGGACTCCTGAACGAGTGTCTGGTCGATCTGCTGATGCTGGTGGCGCGCGATGAGTCGGGCATCCCGACCACCGCGACGGTCCATCTGCGGACCGATACGGCGGCGCGGCACAAGAAATATCCCTTTTTCCTGATGCCGGAAGAGTTCTCTCTGCCGGTACCGCGCGGTCTTCATACGGCGCTCCTTCTTTTCAACGGTACCACGGATAAATCCTTCATCCGCGAAACGATGAAACTGGCGGCCGACGCCGGCTACCGCATCACCGCGACCGAGATGCTGCGCACCGAGATGTTCACGCGGACCGGCGCCGAGACGCTGGGCAAGCGGCTTGCCGACGCGGAGGGGTTCGATACCGTCATCTTCGCCCGCGATCCCGGCGGGCGGGCCATCGCGACGCTTTCCCGGCTTTCGGGCAAACGGATCATCACCCGCGAAGATCTAATCGTCTCGATATTCGAAAAACGGGCCGACGGCCAGAGCGGCAAGCTCAAGGCGGCCGCTTCGGCCACGGGGCGCGAACGGCTGGAGCACCACGAACGGTCGCACGGTCTGTCGCGTATCACCGGCGGGGTGGGGGCGCGCGGCCCCGGCGAAACGGTGCAGGAGGAACGGAAGCGGTCGCTCAAGGTGCGCCAGCGGCTCATCCGCACGGCGCTTGAAAAAGAGCGCGGCCGCCGCGAGAATCAACGGAAATTCCGCGCCAAGACCAACCATCCGACCGTGGCCATCGTCGGCTACACCAACGCGGGGAAATCGACCCTCTTCAATGCGCTGGTCGGCGAGAAGGTGGTGCGCGAATCGGGCGAGTTCTTCTCCTCGATAGACCCCAAGATACGGCTCGTGTCGCTTTTCGGCAAAAAACTCTTCCTGCTCGATACGGTCGGTTTCATCGAAGGTATGTCAAAAGGGGCGCTCGACGCCTTCGAGCAGACCTTCACCGAGATACTGAACGCGACGCTCATCCTGCAGGTGGTCGATCCGACCGACCGCGAATGGCGCGTTAAGAAACGCTATGTCGATGAACTGCTCGACGCCTGCGGCGTGGCGGTGGGATCGGTCGAGGTGCTTTACTCAAAGCGCGATCTTCTGAAAGAGCATCTGCCCGACGGCGGCGATAAGTGTTATGCCGCGCAGGAACGCGACGACATCCGGCGGCTGAAAAAATTTGTGTTTGAACGACTTTTCGGGGAGGGCGTCACGCCTCAGTGAGGCAGGCCGACGCCGGAGTAAGTGAACAGTTCGCGGACCTGCGGGTCGCGGGAATAGACATTGCGCAGATCGAAGAAGAACTTGTCCTTCATCAGCGACCGTATCTGGGCGAGATCCATGCCGCGGAACTGGTTCCATTCGGTAAGGATGACCACCGCGTCGGCCCCCGTGACCGCCTCGTAACTGTCGGCGCAGTAGGTGATCGCCTTCTCATGGTCTGCCAGCCGCCACTTCGCCTCGTGGAAGCCCTGCGGGCAGAAGGTCCGTATCGTCGCGCCCGCCTTCACGAGCGCCGGGACGATGGTCAGCGCCGGGGCGTCGCGCATATCGTCGGTGTCGGGCTTGAAGGTGAGTCCGAGGACGGCGAAGGTCTTGCCCTTCACCGGACCCATCGCGGTCGTTATCTTTTCGACCATCTTCTGTTTCTGTTTCTCGTTCGCCTCGATGGCCGCCTTGACCACCATCAGCTCGACGCCGTGTTTCTTGCCGATGTCGTAGATCGCCTTGGTGTCCTTCGGGAAACAGCTGCCGCCGTAGCCGGGACCGGCGTGGAGGAACTTCGGCGATATGCGGCCGTCCATTCCCATCGCCTTGGCGATATCCTGCACATTGGCGCCGACCCGTTCGGAGAGGAGCGCCATCTCGTTGATGAACGATATCTTCGCCGCGAGGAAGGCGTTCGAGGCGTACTTTATCATTTCGGCGGTCTCTATCGTGGTGAAGACGAACGGCGTCTGGTTGAGGTAGAGGACACGGTAGACCTTCTGCATCGCCTCCTCGGCCTTTTTCCCCTCGGTGCCGATGACGACTCGGTCGGGATGGGTGAAATCGTGAATGGCGTGTCCTTCGCGCAGGAACTCGGGGTTCGAGACGACATCGAATTCAAACGAAACGCCGCGCTTCTTCAACTCGTCGGCGATGGTCTTCTTGACCAGCTGGCCGGTCCCCACCGGGACGGTCGACTTGTCGACGATAACGGTGTACTTGTTCATGTAGCGACCGATCTCTTCGGCCACCGCGAGAACATACTGCAGGTCGGCCGAACCGTCGTCCTTGGGCGGCGTGCCGACGGCGATGAAGATGACGGTGGCGGTCTCGACCGTATATTTCATGTCGGTGGTGAACGATAGCCGCTTGTTGGCCACATTGCGCTCCACGAGGGTATCGAGACCCGGTTCGTAAATGGGCATCTTCCCGCTTTTCAGCGCCGCTATCTTCTTCTCATCGATATCCATGCAGATGACATCAAGGCCGAAATCGGCCAGACAGGTCCCCGAAACGAGCCCCACATAGCCGGAACCGACAACAGCGATCTTCATGCGTGCCTCCATTTGCCGCGCGAACAGTGTCGCCCTACCTTAACGATTTGAGGGATTAGGTCAAGAAAAGAGGGGCCGGTCAGCGGGTGTGATTCGTGAGATTCTTGGCGAGATCCTTGCGGCGCAATAGGATGATATTGATGAAACCCATGATGTACCCGAAGCCGTAGCTGAAATGGGTCATGAAGAAGGCTATGGCGATCAGCAGGAAGAAACCGAACGATCGCCGTTCGGGCGGTTGTTGGAAGATGATGAGCAACGAAAAGGCGAGTATCGGGACGATATAAAGGGCGAGGTAGGCGATGAGCAGGCCCGTGATCACGGGAGAACAGCAGGCGCCTATCGCCAGCGTGATGAGTCCGAGAACGAACAGCGGTGGAATGAGTTGGCGCAGACTGCAGATGGTGCCGAATTTGCGGTTCACCTTGTTCTTCCAGTACCCGTACTGGTAGAACATACTCGCCGCCTTGTCGTACGATTCGCGGGCATAGTAGCGGATGCGGAGCCACGGCAGCATCAGTATCTTTTCGCCGCGTGCACGGAGCCGCATGTTGTGTTCAAGGTCCTGCGCCCGGATGAATTCCTCGTCGAACGGACCGACCGATTCGATGGTCTCCCGTTTCCAGGAACCGAACGGGACGGTGTCGACGAACCGTTCCTTTCCCTCCGGCGCGGTGCGGTAGGTGAGCCCGACGCCGACCGGATGACGCATCACTTCGGCGATGGCCTGCGCCCGGATGCTGTCGTCGCCCGGCAGGGTGACCCAGCAGCCGCCGATATTGGCCGCAAGCCCCTTGGCGTGCCATGCGACCAGTTCGCTCACATAATTGCGCGGATATTCGGAATGAGCGTCACAGCGGATGATAATGTCGCCGGTCGCCAGCTTGAGCCCGACATTGAGGCCCACCACCTGCACGATATCGGGATTGTCGATCATCTTGACGAAGGGGTAGCGCTCGATGAACCCGGCCACGATGTCGCGGGTCCCGTCGGTCGAATGACCGTCTATGACCAGTATCTCGGAATCGGTGCCGAAAAAATCATATTCGTTGGTGATGATGCTGTTAAGGCAGCGGGTAATGTATCTGCCTTCTTGAAAAGTCGGAATAAGTATCGATACTTTCATGTCCTACCGTTCCACCGGTCGCCACAAAAGGCGTGCGGTACTGTATGCTTTTAGAGAGGAAATTACAAGTTTAATCGGTACCGCCGGAGGAAAAATAATCCTCCCATTGTGCCACGATACGGGGTAGACCGAAGCGATCATAGGCGGAGGCCCGTATCCGTTCCCGGTCCCAGTCGCCGATCAGCGCCGCCCGCATCTTTGCGGCAAGATCGTCGATCGAGCCCTGTTGGGCCAGATGGCCGTTGACGCCCTCGATGATTATCTCCGAAGCGCCGCCGATATCGTGAAAGACGACCGCCGGTATCCCGCAGGCGTTCGCCTCGATAAGGGCGTTGGGAAAGCCCTCAAAGGCGGAGGGGAGGACCAGCAGGTCGGCGCGCCGCATAACGGCGTAGGGGTTCTTGATGAACCCGGCGAGATGGACGCGCGCCGCAAGTCGCCGTTCCAGTATGTTCTCCAGTATGGTCTCCTTGTCGGGGCCGTCACCGAGTATCGTCAAGTGAGCCGGGATATCGTTGAGCCGGGAAAAGGCCTCAATGAGCATGGGATACTGTTTCTGCGGGTGAAGTCGCCCGACCGCGATGATCCGTTTCACCCCTTCAGGCAGGGCCACCGCCGACGGCAGGGCCGACTGGCGGTCGATGGCGGCGATATCGACCGGATTATGGATGACCGTTATCCGTTCCTCCGGCAGGCGGCAGAACGACAGCATATCGCGGCGCATCGTGTCGGATTGGGCGACGATGCCGTTAAAGCGGCGGAAAAGGTGACGGTAAAGAAAGGAGAATATCCGGCGGCGCAACGGAGGTTGCAGGGCGCTCCAGCGTGAGGGGGTGTTCGCCTCGCGGGCTATGAAACGGATGCCGCGCGGCAGAAAAGGCATCAGCAGGGCGAGCGGGAGGCTGACATAGCCGTGGGTGGCCAGCACGATATCGGGTCGGAGGCGGCGCATGACGGAAAAAAGAGCGGGAAGGGCGGTGAGCATGCGCGACCGTTTCAGATCGACTATCTCGACATCGGATGCCACCTCGTCAAGATAATCACCGTTCTTTTCGATGAGTATGAGGACCGGCCGGAATCGTTTCCGGTCAAGAGCGTTAAGCAGGCGGACGATGACCCGTTCGGCGCCGCCGCCGCGGAGATCGGGCAGTATGCAGGCGACGGTCCTCATCCGCGGTGGAGATAAGTGGTCTCAAGGAAACGGCGGAGCGCCAGTTCCTGCACCCAGAAACGGCCCGGAACGAAGGTGAATCGACCCTCCTCATGCCGGTAGTAGCCGGGGGTATCGCCGAGTTTCAACTGTTCATGAGTGTCTATCTGGAAAGAGATCGATGCCTCGATGACAAAAAAACCGCCGCGCCGGGGGGAATGTATCATGTCGACGGCGATCATCGGGGCGCCCATGGCGCGGGCCGTGCGTACGGCGATGTGCAAGGCCTCTTCGGGGATCTCTTTTTTGACGACCTTGCCGGCACCCGACGCGCGGAAATCGTCCTCGGGACGCATCCGGTAGTAACCGAAGATCCGGTCGCCGATGACGATGACGCGCAGGTCAAAGGCGGCGTCCTCGAAGAATTCCTGAAAATAGACATAGTCCTTCTGGCGCAGGTAGGTCCAGTAGGTGGGATTCCCCGGCGCGAAGACGCGGCGCACGAACCGTTCGGCCGCGTCGCGATGCCGGAACAGTTCAACGCCCATCGAGCCGGAACCGGTGGCGAGCTTTGAGACTATCGGCAGCGGCGCTGAGGCGACATAGGTGAGTGCCTCGTCGCGGTCGTAGGATATGAAGGTCGGGACGGTCGGGACGCCGTGTAGTGCGAACATGTGTGCCTGCCGGATCTTGTCTTCGTACGACCAGACCAGATCGAAGGAGGGGAGACACTTCTTTCCCATCATTTCGAGGATGCGTATCTTGTTTTCCGCCTCGTACTGGCTCGCCGGGTCGCTTTCGGTGCGCCACACGACCACATCGAAACGGTCTGCCTGCGCCATCCAGTCGGATCGCCGGATATCGTAGAATTCGTAGGCGAAGCCGTTGTTCTTCAGGAACCGTTCATAGCGCGGCCAATAGGCGTAGGGTTGCGTGAAGAGCATCTTGCCGCAGTCCTTGACCAGTCCGATGCGCGGCTTGGGGAGGTCGACGGGCCAGTCGATGGCGACCGTATCGGCGCCGTCGAGCATCTCGGGCTTGAATGTTTTCCTGTCGAGGTGCCGGCGGCGATACCATTCGACGATGGGATATTGCGCGAGATGTTGCTTGAGTTTGAAAAGATGGGGGTTCTTCATCAGGGATACTCCCGTAGAGACTTAGAGAAGCTGTAGTATCGGTAGGGGGTCATAGCCTTTTTGCCGGGCGGTGTAGTCATGGGTTATCCGTCCGCGGTAGCAGGATACCCCGGCGCGCAGGGCGGCGTTCCGCCGGATCGCCTCGTGTACGCCGAGTTCCGCCATCTCCCGCACAAAGGGAAATGTCGCGGCGGTCAGGATATCGGTGGCGGTGCGGCCGACCGTCGAAGGAATATGGTCGTTGTTGTAGTGGATGACGCCGTATTCGCGGTAGAAATGATCGAGTTCCTCGAAGGGGTAGGCGGTCTGGATGAGATCGCGGATATTGGCGGTCGCGTCGCAGACCACGCTGTCGGGGCGCATGGTTTTTATCATATCGGCGGTTATCAGGTGGTCAAGCCGTTCGGGGGGCAGATCGGCGCGGCGTAACGCGCTGTTGATGACGATGTCGAAGGTCGGCATGAGGGGAGCGAGGATATCGCGGATGGCATAGGGGTGTTCAGTGTCGAAGCGGATCGTCTTTATGCCGCGGGCCGCGATATGATCGCCGGTCATGTCGAAACGCTTGTTGATGCGATCGTTAAGCGTTTCCGGATGCTTGTCCACGATGGTAATGTCGGCGTTGATGTCCAGAAAGTATTTCAATGCGGTTGAGCCGATGGTCCCGATGCCGATGAGGAGCACCTTCGCGCCGGGGAGGAGTTTTTCATGCCGGCCGCAGATGATGCCTTTATAGCGTGTGCATAATTCGACCGCCTTTAAGGCGAACAAATAGCCCGTCAGGCGACTCATCGGTTCAAGCAGGAGATGATGCCCTTTCTCTTCGACCCATTCGTAGGCGATCCCGAGGAATCCGCTCTCGATGAGGCGATCTATCATGGCGCGCGGCGTGTTGCCGTCGAAATGGAGATAGGTGAAGAGGGTCTGGTCAGGGCCGTAATCGCCGATCTCCGACTCTATCGGTTCTTTTATCTTCAGGAGGAGGGATGAATTAGCAAGAAGGGCCTTTTTATCGGAAATAATGGCGCCGGCGGCACGGTAGTCTTCGTCGGAATACCCGGAATTGTTCCCGGCGCCGGTCTGGATATGGACGGTGTGCCCGCGTTCGACGAGGGTTTTCGCCTGTGCAGGGACCAGGGCGATGCGGTTCTCGTCCTTCTTGATTTCCTTAAGCACGCCGATGATCATATGCCCTCCCCGTGACAGCGGTCCTTTCGAGACGCGTTGAACGGCCGATTATTCATGGAAATCGGGGGGAAGTAAAGATTTTTTTGCTTGACTTGCCGTGAGTATCTGATAGTTTCGCTCTGCCTTGAGTGTTTTCCAAAGGATACCGACGGTTCCCATGAGTACGGCCGTTTCCTCCGCTGATAAAAAGACCCTTTGGGGTAATTTTCTTTCGCTGGCCTCGCTCAAGGGCTTCGATTACATCCTTCCGCTCATCACCCTGCCGTATCTGGTGCGGGTCCTCGGGGTCGAACATTTCGGCATCGTTTCGTTCGCGCAGTCCTTCGCGCAATATTTCATCCTGATCACCCAATATGGATTCACTTTGTCGGCGACGCGGGAGATATCGCTCAATCGTGACGATCCCAAGAAGATCAACGAGATATTCCTGTCGGTCATGACGGTGAAGCTCCTGTTGGCAGCCGTCTGTTTTTTGATATTGCTGTCGACCATCGCCGTTTTCCCTCTTTTCCGCGACTATTGGATGGTCCATCTCTTTTCCTTCGGACTGGTCATGGGTGATGTTCTCATCCCGGTCTGGTTCTTTCAGGGAATGGAGCGGATGAAGTTCATCGCCTATTTCAACATTTCGGCGAAGCTGATATTCACCTGCCTGGTCTTCCTGCTGGTACGCGGTCCCGAGGATGTCATGCTGGTTCCTTTAGTGAACGGGATCGGGTTCGTTTCGGTCGGTCTGGTCTCGCTGTATGTGGTCAACCGTTATTTTTCCATTCGTTTCTTTGTTCCGCCCGTTGCGATGGTCCGGCATCTGTTCGTCGACGGATGGAATATCTTCATCGCCAATATCACCCCTTCGCTGTATCACAATTCTTCGACCTTCCTGTTGGGCATACTTGCGTCGAATACCGCCGTCGGCTACTACACCGCCGGAGCAAAGCTCATCGAGGTGGGGAACGCGTTCATGTACATCATCGCGCGGACCATTTATCCCTATATGAACCGCAACCGCCACGCTTTCCAGACCATGAAGAAGTATCTGCTCTTGCCCGGTTTGCTGATGACGGTCGCTTTTCTGCTGCTGGCCGATATCGCGGTGAAGATACTTTTCACCGATGCCTTCGGCGATACCGCGCTGATCCTGCGGCTCCTCGCGGTCAGTCCGCTGACCATAGGGGTGATGGGGGCGTACGGTTCCAACTATCTGCTGGTACATAAACAGGATAAACTGTATATGCGCATCATCATGTATTCTTCGCTGGGCGGGCTGGTCCTGCTCTGCGGCGGGATAGTGTTCTTCCAGCATTACGGAGCCGCGGTGACGGTGTCGATCACGCGTATCGTTATGGCGGCACTCTGTTTTGCGGCCTATCGTCGTCTGAAGGCCGCCGAAGCGCCGGAGGCGGCATGAGGATAGCCTTTACCGGCGATCTCAGCGCTACCGGCCGGTTCGGCGAGCGTATGGCGCGCAATGAGGAGGTGTTCTCGGAGGAACTTCTCGATATTCTGAGCGGCTGCGACCGGGTGGTAGCCAACTTCGAGGGACCGGCGACCGCCGTTCGCGCGTCGACCGATTACGGTTTCGAGGTGGTCAGCGCGCCAGCGTCGGTCGCCTATCTGGCGGCGCGCGGCATCACGGTGTTCAATCTCGGCAACAACCACCTGTTCGACTGCGGAGAGGAAGGATATGCCGATACGGTACGAAACATACAGGCCGCCGGCGTTCTTCATTTCGGTGCGGGGCGGCTTGGCGACAACGGGTTCGATACTGTGGTGGTGGAAAAAGAGGGGCTGCGTGTGGCGCTCCTTTCGGTCACCGATGGTCTGAGTCCCGCCGCCGGAAAACAACGGGCCGGTACCGCGGTCTTTCGGTCTATCGGAGCCCTGCGCGAACGGATCGCGTATCTCCGGGATGTCGGCAAGGCCGACCGCATTGTGATCAACTATCACGGCGGCGAGGAATACACGCGTATCCCGATGCCCGCCAAACGGGACTTGCTTCGCCGGTTCGCCGCATTGCCGGTGGACGCGGTGGTGGCGCACCATTCCCATGTCTACCAAGGCTATGAAGTGGTCGATGGGCGCCCGGTGTTCTATTCTCTGGGGAATTTCATGTTCGATATCCCGCCGCACCGTAAACGGGACGATACCGACAAGGGGTCGTTGGTCGTTCTTGAGTTGTCGGGGAGCGGGGTCGTCTGGTCGCTCGTCCCGTTGCGGGTCGACCGGGAATCCGGATCGGTCTCCTGCGGTGAGGCGACCGACGAACTTTTCAGCCGCTTAACGCTCCCCCATGTGGCCGATCCGCGCGTGGCGTGGCTTGCCGATGCCCACAGGACCCTTTTCGACAACCGGCGGCATCGGGAAGGGGCGGGAACTGCCGGTCCCACAACGGCGGCGTCGGGACAACGGTCGCTGAGGCGCTATCTTTCATCGCAGCATCTTAAAACGCTCTGGACGCTGTTCCGCACGCCCGACACCCGTCCGGTGCTCTGCGCGGCGCTGAAATATCTTGTTCTGCGTAAACTGGGCCTGCTGAGGGTCCGGGCCTAAAGCGGTTCGGGGCGGGAGTTCTCGTACATCCACTGTTTCCATCCGCGCCGGTCGAGTCCCTGCATGACCGATATCTCCCAGTTGTCGTTCCCCTCGATGATGACCGGACCGGTCGCGGTTATCGCGACATCCCACCCGATGTGGCGGATGCCGTAGAAATAACGGTGCGTCTCCATCACCAGAGCGGCCGCTTCGGCGAAGAAGGGGATGCGATATCCGGCAAAGGAGCGCCCGGTGTGGGGATGGGCGGTGACCCTGCCGCCGTACTCCGGCTTGAAATAGCCTTCGGGACGAAGTTCTCCTGATGCGAGATCGAGCTTGATGATGATCCCGCCGATGGCCCAGTTGTCGACGCGGTTGCCGTTCGCGCCGAACCGCATGATGCCGTAGAAGAGTTCCGGCCCTTTTTTCGTCATGACCGTGTAGAGGCGGAGGGTATTGGTGGTCAGCGGGTAGAATTCGTCCAGATCGGGATGCTGACGGACCTCCTGCTGAACGAAAAATGTTCCCTTCAGCGTTGCGGCAAGCTCTTCTTTGCCAACCGCGCGATCATCCAGCAGGACCTGTCCCTTCCGTTTGACCAGCCGGTATATCTTTTCGCCGCATTCGCCGTACACATATTTGCAGTAGGCGGAAATATCGGCGCGGGACGCATCGTACAGGGAGTCGAGGCTCGCGAGGTCTCTGGCACCCGCCCAGCGGATGCAACCCTGTTCGATGAGTGCCACGGTCGGGGGGACCGGCAGTTGAAGGCTTTCCATGTATTTGTTGAAGACGAACTTGTCCCGGAGAAGGATTGAATAATCGCGTCCGGCGACCAGGTGACGGTTGAAATTTATCCGGTCGCGGAGTTTTCGGAAATCCTCGTAGGATATATAGGTCGACAGATCTCTGGGCTCGCGGCTGTCGAACTGGTACAGGTAATAGAATTCGTTCACTTCGCGATGTCGCAGAAGCCAGATAAGATTGTCCATCCATATCCTGAATTTGCGCTTCATCAGGGCCTTGTCGGTAAGGTATGATGCGGTACGGCGATCGGTCAGGAACGCGTACAGCCGCCGCAAATTCGCCGGAAAGCGGGACCATTCCCGCAGAAACGATACGCTCCGGCGCAGAAGTCCCGGTATCCGGTCCATCAGATGATCCCCCGATGAGGGTTTTTATGGTCGACGAACAGTCGTTCCAGTTGTGCCGTGACGGAAACTATGGAGAAACGCTCCACGGCACGGGCACGACCCTTTTCGGCCAGTGTCCGCCGGAATGCCGCATCGCGGGAAAGCCGGTCGATGGCCGCGGCCAGCGCAGATGCGTCTTTTTCGGGGACCATGAGTCCCGCGCCGTCGCCCAGAAGTTCGGGCATGCCGCCGGTCTGCGTGGAGATGACCGGCAGACCGTGGGCCATTGCTTCGATGAGCGATACCGGGATCCCTTCGCGTACGCCGTTGCCGAGGTCAACGCTCGGCAGGACCACGGCATCGACCGTGCGATCGCGGTAGAGTCCCAGAAGCTTTCCATGGGCGAGTCGGCCGGCGAACTCGATCCGGTCCCCGAGTGTCTCGGCGGCGACCTGTTGCCGGAGTTCTTTTTCCAGAGGCCCGCATCCCGCAACGATGAGCCGTACCGACAGGCCGCTCTTTTTCAGCAGGGCGATCGCCTCTATGAGGTATCGATGACCTTTGACCGGAAGAAGATTGGCCGGACAGATCATGGTGAGCGGGGCGGTGCGCTCGTTCTTTTCAGAGCTCATTGGGGCGTCGGGGATGGCGACCCCCATGGGGATGATATGTATCTTTTCCATCGGCGGTTCGGCGAGATGCGTCCGCACGAGCTCCAGACTGTTCTGCGAGATGAGCCGCACAAATGATGCCGATGCCGTTTTCCGGGCCAGCAGATTGTTGTCGACCAGATCCCAGCGGTGAGCAGTGAAACTCCACGGTACGCCGCTTAGATGGTGCAGAGCCATAGCGAGCGACGATGAGGCGGCCGCCCAATGGGCGTGGATGTGGTCGAACGAACGCAGGTCGATGGTCCGCGCAAGGTAGAGCGCCTTGAAGAAGGCCGCCTTGTTCTTCAGCGCATGGAGCAAGTTGAGAGTAAGAAGCGCACAGAGCGCGCGGAGCGATATCTTCGGATGGCGCAGCAGGAAGATGATGCTTCCCAGCAACCGCGGCGACAGGATCGGCAGGATCAGCGATCGGGTGAGCAACGGGCGGGCATCGTCGTGGATAAAGCCACCGCGCGGGTGGACCGGAATGACGGTGATATCGTGTCCGGCCGCCACAAGAGCCGTTATCTCCGGCACGATAAAGGTTTCCTGCGTGCCTATCGGGAGGCTGGAGGTGATATAGAGTATCTTCATGGGAGGTTTCTCTGGTCGTTGAGTACGGAAGAGGCGGAAAGTGACGCTCCGATGCCGCAGAGCGCCCACCACCAGTCATTGAGGCGGGGGATGAAGAAGGATGGGCTGCCCATCCCGGAGATGAGCATGACGAAGAGCCAGAACACCAGTATCTCGCGTAGAGGTCGCGTTGCTGCGACCATGCGGTATGCCTGAAGCAGCCAGAACAGAAAAAGGGCCAGCCCGATGATGCCACTCTGATAGAGCAGCACCACATACATCGAATCGCCGATGAAGATGCCCGGTTTGCGCATCCAACCGTAGCCGATGAGCGGACTGTCGCCTATGGCGGTCATCGTTTTGTTAAGATAGCCGGTATTTCCGGCATAACGGGTCTCGAAGAGTTCAAGGGTCACCACGCGCCGGGCCTGATAGGTGATGTTATTCGCGATCGAGGCATATTCCTCGTCCTTGCCGAGGAACATCAGGTACCCGATGATGATGGCGCCGAAGGCGGCCGATATCGCCACGGCGCGGACCTTGTTGCGCCATTCGAGTCGCAGGAAAAGCATGAAAAGAATGAGTCCGATACCGGCGACGAAGGTGGCCGAAAGGGTCACCACGCCGCCGAGGAAGGATGCAAAAAGAGCGATCAGCGGCAGCAGGAATGCCCGTTTCGCCGCCTGTTGACCGCGCAGCTCGAACAGCAGGTAGACCGCGGTGGCAAGGGTCGCCAGAAAATAGGTGGCCGCATAGGACGGCGATTCGAACACGCTGACCGCGCGCAGAATGAATCCGATCTCGTTGACCAGCCGTTCGACGACCAGCCGACCCGGCGACATGTAGGCATTCATGGTGATATCGGTCGCTGCCTGTACGCCGAAGGTTTGCCCGGCCGCCAGCAGAGCGAGCGGGATGGCGCTCGCTGCGAACCAGCGCAGAAGACGCGCAAGATCGGATTCGGAGAAATCCGTATTGGCGAACAGCAGGATCAGGAATACCGGCTTGATATAGGCGTACACATTGAACCATGAGGGAGAGACCGCGGTCCCGACAATAGCGGAGAACAGTGTGAGTGCGAGGGTATATCCCCACAGCAGGATCAGCGGCCAGGCAATGGACGGGATCCGTATCACGCTGAACTCGCGGCGCGCGAGGAGTATCCCCAGATAGATGGGCGTCAGAGGCAGTTCTATCCGGATGTAGAGCGATCCGATAATGATGTAGGGGGCGAATAGGAGCGCCAGCAGAAAGAAGGAGAGGCTTCGTTTTAGATCGCGAAAGGCTTCAACGATGCAGAGGGTCAGAAGCGCGATCGAAAGGATGGTTCCCACAGGTATCCGCCCGGCTAGTCGATGATCACGACGGTATAAATGCCGAATCGTTCACCGCGATGACGATCTGTCCGTCCCGCGGTGAGCGCTCGGAAAGAATGCTGAAGTATTTCTTGAAGATGGCGCGCGGGGTGTTCCCGGCCCGGACGACAAAGAGTGTCCGATCGGCCTCTGCGGCGGCGATAAGAGCTTCGACCGATGTGTTCATCGCCGGGGTGTCGAGGATGACGAAATCGTACTGCTCACGCAGCTCCCGTATCTTTTTCAGCCCGATACCGTCGGCGGCAACCAGCGTGCCGGCGGCCGAATCGCCGTCGAGCCGGAGACGGGCCGGCTGGGCCGGCTGATCCTTGCCACTCTGCGGCGCCGTTCCATCGGTCTCGCCCAGGAGCACGGTCCGGTACCCGAGATCGGTCAGCATTTGCGCCAGCCGTCCCGCGAGGAAGGTTTTCCCGGCGCCCGGTTCAATGGAACAGACGGCGATGGTGCCGGTGCGTTTGTCGAGCAGCCCCGAGGAGACCATGATGCGCAGAAGGCGGGCATCAAGATCGTCGGCGGGATGTGTCGTCCCCACCCAGGGCAGGTCGAAACGACGGTAAGTGTTCCCGACAAAGCGGGAGACCTCTTCGCCGAACGGTACGGTGCGGCGGAAAAGGTAATGACCGAACACGGTGCCGAGGCTCAACAGAAGCGCCAGCGCGAATGCGAGCATCATCGAAATGGAGATACGCGGGAACAGTTTCTCTTCATTGGGGTCAGCGCGGTCGATGACACGGATATCGTGTTTCATCGATTCCTTCTTTATCTCGTTCTCGTAGAGTTTCTCGTTGAGGAACCAATATATCTTCTCGACCGCCTGTTCCTCGGCCTTGAGCACCGCCAGCTCGCTCAATTCCGGCGGCAGGCGCCGCATCTCGCCGTCTATTGCTCCGATCTTGGCGCTCAGCAAGGATTCGACCTGCCGGATGTTCGAATCGGTGTCGTCGGCCATGGTGCCGATGGTCTTGCGGGCGGCGGTCAACTGCTGCCGGAGCATGATGAGGTCGGGATGCGAGTCGAAATATAGTTCAGACGCCTTTTTCTCCTCCATGACCAGCGTGTTGTAGGTGGCCACGACCTCGCCGAATGCCTTGTCGTCATCCAGCATCGGCGCGGGGAGCATCCGGGCGCCCCCTTCGTCAATGGTTTTGCGGAACTCGCCGATAAGACTGCGGCGGATATCTATCTCTTTTTTCTGCTGTTCCAGCTCCAGTTTCTGCATGACGAGCGTCTTTACCTGTTCGTCAGGTAGGATGGTACGGCTGTTGGACATGAAGGTGGTGAGCTTGCGGAGCTTCTCGTCCCGCTCGTCCTTGAGGCGGACGGCCAATTTTTCAAGGAAGCCGCGCGTTATCTCGGTCGTTTCGGTACGCCACTGCACCTTTTTGGCCGCGAACACGGTGACCAGTTCGTTCAGAAAGAGCGCGGCAAAGGGGGTGTTGGTCGTTTCCATCGAGACGCGGAAAAGAGAAGGGGCCTTGTCCTCTCCCAGCGGGAAAGCCTCGTACGATTCACGGACCGCCTTGCGTGACCTGACGAGGTTGCGGTAACTGTATTCGTAGTGTTCGCCGGACGGGATATCGCCCGCCTTCTCCAGTACGATCTCTCCTCCCTTGAAGGAGCAGGGTTTGCCCCATGCGCATTCGATCTTTTCCGAACCGTTCTCTATAAGATAGCCCGCCGCGGTAACCGTTATGGTCCCGTCCCCGTTGGCAAGACCGGGATGGGTCTTGGCGAAATAGGGCGCTCCGATGAAATCGGGTTCTCCACGGAATTTCCCCACGAACTGACGGAAAAAGCTGTCGTTGATCCGTTCGACCGGGAACTGCAGGTTGAATTTCTCGATGAGGGCGTCGATGATGACGCGGCTTTTGATGAGCTCGGTCTCGTTCTGCGCCGCCTGAAAGCCGCCCATGAGCAGTGCCGCCGGATTGGGCAACATGAGCGCCGATGGATCCTCCTGCTCGATGAGTATCGTGGTCGAGACCTCGTATTCGGGTGCGAACAGGAACATCGCGAAAAGACTGACGCAGAAAGTGACCGAAAATACGATGACCGCCATGCGCGTACCGTGCCGTACGACGGCAATGAGGTCTTTTACGGTGAGGTCGGTCATCTTCTGCTCACTTTCCGCCGTTGGAGATGTCGATCACATTCTTTATGGTGCCGGTGATGGAGTTGATCATCTGGAAGGTCGGAAGCAGTTGTTCGATGATGCGGTTGTAACTGGCCAGACCGGTCGGAGAAACGACGAGCCGGTCGCCCGGCTGGAGGCGCAGGTCGCTACCGGAATCGCCGCCGATTATTTTGTGGTAATCGAGCACCGCGTACTGGAATTTACCGCCGTACTGCCGGACGAGATACAGGGCGGTGGTGTCGGCTGTCACCGGGTTGACGCCGCCCGCCTCGGCGATAAGGTCGAGTACGGTGTAATCGGGTTTGGTTATCTGGTAGGCTCCCGGGCGCGCGATCTCGCCGACAATGTAAACCCGTTCGGCCGATGCGGGAGGAACGAAGAAGGTGTCGCCGTTATGGATGCGGATCCGGGAATAGTCGGTCTGCGACTTACTGACCTCGGTTATCGAAAGAGGGATAACCTTTTCATCGCGCTTGAGGTAAATGGTATTGGCCATCGTCACAGAACTTGAAGTGGCGAGCGGGGTGATACGAGAAAGCGCCTCCATGATGGTCGTGGTGGGGGTGATGTTGTATTTGCCATTATTGTTTGAGGCGCCTGTTATATAATAGAATTTACTCTGGAACTTAACGATCTCCATAGAAACGTCGGGGTTCTTGACGAACTCCTTGAGCCGCTCTTCTATCGCCTGTGCCGCCTCCTTCTTGGTGAGACCGCCGACCTTGATGCTCTTGATGATGGGAAACAATATCTCTCCCTTTTCATCCACTACCTGCCCGAAGAACTGACTGATCGACATCGATTTGGAACTGAGTTCAGGGATGTTGTAGACATCGACCTTGAGTTCATCGCCGGTGCCGATGCGATATTCGTCACCGTCGGCTAACAGTTCCTTAACATCGTTCTCGGCCGAAAGAGGGGCGAAGGGGAGTTCCTTGCCCGCCATCTGTTTCCCGTAGTGTTCGGTGTGCCTACACCCTATAATAAAGGCGAGCGCAAGAAGCGTTATGCTGACGATCCGTTCCATCTTCAACCCGAAGCGCTGTCTTCAAAAAACGAGGTAATTATACCGATACGCCTTGAAAATACAAGAAAACAGGCCTGTTTTTTGGGGTCACAGTGCCGCAGCAAGCGCATCGGCGATCTGCTTCTGCTGCTCCGCTGCCACAAAGGCGCTCATCGGGAGCGAGAGTACCGTGCGGGCCGCTTCTTCGGCGACCGGAAGCGATCCCGGTCGATGGCCGAGCGGCGCGAAGACCTCCTGCAGATGGAGCGGCAGGGGATAATGGACGGCGGTCGCGACGCCGGCATCATTCAGTTTCTGCGCGACGGTATCGCGATCCTTCACCCGGACGGCGTACTGAGCCCAGACCGAAAGCCGCCCGTTATGGACGATCGGCCGTTCGAGCGGCAGGCCGGCAAGCAGTTTGTCGTAGTGGCGGGCGATCCGCTGGCGTTCCTCTATCTCGGCGGGGAAGTGAGCGAGTTTTACCAGCAATACCGCCGCCTGCAGCGTGTCGAGCCGCGAGTTCATGCCGATGTGGCGGTGGTAGTAGCGTTTCGATTGCCCGTGAAGCCGCAGGGATGCTATCTTCTCTGCAAGGGCGGGGTCGTCGGTGAAGACCGCGCCGCCGTCGCCGTAGCAGCCGAGCGGTTTGGCGGGGAAGAAACTGGTGGTCGCGAGCCGGGTGATGGCGCAACTCTTCCCGTTCTTGTAGCGGGCGCCGAAACTCTGCGCCGCATCCTCGATGACGGTCAGTTCATGGCGCGCCGCGATGGCGTTGACCGCATCGATATCGGGGCATTGTCCGTAGAGACTGACCGGGATGATGGCGCGCGTCCGGGCGGTGACCTTGTTCTCTATCTTCTTCGCGTCGATGAGACAGGTGTCGGGTTCGATGTCTATGAATACCGGCGTGGCGCCGACCGTGGCGATGGCCTCGGCCGTGGCGATGAAGGAAAAAGCGGAGGTGATCACCTCGTCGCCGGGGCCGATATCGAGGGCTCGGAGCGCCAACACCAGCGCGTCGGTGCCGTTGGCGCAGGTGACGCAGCGGTCGGCACCGCAGAAAAGGACGAGTTTTCTTTCCAGTTCGGTCACCTCCGGTCCCATAATGAAAGAGGCCCGTTCGCAGACCTTCCCCATGGCGGTGTCCATCTCTTCTTTATAGGCGCGGTACTGCGTCGCCAGATCGATGAGCGGTATGTTATTCTTCACAGCGGCCTCACTTTTCCATTCTCGAGTTCATAGCGGGCGCCGTCGCTCGCGTCGGTGGTGATCCCCTCCCTGCCGAAGGTGAGCTTGTTGCCCGACCGGCCGACCCACCCGTGCTGTTTTGCCGGGTTACCGTAGACCAGCGCGTAGGCGGGAACATCCTTGGTCACGACCGTTCCGGCGCCGACAAAGGCATATTCGCCGATGGTGACCCCGCAGACGATGGTGGCGTTCGCGCCGACCGAACACCCTTTTTTCAGGAGCGTTTTACGGTATTCATCCTTGCGCGGTATGAAACTGCGCGGGTTTATCACATTGGTGAAGACCATCGAGGGGCCGAGGAAGACATCGTCCTCGATGACGACCCCTTCATAGATGCTGACATTGTTCTGCACCCGGACGCCGTTGCCGACGATGGCGCGCGGACCTATCATGCAGTTCTGGCCGAACGAAGAGTCGGCGCCGATGCGCGACCCGGTCAGCACATGGCAGAAGAACCATATCTTGGTGCCGGCGCCTATCTGCACATCCTCGTCGACGTAACTGCTTTCATGGATGAATGTTTCGCTCATCGTCTCCTCCGTTTCACGCCGAAAGCCAGCCGTTGCGGCGGTACCATTCGACGGTGTCGCGCATCGCCCGGTCGAGCGTGGTCCGTTGCCGCCAGCCGAGTTCCTTTTTTATCGCGTCGTTGGCGCATATCCACGCCTCCTGTTTCATCTCGATGACCTTCTGGCCGTTGACCGGAAAGGTCTTCCCGACCATTTTGCCGATCAGTCCCGCAGTATGGCCGACCGGAGCGGCGAGCCATTCGGGTATCATCAGCCGCAGGACCCGTTTTTTGCCCATCGCGACACGGATCTCTTCGCTGAATTCGCGCCACGATACCGGTGCGTCGTTGGATACGAAAAAGGTTTTGCCGGTCACCCCTCCCTCGGCCGCCGCGATGATGGCGGCGGAAAGGTCGGCGACATAGACCACCGAAAAGCGTTTTTCGCCGGTCCCCAGAAGGGTAAGCACGCCGCGGTCGAGCATCCTGAAAATGGTGTAGATGTCGCGTTCGCCCGGCCCGAAGACCGAACAGGGGCGGAGTATCAGGTAGTTGTCGTCGGGGTCGGCTCCCCAGCGTTTCACCGCCTCCTCGGCGGCCAGTTTCGATCTCCCGTACCAGGTGAGGGGGCGCGGGGGGTCGCTTTCCGTCACCGACCTATTTCCGGTCGATGGGCCGGCGGCCGCCTGTGAACTGATGAGGATAAAGCGCTGCTCTTTGGCGAGCGGTGCGAGCAGTTTTTCGGTGAAAAGGGTGTTCCCTTCGAGGTACTCCTTCTCGCTGTTCTTCTTGGTCGCGCCGGCGACATGGATGACGGTGCCGCAGTTCTCGACCGCGCGCCGAACGATGTCGTTATCGGTAAAATCGCCGATAAATATCTTGGCGTCATTTTTTTCGAATTGTTCGACCGCCGCATTCCGCCGTCTAACGAGTAGCCGTAAACGGTGCCCCCGGGCACGCAATTCTTCGGTCAGATAACTGCCGATGAAGCCGGTAGCGCCGGTGACGAGAGTATCTTTCATGCGGTCGGGTCGAGCGGTTTTGCGAGGATGAGATACTGCTGGAAAAGGTGAGCGCCCATGTGGGCGGCGGCGTTGTTCATCGGCCGGTTGGTGTCGAGTATCCACGACATCTCGACCTCGCGGTGGCCGGTATCGAGTCCGTCGTGAAGGAGCCGGTGATACATCAGCGCGTCAAATCCGAGGAGCCGGTATTTCTTGAGCGACCCAAGCAGCATGACGCGGAACTGGTTGATGTGCCGTTTGCTGTTGAAGAGCAGGTTGAAAAAATGGCGGCTAAAGAGAGAGCCGTTGCGGTTCTTGATCAGTATCTGGTTGATGTCGGGCATCGAGACCATGAAGGCGGCCGGTTCGCCGTCGAGGAACACCAGGTAGGTGAGGCGGATGTCGACGATGAGTTTCAGTTCGTCGGCCATCGCCGTTATCTCGCGGTCGGTCATGGGGACATAGCCCCAGTTGTCACACCACGCCTCGTTGAATATCTTGAGGATGGTGTCGACATCCCGCCGCAGGTTCTTGAGATCGATATGGCGCACCTGCAGGCGGTCGCCGTATTTCGCGCAGAGTTTCTCGTCCCGGTCGTGGAATTCCTGTGGCAGGTCCTTCGGTTCGGTGAGCGCCCAACTGTTGAGCAACTGCTCGTCGGCATATCCGGCGGCACGGAACAGATCGGGATAGTAGGGCATGGTGTGGGGATTCATCAGATAGGGCGGAGTGTCGGCGCCAAATATGCTGAAGCCGGGGGAGTCGTGATTGGTGGTGAAGTTCATCGGCCCGATGATGCGGTCGTATTTGCGGGCCTTCAGCCAGTTCTCGGCCGTTTCGATGAGCGCGCGGGCCGTCTCCGGATCGTCCGCGCATTCGAAAAAACCGAAAAAGCCGTGGCGGGTCTTATGATAGGTATCGTAGTTGCGGTCGATGTGGGCGGTGATGCGGCCGACCGGCCTGCCGTCGCGGTAGCAGACGAAATAGTCGGCCTCGCCGTGTTCGAAGAACGGGTTCTTCTTGCGGTCGAAGAACAGTTTCCGTTCGAAACGGAGCGGCGGCACCCAGTTCGGGTCGTCGCGGTAGAGCCGGTAGGGGAGGTCGAGAAAATGGCCGAGTGATCGACGGTCGGTGACGGTGCGTACTTCGATCATGGTATTATCCCTATCTCGCGGCCGCAGAGCGCGATCTTCTCAAGGGCGAAAGCGATCTGCTCCTCGGTGTGGTTCGACATGAGACTGAGGCGGATGAGCGCCTGATCCTTCGGGACGGCGGGACTGATGACCGGATTGACGAAGATGCCCTCGTCCTCGAGCCGCTTGCGCATGAAGAAGGCATTCATGTCGTCGCCGACGAAAAAGGGGATGACGGGGGTCTCGGACAGGCCGGTGTTGAACCCGAGTTTCTGGAGCCCTTCGCGCAACAGGGTCGTATTGTGCCACAGTTTCTCGATGCGCCACGGTTCCCGTTTCATCACGCGGAGCGCCGCAAGAGCCGAGGCGGCCGAGGCGGGGGGCATCGAGGCGCTGAAGATGAGCGCGCGGCTGTGGTGTTTGAGGAATTCGATCGTCTGGGCGTCGCCGGCGATGAAGCCGCCGATCGAGGCAAGCGATTTACTGAAGGTCCCCATGATGAGATCGACCTTGTCGATCAGCCCGAAATGGGCGGCGGTGCCGTCGCCTTTCGGTCCGAGTACGCCGAGCGCATGGGCGTCGTCGACCATCACGACCGCATCGTATTTTTCGGAGAGTTCGACCATGGCCGGGAGTTTCGCGATATCGCCGTCCATAGAGAATACGCCGTCGGCGACTATGAATTTGCCCTTTTCCCGGGGCACCGAGGCAAGCGCTTTTTCGAGGTCGGCCATGTCGTTGTGCTCGTAGCGTTTGACCGTCGCGAACGACAGGCGCGAGCCCTCGATGATCGAGGCATGGTTGAGCGCATCCATGAAGATGGTGTCGTGCCGTCCGGTGAGGGTAGAGATGACCCCTTGATTGACGCCGAAGCCGGTCGAGTAGAGGAGCGCCGCCTCCTTGCCGACAAAGGCGGCCAGTTCGGCGGCCAGTTCCTCATGGATGTCGAGCGTCCCGTTGAGGAACGGCGACCCGGCGCAGCCGCTGCCGTATTTGGTGATGGCCTGTCGCGCCGCCTCTTTCACCTCGGGGTGGTTGGTGAGCCCCATGTAGGAGTTGGAGCCGAGCATGAGGACCTTCTTGCCGCTCTGCAGATAGACCTCGGTGTCCTGTTCCGAAATGATGGTCTTGAAGTAGGGGTAGTAGCCCTCCTTTTTGGCGATGATCGTGCGCTGGTAGGCGTCGCACTTGTCGAAGATGGCTTTCGTTCTCACGTGTATATCCTCACGGTCTGTCGATATTGCGTTTCGGTCTGCCGGCGTACTGCGCGGCGTGCGGGTCTATGGCGCGCATCGGTTTCTGGGTCCTGCGCTCTTCGACATAATGAGCGATGAGTCCCGGGACGCGCGATATCATGAAGATACCGTTGGCCAGTTCGGGGGGGAAGGCGAGTCCGAGCAGGAGCGCCCCGATCATCCCGTCGACGTTGAGCGGCAGTTTCTTACCCTTGAGCCGCGCCATCTCCTCCTCGATGAGGAAGGCGGCGTCGGCGTATATCCGCTGGGCCGGCGTCAGGTGGCGGCGCGCCAGTTCGCCCAGTTTCACGGTGCGCGGGTCGGTGGTGTGGTTGAGGTGGCCGTAGCCCGGGAACCGGCGTCCCTTTGCGAGCCCCTCTTCGACGAACCGGGCGATCTTCACGCGGTCGGCCGACGGCCCGGTCTCCGTCACCGCCTCGGCGAAGAGTTCCATCGCATCTTCGACCGCGCCGCCGTGGAAACGGTTGATCGAGAGTATCCCCGAGGCGACCGCGGCATTGAGCGGCGCGCCGGTCGAAGCGGCGTTCATCGCCGCGTGGATGGAAGGGGGCGTTACCCCGTGGTCGACGCAGGAGGTCAGCAGCGCGGCGAAGAGGGCGCTTTCGGCGGCGGAGGGGAGTTCACCCTTGAACAGGAGGTAGACGGCGTCGGTGTAGGAGGCCTTCTCCATCAACTGTTCGACGGGATAGCCCCGCACCAGTATCTCGTTCTGTTTGACGGAACTTAATTCAGTGGACCATTCGGCCACGGTATATCTCCCGCTGATTCAGACAGTTATAACGACCTGTCCCGGCGGCCTCCGTGCGGTGCCGGAACGAACGCGGCACCCTACCACATAAATAAAGCGGAATCAAATTTTTCGACAGGCGAATGGTGTGTCGCCGCTCGGGCCGTTGCCATGATTTTTGGTAATCCATTACCATAATTCATCCTTGAAAAGTGTAATGCATTACCATTTCGGTTGTCGGAGAAATAAAAAACGCGGCCAAGGAGGCTTTCGCCGAAGCTTGCCCGGAAGAATAAATTATAATGGCCCCGACTTTTCAGACACAGGAAAAGGAGTATAACTGTGCATGAAA
>CALMRE010000115.1 GCA_937871295.1 uncultured bacterium | reverse complement strand
GGTTGGTTCCTTTATTCTTTCTCTCTTTGCTGCTGCTCAGTTTTCAATGAACTCGCGGTGACCCAGGTGCCCAAAGCGCTCGCCACTGTAGCAGGACGCTTTTTTTTGTCAACTCTTTTTATCATTTTTTTTATACAATGGATTATTTCTTTGTTTTTACTCGGATATTTATTCAGACAGCAGAGACGCGTACCCGCAGAACCACTTGTTTCGTCGTCGCGTCGAACGAAAGGACGCTATTTTCGGGAAGCGGTCCCTCCGCCACCGCATCCAGTATGAGCGACTCGACCTGCTGTTCCATCCAGCGCTGGACGCCGCGGGCGCCGCAGTGCCGTTCCTTGGGGCCGAGCGACCGCGCCACGGCGGCGGAGAAGGCGTCGGGGTCGTCGGGGGCTATGGTGATGCCGTAGTTCTCGCGCAGTGAGGCCAGCGTCCGGTCGAGCGTATGCCGCGTCACCGCCTGCAGTTCGGCGTCGGTGAAGGGAGAGAAGAGTATGATGTCGTCGACGCGGTTGACCAGTTCGGGCGACAGGAACTTCTCTATCTTGCCGCGCACCTGTGGTTCGTGTTCCTCGCGGGCCTCGCCGTTGCCGAAGCCGAGACGCGGAGCAGTGAACTCATCGGCGCCGAGGTTGGTGGTCATCACGACGATCGCCTGCGCCATCGTGACGGTGAAGCCGCGGCTGTCGGTCACGCGCCCCTCGTCAAGCAGTTGCAGCAGGATGCCGAGCACCTTGGGGTGCGCCTTTTCTATCTCGTCGAGCAGGAGCAGTTGATACGGTTCCCGACGGAAGGCCTCGGTGAGGCGGCCCCCCTCCTCATAGCCGGTGTAGCCCGGCGGCGAACCGATGAGCCGCGCCACGGCATGTTGTTCCTGAAACTCGCTCATGTCGAAAACGACCATACGGCGATCGCTACCGAAGAAATAATCGGCGAGCCGCCGCGCCGTCTCGGTCTTGCCGACCCCCGACGGGCCGGCGAGGATGAGCGAGGCGATGGGCCGTTTCGCCTCCTTACGGGCGAAACGGCGGGCAAGGAGCTGGACTATCTTTTTCTTCGCCTCTGACTGCCCCTTTATTGCGGCGTCGAGCCGCGCCGGGAGCGTCTGCAGGATGCGGGCGCCGTCGACCAGCAGGTTGTCGACCGGTATCCCCGACTTGGCGCTGATGAACTCCATGAGGTCGCGTTCGGTCGCCTCCGGTTTCCCGGCGCGCTGCAATATCGACCCGAGCGTGTCGAGGATCGACAGCACCTTGTCGGGCTGACTGCGCCCCGATATGTAGCGGTTGGAGAGCATCACGGCATTCCGGACGAACTGCGGTTCGTCGAGCCGGACACGGTGATAGAAGGAGAGCGACCGCGCCGCCGACGCCGCAATGGCGACCAGCGCCTCGCCGTCGGGTTCCGCCACCGGCACCAGCGTGAAGCGGCGTTCCATCGCCGGGTCCTTGGCGATGTAGCGTTTGAATTCGTCGGGGGTCGTCGCGCCGATGAGGGGGAAGTTGCCGCGCGCGAGGACCGGCTTGAGCATGTTCGCCACCATTTCGTGCGTATCGCTGCCCAGCAGATGTATCTCGTCGATGAAGACCACGAGCGTATCTTTCAGCCGGTCGACCTCGGCGATAAGTTCGCTCAGTCGTTTTTCCAGCGTGCCACGGAATTCGGTCCCCGATACGAGCGCCGAGAGGTTGAGTTCCCAGATGATGCGGCCGGCGAGCATCCCGTCGCGCTGCAGCCACGCGAGACCTTCGACTATGGCCGTTTTCCCCGACCCGGCGAGGCCGACCAGTAGCGGATTGTTGTTCTTCTTGCGGCCGAGGATATCGAGGATGAGTTCCATCTCTTTTTCGCGGGCGCAGGCCGGTTCCAGTTCACCGTTCTTCGCCAGTTCGGTGAGATCGCGGCCGAACTGCCGGAACACCTCGGGCAAGGCGCCTGCCTGCGGCGCCGCGGCGGCGGGAACGGACGGAAGGGCCTCTTCGGCGGCGGGCGGTCCGGCGGAGGACTCCTGTTCTCTGACCATCGTTTTTGTCTGCGGCGCCCGCTCGGGCTGAAGTTCGGTCGTCTCTTCGAGCAGTTCGAGGATGCGGTTGTGTATCCGGCGCGGCGGGTTGGTGAGAATATTCATGGCGCGGAGGCGCAGTTCGCTCTGGACACCCATCTCCTGCAGTATCTGATAGGCGATGCTGTGTTTCTCGCTGAGTATGGCAAGGAGCAGATGAAGCGGCGAGGGGCCGTCGGCAGGACCTTGGAGGAACCCGAGCGCCCGCTTCTCGATCTCCCTGACCATGCCGGCCGGTTCACGGAGCGGCGTAGCGCCGCGCTGATGCCGCCGTTTCAGTTCCTTGAAGGTATCGGTGACCAGCGCTGTGGAGATCGAGAGGTCCTCGAACAGCACCGTCACCTCGCTCGGTATCGTGAAGAAGGAAAGGAGAAAATGGAAACTCGACAGATCTTCGTCGAGCGTCTGGGCGAAATCGAGCGCGTCGCCGTACAGCGCCGCGAGCGCGTCGTTGGCCTGCGCCTCCATCGGTAACCCTCTCATAGTCATCGGTGCCGGTTCATTCTAACGGGACAACGTAATTTTTCAACATTTACTTCGACTTCCTGCAGGCGGCCGGAGAACCGAGCTGGCAAGCGCGCAGATAGTAGTATTTCGCCGCCTTCTCCCCCTCCTTCTCCCCGGAGGCGCCGCTGGCAAGGATGTCGGCGTACTTCAGGCACCCCTCTTTCGCGTTGAGTTCACACGCCCGCTTATAGAGTTTCGCCGCCAGATAAGGATCGTCCACCGAACCGACACCCTTTTCCCACATACCGGCAAGCGAGAGGCAGGCGACCGCCTGATCGAGTTTACAGGAGCGCTCGAATATCTCGCGCGCCTTCATGATATCTTTCTTTCCCCCCTCGCCGCCCGCGAGCATCGTCCCATAGTTGGTGCAGGCGAACCCCTTCCCCGCAGCGCACTCCTTCTCGAACAGCGCGCGACTCTGCGCATACAGCCGCTTGTCGCCCGAGACCTTCGCTCCCTGATAGCAGGCGACCGAATAGTTCTGTTCGCAGGCGGCATCGTAGTATTCGAGCGCCTTGCGGACATTGCCCGCCCGATCGAGCGCCAAGCCCTGTTTGAACAGGTCGGCCGGGTTCCCCTTGGGCGCCGAGGCCTTGATGAACGACACCTCGTCCTTGTTCTGCACCTTGCGGATGGAACGCATCGACGGATCGCCGGACGATTCCTGTTTCTCCACGATCGGCTGCGGCTGAGGAGCGGGCTCCGGCTCCGCCTTGGGCGCGGGCGACGGTTCGGCGCGCGGAGACTCCTTTTTCTGTGTGGCCTGTTTCGGCGGCGCAGGGTGCTGTTTCTTCACGAAACGCGGCGCGACCGACCGCTTTTTTCCATCGGCCGCAACGGTCTGTTCCGGCTGCAGCGGATCGCCGTTCGCATCTTTGCCGATGAAACGGAGCGCCTCTTCCGGTATCTTTTCGTCCGGATTCGAATCGAGGAACAGTTTGACCCCGAGCACCACCACGACCGCCGCGGCGGCGACGGCGGCGCCCACGCGCCAGTCGGCGAATAATGACGACAGTCCGGGCTTGGGCATCGTCGTGACCAGATCGAGACGGAACGAGGCGACATCCTGATAGCGGTCGCGGATACGCAGGGAGAGCGCCTTCAGGAGCGCCTTCTCGGCCGATGCCGGGATGATGGCGCCGAGTTTCGACGGCGGCTTCAAGGTATCCTCATGGAGCCGTTCGAGCGCCGCGGGCGGCACCGCGCCGGTCAGCGCGCGGTACATCGTCGCCGCCACCGCGTAAATGTCGGTCCACGGGCCCTGTTCGCCGTTCTTGCTGTATTGCTCGATGGGGGCGTAGCCCTCCTTGAGCGTCAGACTCATCGACTGCGTCTGGCTCGTGAAGGTGTAGCGCGCCGCGCCGAAATCGAGCAGTTTGGGGGTGCCGTCCTTCGTGAGATAGATGTTCTCGGGACTGATGTCGCGGTGCAGAAGATTGGCGGCGTGTATCTTCCCGAGCGCATCGAGTATCGGCAGCATCACATCGATGGTCTTTCGGTAGGTCGTGCGGCCGAAACTCTGCTTTTCGAGAAAATCACCGAACGAACGCCCCTCGATGTAGGACATCACGATGTAGGCGGTGCCGTGCTCCTCGAAGTAGTCCTTGACCGCCACCACATGCGGATGACTGTCGAACTTCGCCGCCGTCTGCGCCTCGCGCAGGAAGTAACGCAGACCGTCCCTGAAATCCTGTTCCGCCTTTTCGTCGTGCGGACGGACCTGTTTGTCGGGCAGCGCGCGGTTCGCGAGATGGCGCGGGAAGTATTCTTTTATCGCAAGTTTTATCTTGAGCCGCGTGTCGTAGCCGATGTAGGTGATGCCGAAACCGCCGATCCCCAGCACGCGGCCGATGAGGTACTTCCCCTCGGCGAACGGGGTGCCGGGCGGCAGTTGCGGGCCGGCGGCATCGGGAGGCGTGGCCGAGTCGAACCCGCACTTCGGGCATATCTGTTCTACGCCCCTTTCCTCCATGCAACGGTAACAGAGACTCACGCCGCCTCCTGTTCACTCAACACGATCATCTTATCCGCGCCCTTCGCTTCGGCAACATTTTTATCGACCGGCTACTTCTGTATGGTTATCGGGGTGTAGCGGTTGCGCGGATTCCAGAGGAGATATTCGTCGATGCCCAGTTCGCGGAGCGCCCGTATCTGCTCTTCGACCTCCTTGGCGCCGTAGGGGATATGGCCCTTGACCCAGAAGGCGGTGAAGTCCTGTATCCACGGCCGGATGATGGCGGGGGTCGGGATCCGCCTGTTGCGCCGCAGGGAGTCGAGCGCCGATTGCCGTATCGTCTTGTAAGGATCGCTGTCGGGGACCGCGAGCGCCGCGAAACCGGTGGCGTAGTGCGACGGATACATCATCGGGCAGATGTAGTCCACCACATTCGATATCGACTCCCAGTACTGGCCGATGGCCATGTCGTCGGCGACGCTCGGGACGAGTCCGAAGATGTCGGCGCTCACATAAGTCTGTTTCTCCGAGAGCCGCTCATAGGCGTACTTGAGAAAATTCTGTATCGCCTGCGGCCGCGTCTCCCCCTTGGTGTTGCGGGTATCCATCTCCTTGTTGAGATCGGGGAAGCGGACATAGTCGAATTGTATCTCGTGGAAACCCATCTCGGCCGCCTCAAGCGACAGATCGATGAGATATTCCCAGTAGTGGCGGTCGTGCGGGGTGACCCACACCAGTTTGTCGCGGTCGCGCAACAGTTCGTTCGTCCCCGGCACCATGATGCCGCGGTCGGGATAGGCGAGCGCGTAGTAGTTGTCCTTGAAGGCGGTCATCCGCGCGATGAGGTATATCCCCTTCTGCCGCGCCTCGGAGATGAAGGCGGGGGTCGATTTGTAGACGACCCGCTTGTTGGCCGCCGGGAAATGTTTTTCGGCCGCCTTGCTCTTGAAGAGTATCTCCCCCTCGACATTCTTCACATCGACCACGAAGGTGTTGATCTGACCGCTCTGGGCAAGATCGAAGAAGCGGCGGATATATTTCGGGCTGGCCGAATAGACGGTGATGTAGACGCCGCGCGTCTTGACCGGGGGATTGTCCTTGTAGCCCTTGGTCTTGGCGAACGGCGCGAGGTCGAGCGTCTTGACGAACGCAAGTTGTCCTTCGACCTTCTTGTCGGAAAGATATTTCCGGTCGACCCAGCCGGTGAGCGCACCCTGCTTGGTGCGGACCGCTACCTGCACCCAGTCGATCTCCTCATTCTTCATCCGCTGGCCGGTGGCGGTAAGTTCGTCGCCGCGCTGGAGGATGTAGAGTTTCTTTCCCTTGGTCGATGCGACATCGCGCAGAGAGACCGCCGTGCCGCTGACATAGAGCGTCGCGGGCGGCTCGACCGGTTTCTCGGTGCGCACCGCATCCTGATCGGGAGTGGCGATGCACTGCGTCTCGTCCGGCGCCACGGGCGCCGTTTGAGCGTTCACGATAAGCCAGAACGATAGCACCGCAAGCGCGCCGACCACCGGCGTCAACCTTTTCATCACACCCCGCATTGTTCACCTCGCTATATATAAATGATATATCATTACTACATCATTTATGCACACAAGATATACTTTCATATCTACAAAATCAATGATACGCAGAACTTTATTTTTGACCCTTGATAGGAAAAGGAGGGGACTCGGAGGTCAGCCGCGTTTCTTCTGGGCGAACTCGCGGCCGGCGCGGAATGCGGCGATGTTGGACTTCACGATCTCTTCGCCTTTGCGGCCGAAGAGGAACTGGATGGCCCCTTCCATCTTCTCCTGCGGGATGTCGACGAACAGCGACGCGGCGCCCGCCATGACCATGTTCATGCCGCGCGAGTTGCCCGCCGCCTTGGCGAGTTCGTCGGCGTTGATGATGATGTGCTTGGGCTGTTTTTCTATTTCGGCGATGACCGCCTTCTGGTCGGGATAATTCGGGATGTTGATGAAGGGCTGGGAGTTGGTGATGATCCACCCCTGCTTGGAAAGCCACGGGAGATAGCGGAGCGATTCCATCGGCTCGACCGAGAGTATCATGTCGGCGGCGCCGTGCGGCACAAGGTCGGAAAAGACCTCTTTATCGCTGATGCGCAGATGCGACTGGACATCGCCGCCGCGCTGGGACATGCCGTGGACCTCGGACTGTTTCATGTGGAGTCCCGCCGACACCGCCGCCTGTCCGATGACCGCCGCGATGGAGAGGATGCCCTGACCGCCGACGCCCGAAAGTATGATATCGCTCTTCATCATTCGCCTCCCTTTTTATTCTTCTTGCCGAGCGTCTGGATGCATTCGCGGGTCGGGATGATGACCGAAACGCCCTTGTACTCGATCTCTTCCTTGATGACCTGCACCATCTCGTCGTGATTCTTTTTGAGCGGATTGACGATGCGGATGTGCTTCTCGTCGACGCCGAGTCCTTTGCATATCGCCTCAAGTCGGCCCAGCGCGTGCGAATCCTGACCGCCGGTCATGGCGGTCGCCGAGTTGTCGAGTATGAAGATGACGACGTTCGAATTCTCGATGACGCAGTCGAGCAGTCCCGTCATGCCGCTGTGGCAGAAGGTCGAGTCGCCGATGACGGCGCAGGCGGGGAAGAGCCCGGCGTCGGCGGCACCTTTGGCCATCGTGATGGAGGCGCCCATGTCGACGCACGAATTGACCACCTCGAACGGCGGGAGCGCCGCGAGGGTGTAACAGCCGATGTCGGCGAAGACGTGGCCGTCCTCGTAGCCGGTGGTCACCACCTGCTTGATGGCGTTGTAGGCGTCGATGTGACCGCAGCCGACGCAGAAGGCGGGCGGCCGCGGAGCGACGATGGCGGGGGCCGGCGCGCCGCAGATGTCGGCCATCCCGAGGGCGCGGCGGACAAAAAGCGGGTTGAGTTCGCCGTCACGCGGCAACTCGCCGGTGATGCGGCCCTTCACTTTGACATCGCGGTCCAAAAGGCCGCGCAGCGACTCTTCGAGCATCGGCTGACCATCCTCGAGAACGAGGACCTCTTTGGTCTCCTTCACCAGTTTCTCTATCAGTTTCTTCGGCGCGGGGTACTGACAGAGCTTGAGGACCGGATGGGGACAGCCGTTCGGATAATTTTCCATCAGGTAGTTGTAGGCGATGCCGCAGGCGATGATGCCGCGGCTCTTGTCGGCGCCGTCGATGTAGCGGTTGAAGGGGCTTTTTTCGGCCTCTTCCATGAACTTCGCCTGATTCGCCACGAGCGTTTTGTACTGTTTGCGCGCGATCCCCGGCAGAAGGACGAACTGCCGCTTGTTCTCGGGCAGTTTCATCGCATTCTGCTTCAGGCGCGGCTTCATTTCGACGCCGGCGCGGCTGTGGGCCAGCCGCGTGGTGATCCGCAGCATGACCGGCGTTTTATATTTTTCCGACAGTTCATACCCGGCAAAGGCCATGTCGTAGGCCTCCTGCTGGTTGGCCGGCTCGAAGATCGGCAGGAGGGCGAACTGAGCGAGAATGCGGCTGTCCTGCTCATTCTGCGAACTGTGCATCGAAGGATCGTCGGCCGCCACGACGATAATACCGCCGTTGGCGCCGGTGACGCCCGAGTTCACGAACGGATCGGCCGCGACATTGAGACCGACATGCTTCATCGATACCATCGCCCGCTTGCCGCAGTAGGACATCCCGAGCGCCGACTCCATCGCCGTCTTCTCGTTGGCCGACCACTGCCGGTGGATGTTGAGGACGGCGGCATCTTTGGAATGCTGCGCATATTCCATGATCTCGGTCGAGGGGGTGCCGGGATAGGCGTAGAAACCGGAGACGCCGGCGTCGATGGCGCCCTGCGCTATCGCCTCGTCCCCCATCAGCATCATCACATTCTTGGCCACGGATACCTCCATCTGGTGATACTCGATTTTCCGTTCGTCGTGTCACTTTACGCAGGTCGGGGGACTTTTTTCAAGAAAAATCTGAACAAAAAAGAATACGGCTACCCGGCGGAGGAGCGTTTTTCCTTGAGGAACCGTTCGGCGCGGACCTTCAGAGCGCGCACCGTATCGTCATCACAGCCGAGGACATCTATCCACAGTTCCGGCAGGTCGCCTTCCCGCAGAAGCCGCGCCTCTTTGAAGAAAAAGGAGTGCGAGCGGTAGTTGACCAGCCGCATGCCGGTGCCTTTCCACTGATAATCCTTGCGCCGCTCGGAGGTATAGCACGAACGGAAGACCTGTTCGTTGCCCGCGAGGTACGACGGGGACTCCTCGTCGGTCATCAGCACCGCCGGATGGAGCAGGACCTCGCGCTTGCTCCCGGCGAAGAGGATCTGGAACATCCGCCGCATGAGCCGGTCCTGCACGATCACTCCGCGCAGTCGGGTGTGGGAGGCTATCTTCCGGGCCTCCTCGTCGGTGAGCGGGAACGGGATATAGAGATAGTTGTTGAAGAACTTGCCGACCGGCGTCCCGTCGTAGAGGAGCGCCACGCGGTCGATATCGCGGATGCGGAAAAAGGTTTTGCGTTCGGGATCGTCGAGGATGAGGGTCAGGCGCACCTGTTTGCGGCTCGCGATGCGTAGCGCCGGCGGTTCCTCTTCGGTGATCACCGGCGCGAAGAGCGCCTGTTCGGGCATTGTGTAGAGTTGATGACGCGCCCGCTTGAACAGTTCGCGCGAGGCGGCATCGTGTGTCTGCACCAGCAGCAGTTTGCGGACCGGCGCGGCGAGCGTCAGCAACAGGCGGCCTTTGAACGGCGTCGCCTTCACCGGCGTCACCCAGCCGCCGTCATAGATACTCTCGCGATAGCCCCAGTAACCGAACAACCCCTCCTCGAAAAGACGCTTTTCATCGGCACTCAAATTAAAATAAAAGCGGGTATCGCTTGTCTTATGCGCTTCGGTGAGAATGCGGCGACCGATGGGCCAAGGATGGTTCCACGCCTCGTTGAGGATCGGGACGACCGGCTTGGCGGAACGGGGCAGGGCGGGATTGAGGGCGGTCTCATCGTAGGCGACGCACGCGACCGCATCGGGCGGATGGACATATTCGGGGCGCAGAGAAAAGGGGGCGCCGACCGACTGGCGATCGTGCACCTTGTCGCGGCACCGATGATCGCAATAGGTGAACTGCTGGAGACTCCCGCCGCGCGACCGGCAGGCGCCGAATTCGGCGACACAGCGCTTGGTGGTTGCCAGATAGAGCGGATCGAGACCCGCCGACGCTTCCCAATTGGGGAGCGCCGAGACGACGGGACGCACCGCATGGTCGCGGTACCACTGCGGCCACGAAAGCATCGTACCGCCGGAAAAAAGGAACAGTTCGCCGGAGAACTTCGCGGCGCGGGCCGCCTCGACCTCTTCGGGCGAGAACAGGAACAGCCGGTCGGCGAGCGTCAGCGCCTGACGGAAATAGTCGGCCGGAACCCGTTCCCGGTCGAAGGCAAGCGCGAAGGGCAGTTCCCTGCGACGGGCCCACGGCACGATGCGGTTGAGATCGGCGCGCGGGAACCAGAGCGGTATAACGGGAATCACATTATTTCTACGCGTTATCGCGGATAACTGCTCGGGAAAGGCGAGAAGCTGGAAGTGTTCCAACTGTCTACTTCTTCTTTCCGGCCGCCCGTTTCGAGGCCTTCAACGGGTTGACCACTTTCTTGACGACCGTCACCTCTTTCTTGATATGGGTCGCCATCAGGCATATCTGGCCGTCCTCCCAGTGGAACGCCGGCTCGGCATACTTGAAGCAGACCTTTGCGCCGCTCTCTTCGCGGACGCGTTCACAGCCTTCACACTGGTCGACGATGGGCAGACGGGCGACCATCGTGTTGATATTGGCGCGTTTTTCGGTGCTCATCGGATCCTCCATGATGCACAAATACAGCGGGGGGATTAAACAGAAAAAGAGGCGGTTGTCAATAAAATGTTTCCGGAAAGAACTTGCCCTGCGCCGAAAATCGGCTAGGGTGAGGGCAGTTATCCGCTTTTGGAGGCATCATGTCCGCCCGCAAAAAAGTATCGCCCGCGACCACGGTGGTTCACGGCATCCACGGCCATCACGCGACGACGCTCGATCTGGTCCCGCCCATCCATCTCACCTCGACCTTCGTGTTCAAGAACGCCGACCACGGCGCCGGCTGTTTCGCCGGGACCGACGAGGGCTACATCTATACGCGGCTCGGCAACCCGACGCTCGACCTGCTGGGCCAGAAGATCGCGGCCATCGAAGGGGCCGAGGCGGGGCTCACCGCCGCTTCGGGACTCGCGGCCATCGCGGCGGTCGCGATGACCTCCTGCCGCCCCGGCGACAACTTCGTCGCCTGTAGTTCGCTCTACGGCGGCACCTTCGCGCTGTTCAACCGCCACATGCCCGATTTCGGCGTGGAGCCGCGCTTCCTGACGCCGACCGACTGTCGTGATGCGGAGAAAATAGCGGCGGCGACCGACGCGAAGACCCGCTTCCTTTTCATAGAAACCCCCGCCAACCCGACGCTCGATGTACTCGATATCGCGCTGTGGGCCGGCGTGGCCAAGAAACGGGGCGTGCCGCTGGTGGTCGACAACACCTTCCCCACCCCGTGGCTGTCGCGGCCGCTGGAACTGGGCGCCGACATCGTCATCCATTCGGGGACAAAATACCTCTCGGGTCACGGCGACATCATCGGCGGCATGATCGCCGGTTCGAAGGAACTGATGATGCGGATAAAAAAGGACTACCTCAACAATTTCGGCCCGACCATGAGCCCCTTCACCGCGTGGCTCTTCCTGCGCGGCATCAAGACGCTCGCCGTCCGGATGGAGAAGCACTGTGACAACGCCGAGAAAATAGCCGCGTTCCTTGAGAAACATCCGAAGGTTTCAAAGATATGGTATCCGGGCCTCGCCTCGCATCCCGACCACGCGCTGGCCAAAAAACAGATGTCGCGGTTCGGCGCGATGATCGCCTTCGAGGTGAAGGGGGGACTCGACGCGGGCAAAAAACTGATGGACAATGTCCAGCTCTGCACCCTCGCGGTCAGCCTCGGCGACTGCGAAACGCTCATCCAGCATCCCGCATCGATGACCCACGCCTCCATCCCGCGCGAAGAGCGTTTGAAGGCGGGGATCACCGACGGCCTCATCCGTCTTTCGGTCGGCATCGAAGCGGCCGAGGACATTATCGTCGATCTCGACGAGACGATGAAACTCATCTGACGAAGTTGCGCTTTTCCTCCATTTCGGCTATATTCTCTTGTCGCTGAACGATCATTAACGGGAGGAATCCATGAAACATGTTCTGTTCGTTTTCGCTTTTGCGCTTCTTACCATCGCCGCGTGCGGCGGCACCGAATCGACCAACGCCGACACCAGCCTGACCATCGACGAGGTGACCGGCATCTGGCGCGTCGACGCGGTAGATCTGGTCAAGGACACCTGCAAGTTCCCCGACATGGATCCGGGCGAGGCGGGCGAATATTCACTCCTCGAAAAGGCCGACGCCACCCATTTGCGGGTCTACGGCTGCGAAGACGCCGCCTGCACCGTGAAGAGCGAGGACCCCGAGGTGTTCGCCTACAGCAAGGGGAAGATGACCATCCCCGGTGACGAAAGCGACCTCGCCGTCGCCGGCTCCTGCCGCGTCTACATGTCCTCCCCGCAAACCTACGCCCTTTTCGCCAGCGCCTCATCGGGAAGCATGACCATGTCGGCCACGGCGAAGTTCGAGGGCGACTGCACCGCTCTGAAGGCGTTGAGTGCCGGCGACGACAACTACCCCGACAAAACGATGGGCGACTACGAGGGTTGCCAGATCCAGATCAAGCGGACGATGAGCAAGCAGTAGGGTCCCGCTCTCCGTCTCTCTTACGCTTCTTTGCTGAAACGGTCCATTATCACCGCGCAACTGGCGTCGCCGGTCACATTGACCGCCGTGCGCAGCATGTCGAAGAGCCGGTCCACTCCGAACAGGAGCGGCAGTCCCGTCACCGGCAACCCCGCCGCGAGCAGCACCGCCACCACCATGAGCGACGGCCCGGGCACTCCGGCCTGACCGATACTGCCGAGCGTCGCGGTGAAAAGAATGGCGACCATCTGGGCGAACGACAACTCGATCCCGAACAGTTGCGCGAAGAAGACGGCGGCGAGCGCGTAATAGATGGCGTTGCCGTCCATGTTTATCGTGGCGCCGAGCGGCAATACGAACGAGGTGGTCGCCGGGGAGAGTCCCAGCTCCTCCTCGCAGACCTTCATATTGACCGGCAAGGTCGCCATGCTGGAACTGGTCGAAGCGGCCACCATCTGCACCTTGCTGATGGTCCTGATGAACCGCCACGGGGAAAAATCGCTGAAGAGCTTTATGAAAAGCGAATACAGGCCGAAGGTCTGTATCAGCAGGGCGCAGACATAGATCGCGAAGAGCAGGCCGAGACGCCCCAATATCTCCCAACCGAAGGTGCCGACCGCATCGGCCATAAGCCCGAAAACGCCCAGCGGCGCGAGGAGCATAACTTTCATGATCATCCAGAGCAGGATATCGGTACCGCTGGAAAGGAGCGCCACCAGCGGTTCTTTTTTCGCCGCCGGGAGGGCCGACAGACCGAAGCCGAAGAACAGGCAGAAGAAAAGGACCTGCAGGATGTTGCCGCCGCTCAAGGCCGCAAAGGGATTCTGCGGGATGAACCCGTAGATCGTCTCCCAGAAACCGGGGACGCTCCCCTTATCGGCGTATTCATTGGAGAATAGCGCACGGATGCTGTCGCTGTCGACCCCGACCCCCGGCTCGAAGATGAGGCCGAAGGCCAGTCCCAGCGAAACGGCGACGGCGGTGGTGGCAAGATAGTAGGCGAAGGTGCCGATACCGATCTTCCCCGCCTTACCGGTGTTGCCGATACTCGCCGCGCCGGTGACGATGGAGAAGGCCACCAGCGGAATAACGAGCATTTTGATCAGATGGATAAAGAGCACTCCCAGCGGTTGCAATACCGATGCCCGCTCTCCGAGGAGCGAGCCCGCCACGATGCCGGCAAGCATCGCGACGAGTATCCACGAGCCGAGCCCGAGCCGCAAGAATTTCTTAGGTGACATAGCGCCTCCCTTTACCGTCGCTATCGTGTTCTCCCTTATTCGATCGCGAAAGTCAACCTGCTGCGACTAACGCCCCGCCTTCGCGCAGGCGCTTTTCAGCACCCGGTTCTCGTTCTGCTGTATCGCTTCGATGCGGCGCATCCGTTCGCACTCCCAGTCGGTGACCGGATAGAGCCCGTCCCACGCCGCGAAGAGTTTCCGGTTCTTGTCCGACAGGATGCCGCGCCCCGGATATTCCTCTTCCATATATAAATAGGTGCGGGCGATAAGTCCGCGGACCGCCTCGCGCGGCTCCACCTTGCGGTCGGCTATCTCGACATCGCAGGCGCCGTATTCACGCACTTCGCCGGGGATCTCGGCCATCGAGAAATTGGAGCGGTCGCCGTTGACCTCGCCCACCGCCGGGTAGAGGTTGTACATATCGGCCTCCATCTGACGGAAACGGTCGGAAGCCTGCCGCGCGCAGTTCCGACCTTTGAATGGGCGCCCGTTCTTGTCCACGCAGTCGGGATGTCCTTCGCGCCATTCGGCGAAGCTCTGGCCGAAGGCGTGGGCCGGGACGGCATGCTCCCATTCGATGCGGGCGGCCCGCTGGGGATCTTTGCGCGGAATGTAGCCACACGCGGCAAGGTCTATCCGTTTCTTCTCGTCGAAGGGACAGCCGCAGTAAAGGTCTTCGCGGTGGTCGTAGTAGACCTTCTCCAGAAGCAGTTTCTTCGCCTCGTCGAAGTCGCGCACCGGCCGCTCGGGCGATACCATCGCCGTCGGCAGAAAGGGAGCGATCCGCTCCCAGAAGAAGGCGACCAGAAGCGCCAAGACGCATACGATGAAAAACCGTTTCATGCGGTCATTGTCCGCTATCGGCCGGACAAAGTCAAGGGCGTGCCGACGGCAAAGGAAAGGGATCTATTTATTGATGACGCCGATGACATCCTGCGTGATGTCGAACTTTTCCTGCATGAACAGGACATTGTCCTTGGCGAGGACCAGATCGTAGCCCTTCTTCTTGGCTATCTCGGTCGCTATCTTGCGCACCTTCTCGATGAACGATGCCTGCGCCGTGTAGTCCTTCTCCTGAAGCATCTTCTGGCTCGACTGGTAGAGCTCCTGGAACTCGAGGTATTTCTTCTGGAACTCTTCCTGCATCGCCTGTTTGGCCTCGGGTGTGGCCACCTGCGCCTCTTTCATCGCCCGCTCCTGCAGCGCCTTGAGATCGGCCTCTTTCTTCTTCAGATCGTCCTGCGTCTTCTTGAGCATCTTCTCCAGATTGGCCTTTTCGGCTTTTATCTCCTTGGAGTTCTCCCACACCTTCTTCATGTCCACGCACGCGACGTTGAGGGCGAAGGCGGGGACCGCCAAAAACAGGATGGCGGCGATAATGAACTGTTTCATCGGTACCTCCCTAGAACGAGTTCTTAATGTTGAATTCAAACATGTAGACCGGGTCGCCCGGCCGCGGCGTGATGGGGAAGCCCCATTCGAACGACAGCGGCGCGATGGGCGTCACCCACCGTATCCCGAACCCGGCGCTCCAGAACATCGCGAGCGGCAGGCCGTATTTGTTGTGACCCTTGTTGTTGATGTAGAACAGGTTCTCATCCTCGTTGAAGGCGTTCCCGACATCGAGGAAGGCGACCAGATTGAGCCGCATCTCCTTGAGTATCGGCACTTCCAGTTCGTTGTTCATGATGACCTGTTTGTCGCCGCCGATGGTGTAGGAATAGGTCGAACTGGTGGGGTCGCCCGGGTCGTCGACGATGCGCAGACCCTCGGCGGGGCCGATGGAGTTGTAGGGATAGCCGCGTACCGAGAACAGGCCGCCGAGACGGTACCGCTCCGACACCGGGAGCCGGTTGCCCGAAAAATCCTTTTTCCAGCCCGCCGTGATATTGACCTTGTAGATGAGTTCCCAGAAGAGGCGCTGATACCAGCGGAAGTTGAAGTCGAGCGTCAGGATGTCGTCGTCGGAACCGAAGATGCGCGGCGACATCTCGATGCCCAGACTGCTGTAGATGCCTTTGGTGGGGAACATGCGGTCGTTGCGCGAATCCCACGTGAGACGGGCGAGGACCGAACTGGTCAGCATATCGCGGAACATGAACTGCATCTGGTCCTTGGCGCCCCCCTTGAGCCACACCTTGTCGATGCGGTAGCCGCCCGAGACCGACAGGCTGTCGGTGATCGGGTAGCCGAAGATGAGGCTGTAGCCGAGGCGGTTGTCCTCGTAGTCGGCGTAGTAGGAGGAGTCAAGCGACGAGTAGTCGAACTTCACGAAGTAGAAACTGGTGCTCATGAAGACATTGTAGTCGAAGAAGTAGGGTTCGAACAGCGACAGGTTGACCTCCTGCCGCATCGCCGAGAACTGCGATACGAGGCTGATGGTCTGGCCGAACCCGAGGAAGTTGTTCTGGTCCACGCGGGCGTTGAAGACGAAACTTTCGAACGAACTGAAACCGGCGCCGACATTGAAGGTGCCGCTCTTGCGCTCCTTGACCTTGACGATCACCTTGACCAGTTCGGGGTCGCTCCCTTCCTTGAGGGTGATGGTCACCTCGTCGTAGAAACCGGTGCGCCGGATAAGGTTCTCGCTGTGTTTCTGGCCCGAGTAGGTGTAGAGTTCGCCTTCGTAGAGCCGCATCTCGCGCCGGATGACCTTGTCGCGGGAGCGGTCGTTACCGGTCATCTCTATCCGCTCGACCTTGCATTTTTTCCCCTTCTGGACATGGTAGGTCACCTCGAGCGTCTTGTCCTTGTCGTTCGGGATGCGCTCCGGCATGACGGTGACGAAGGGATAGCCCTCGTCGCCGTAAAAGGTCTTGAGCGCGTCGAGATCGGCGATGAGGTCGGTGTGCCGGTACCATTTCTCTTTCGTAAGCCGCGGTTCGTAGACCGGGTACTCCCCTTTGTCGAGCGTGTCGCCGGCCACCGTCACCGTTTTGACCTTGTAGCGTTCACCTTCGGTCACGATGAAATTGATGTAGACATCCTTCCGGTCGGGCGATATGGTGACGATGGGGCGCGAGACGCGGACATTGACGAAGCCCTCTTCGTTGTAGAGATACATGATGCGGGCCTGATCCTCTTCGAGCAGTTCCTTCTTGTAGGCCTCGTCCTTGAAGAACGAGAAGAGCCCCTCCTCCTGCGTGTTGAGCCGCTCCTTGATGAAGTCGTCGGAAAGGAAGACATTGCCCGATACCGTTATTTTGCGGACGCGGGACCGTTCCCCTTCGATGATGGAGATGACCAGCGCCGCCTCGTTGTTCTTTTCGTTCACGGTCAGTTCATGCGCCGTGCGCACCATGAGATAGCCTTTCTCCTTGTAGAGATCGCCTATCTTCTGCAGGTTGCGCCGTATCTTGTCGAGGCTCACCAGTTCGTTCTTCTTGAGATCGATCACCTTCTCGATATCCTCGAGATCCACATTATCGTAGCCGCGGATGACGACCGACGAAACGACCGGCTGTTCGACCACGACCACCCGCAGGAGGCTCGTGTCGAGGTCGTAGCGGAGCTCGACGTGCTGGTAGAGTTTCGAGGCGTAGAAGGAGCGCAGGATGACGTCGAGTTCCCCTTCGGTCAGGGCGCTCTTCCCTTCGAACGGCTTGGTCAGCAGGGAGCACTCGGTGCGGGCGCACCCTTCGGCGGCCACCTGTTTTATCTCGACCGCCGAAACGGGGAGCGCCGCCAGAACGGCGACGAGCGCGAGAAGTATCCTCACAGAGGCCATAGCATGCCGTCCTTCAGTTCATAGTTTCGTTCCATCCGGCGCGCGAAACTCTTGTTGTGGGTCACGAAGAGCGTCGTGAGCTTATGCTCGTCGGCAAGCGACAGCACGAGGTCGAGGATAATGAGACCGGTCTCTTCGTCAAGATTTCCGGTCGGTTCGTCGAGCAACAGCACTTTCGGGCGCATGATGAGGGCCCGCGCGATGGAGACCCGCTGCTGCTCACCGCCCGACAGTTCGGCCGGTTTGTGCTCCAGCCGGTCGGCGAGGCCGACGCGGCCGAGCATGGCGCGCGCCTCGGAGAACGCCTCACTCACGCGGCGGCCGATCAGGAGCGGCATCGCCACATTCTCCAGCGCGGTGAATTCGGGCAGAAGGTGGTGGAACTGGAATACGATACCGACCATCGCGTTGCGGAACCGGCTGAGTTTCCGGTCGTTCATCGCGGCGGTATCTTCGCCGCCGATGCGCAGGGTACCGGCATCGGGCCGCTCTATGGTCGCGATGAGGGAGATGAGCGTCGATTTCCCGGCGCCGCTCTTGCCGATGAGCGACATCCGCGCCCCGGCAGGCAGTTCGAGGTTCACGTCCCGGAGGACCGGTATGGTCCTCCCCTCGATGGTGTAACTCTTTGCGATGTGCGACAGGGCAAGCATCATAACGACCTCATTCGTACCGTAGACCTTCCGACGGCGACAGCCGCGACGCCTTCCACGCCGGGTAGAGCGTCGCGAGGAAACTTATCAAAAGCGCGCTCGCGGCCACGATGCCGAAACTCATGAGCGACATCTCGACCGGCAGTTTGTTGAAGAAATAGATATCCTTGGCCAGCGGGAATTCTATCTGTTCGAGCGTCAGGCAGACCATGACCGCCAGCAGCGCCCCCGCTATCGTCCCGGCGGCGCCCACCAGCAGGCCGTCCAGCATGAAGATGCGCCGTATCATCCGGTCGTCGGCCCCCATCGCCTTGAGTATCGCTATCTCCTGCACCTTTCCCATCACCAGCATCACCAGCGTCGATATGATACCGAAGGAGGCGACCAGAATGATCACGATGAGGATGATGAACATGACGATCTTCTGCATCTCGAGGAACTTGAAGGTGGTCTTGTTCATGTCCTGCCAGTCCTGTATCCCGTAGGGGAACCCGCCGACGAGGTGCATGATGCGGTTCGACACCTCCTTGACCCGGTAGATGTCGCGCACCTTTATGTTGAGATAGCTCGCCATCCCTTTCGCCGAGAAGAATTCCTGCGCGTCGGGCAGGGAAAGATAGACGAACTTGAAATCATAGTCGTACATCCCGGTGTGGAAAAGCGCCACCACCACGAACGAGCGGCTGACCGGCACCGGCCCGGTAGGCCCTATGCCGCCGCCGAGCGGACTGATGACCGTCACTACGTCGCCCGCCGCCACGCGCAGATGTTCCGCCATGTCCCGGCCCATCGCGAGCGGAAGCAGCCTCTGCGGGGCCTCCCCCTCGTCGGCGAGCAGATCCTCTTCGACCGCCGCCTTGGCGTAGTCGGGGCACTTGGTCAGGTCTTCGAGACACGCAAGACTCCCCTTGCCGGGCAGTATCTGGCGCGGCAGTTCTATCACCTCGCCGATGGTGGCCACTTCGATGCCGTTGGCTATGGCGCCGGTTATCTTGCCGTTGGCCGAGATCATCACCTCGTTCATCGCCGAGGGCGTGACGCCGGCGACCCCCTCCACCTGCCGGATATCCTTCGCGAGCTTTTCGTACTCCTCGAAACGGCCGACCAGTTTGTGGAAATGGGCGTGCGCCGTCGAGGAGAGGATGTTGGTCTTCATTTCGGAGAGGAAGCCGTCCATGACCGACAGGACCGATATGAGCGCCGCGACGCCGAGCATCATCCCGACGACCGATATCAGGGTGATGAGCGACAAGGCGCCCGACCGTTTGGTGTTCCTGAAGTAGCGCAGGCCGACGAGCGTTTCGAACTTCACGCGGCCCTCCTACTCGTACCGCAGACCGTCGGCCGGGCGGATCCGCGCGGCATAACGGCTGGGATAGAGCGTCGCCGCGAAAGAGACCAGAAGCGCCGCGAGCGCGACCAGTCCGAAGAGTCCCGCCGACATCTCGACGGGCAGATCGGTCAGGTAATAGACATCCTGCGCGAAACCGAGTTTCATGCCGTCGAGCCAGACACAGGCGCCGAAACCTATCGCGAGGCCGAGCAGGGTCCCGACAACGCCGAGCACGAAGCCGTCGAAGACGAACAGCGTCATGATGGCGCGGTTGTCGGCCCCCATCGTCTTGAGTATCGCTATCTCGCGGGTCTTGCCGAGCACCAGCATCAGGAGGGTCGCCACGATGTTGAACGACGCGACGAGCACTATGAACCCGAGGATGAGGAACATCACGATCTTCTCCATCTTGAGCGCGTTGAAGATATTCTTGTTCATCTCCTTCCAGGTCTTCACTGTGTAGCCGGGACCGGCGGCATCCCGTATCCGCGCCCCAAGACGGTCTATGTCGTAGAGGTCCGCGATCTTCACGGCCACCGTGCTGACCGCGCCGTTCATCGAAAAGAAAGCCTGCGCGGCGGTAAGGGTCATATAGACGTAGTTGAGGTCGTATTCGTACATCCCGGTGAAGAAGGTGCCCGCCACGCGGAAGTTCTTCGACAGCGGGAGCGGGCCGGTCGGCCCCATGCCGCCGCCGGTCGGGCTGATGACCGTCAGGATATCGCCGGGACGCAGGCTGAAGAAGCGGGCCATCTCCTTGCCGATGACCACCGGCGGCAGATCGCGGGCGCGGTCGGGCAGGAGGTCCTCCTCGAAAGCGACGCGCGGGTCCATTCCGCGGCGTTTGAACAGATCGGGACAGTTGGCCGGGGAGGCAAGACAGGCGATGTCGCTGTTCTCCGTTCTCATCTGATCGGGAAGGAGTATGACCGAACCGACCGTCGCGACATCCACCCCGCTGGCGATGCCGCCGAGCACCTCCTCGCGGGCCGAAAGGATGACCTCGGTGGTGACCATCGGCGTGACGCCGGTCACCCCCGGCACGGCGCGCAGTTTTTCGACAAGCGGCGCCCAGTCGGATACGGTCCCTTCGGCGGTCGACACCAGCGCGTGGGCCTTCGACCCGAGTATCGAGCGCTTCATCTGGTTCTGCAGGCCGTCCATGATCGACTGGACCGTCACCAGCGCCGCCACCCCGATGGCGATGCCGAGCACCGAAATGAGGGTGATCAGCGACAGAAAGCGGGTGCGCCGGGTGTTCCAGAGATACCGGAGCCCTACGAAGAACTCAAAACGCATCTATTGTTCCGACCGCAGGAGCGGGAAAAGTATGACATCGCGGATGGAGGGGGCGTCGGTGAGCAGCATCACCAGACGGTCGATGCCGACCCCTTCGCCGCCCGCCGGCGGCATGCCGTATTCGAGTGCGCGGATGTAGTCGGTGTCCATGTCGACCGCCTCGGCGTTCCCCTTCTTTTTCTCCTCGACCTGTTTGGCGAAGGCCTCGTACTGCGCCTGCGGATCGTTCTGTTCCGAGAAGGCGTTGCCGATCTCGCGGCAGGCGATGAAGAACTCGAACCGGTCGGTGTAGTCGGGTTCGGCGTCGTTGCGCCGGGCGAGGGGCGACACCTCGGTGGGATAGCGGGTAATGAAGGTCGGCTGCCACAGATGCTCCTCGACCTTCTCCTCGAAGATCTCGACGAGCAGTTTATGGTAACTCATCGTGCCGATGTGATCCTTGTCCATCCCGTGACGGAGGGCCGCCGCGATAAGGCCGTCACGCGTCTTCGCCTCCTCGGCGGTGCAGACGCCGTGCTCCACGAGGCTCTCCTCGATGGTCAGGCGCTTCCACGGCGCGGCGAACTCTATCTCGCGCCCCTGATAGGTCACTTTCGTACCGCCGGTCACCGCGACGGCAAGCGACGATATCATCTCTTCGGTGAACGACATCAGATCGGTGTAGGTGGCGTAGGGCCAGTAGAACTCCATCATCGTGAACTCGGGGTTGTGCTTGATCGATATCCCCTCGTTGCGGAAGTTACGGTTGATCTCGTAGACCTTCCCCATCCCGCCGACCAGCAGCCGCTTGAGATAGCATTCCGGGGCGATGCGCATGTAGAGTTGCATGTCGAGCGTGTTGTGGTGGGTGACGAAGGGGCGCGCTGCGGCGCCCGAAACAAGCGGATGCATCATCGGCGTCTCGACCTCGAGGAAGTCGGCGCGGTTCATCCAGTCGCGGACGAAGTTGACGATCTTCACCCGTTTCCGGAAGACCTCGAGCGATTCGTCGTTCATGATCAGATCGAGGTACCGCTGACGGTAGCGGGTCTCCTTATCGGTCAGGCCGTGGAACTTCTCGGGAAGCGGCCGGACATTCTTGGTGAGCGGATGAACGCCGTGCACCAGCAGCGACAGTTCGCCCGTCTTGGTGACATAGGCTTCGCCCGTCACGCCGACGATGTCGCCGATGTCGATGAACTTCTTGAAGAAATCGAATCCCTCGCCGAGGTATTCCTTGGTGAAGACCACCTGCAGGCGGCCCGTTTCGTCCTTGAGGTGTCCGAAGGCGAGTTTCCCCATCATCCGGAGCGCCATGACGCGGCCGGCGAGCGCGAACCTCTGCGGCTTACCCGGTTTCTCCAGTTCTTCCTTGGGAATGCCGTCACAGGCGGCGCGGAAGGCGGCCACCTGCGTATCGGGGCGGAAGGTGTTGTCGTAGGGGTTGCGCCCGAGATCGCGGAGCGCCTGTATCTTTTCCTTCTTGCGCTGAATGACCTCGTTCTCGTCGATCTGCGGGGGTACCGGAGCGGTTTTCTGTTCGTTCATTGCGTGACTTCCTTCTCGGCATCGTTATTGGCGGCGGGACGCAGCATCTTCATCGGGACCTTGACCCGCAGATTGGGCGACACCTTCAACGGCTCCGGCTGCGGCTTGGTCTCCGGCGACGGCGCCTGCTGCGGCTGTTGCTCCTGCTCTTTCTTCGGGTCGTCGGGCGGCAGTTTCCCCTCATCCTGCAACTGCTTGCGGACCGTCCCGTTGAGCAGGTCGCGGTTCAGGGTGAAACGGCGGGGATCCATCTTCAGCGTGCGCCGCTTCTCCATTTTCATTTTTTTGGCGGTATCGCTACAGGAACCCTGCCCGTCATCTACACACTCGCTTTCGGCGGATGTCGCCTTATCGGCGTCTTTGTCGCGGGAATAGGTGTAGATCATGATAGCCGCAACTATCACGAAAAGGGCTAGAACAGCGGAAATAATAAGTTTTTTCATCACAGCCTCCACATAAGCAAAAACGGGCCACTATAGTGAGTTTCCCCCGTAGAGTCAACTTTTTACCGACCAGTAACCGCGCGCGCGACCGTTTCATTCCCCATAAATTTGCCTTGGGGGGGTGGACGCATATAATGGCGAGGCTTTTGAAGGAGAATCGGACCCATGACCGCGACCGCCGGACAGTATCAGTGGCTGGAGCTTTCGCGCTCCGCCTACCGCTCCAACATCGCCTTCTTCCGGCGGCTTCTGGGCGACCGTTCACGGCTCGCGGTGGTCATCAAGGCGAACGGCTACGGCCACGGCATCACCGAAACGGCGGGACTCGCCCGCGATAACGGCGTCACGCAGTTCTGCGTCCACACCATCGACGAGGCGGCGATCCTGCGGCAGGCCGGTTTCACTGAATCGATACTGCTCCTCGGCCCGGTGCCGATCGCGCGGTGCGGCGAGGTACCGGCGCAGGGCGTCGAGTGCGTCGCCTACAACGAGGAGCATCTCGCGGCGCTCGAAGCGGCGGCGGCCGCAGCCGGAAAAACGATAAAGGTCCACCTCAAGGTCGAGACCGGCACCAACCGGCAGGGAGTGGCGGCCGAGAAGATAGCGGCGGTGCTCTCCTTGCTGAAACGCTCGCCGCACCTCGAACTCGCGGCGGTCTACAGCCATTTCGCCAACATCGAGGACACCACCGATCATACCTACGCCATGCGCCAACTCGCCCGGTTCGACGAACTGTGCGATGCGGTGAAAAAGGCGGGGATACCGGCTTTCGAACGGCATCTCGCCTCGTCGGCCGCGACGATACTCTTCCCCAAGACGCACTTCGACATGGTCCGCGTCGGCATCGCCCAGTACGGTCTGTGGCCCTCGAAGGAGACCTACCTTTCCTACCTCACCGCCAACGGGAACGGCGCCGACCACATCCTCCATCCGGTGCTGAGTTGGAAAACGCGCATCGCGCAACTCAAGACACTCCAGAGCGGCGAATATATCGGCTACGGGTGTTCCTACCAGACGACCCGGCCGACCCGCATCGCGATACTTCCCATCGGTTATTCCGACGGCTACGACCGCAAACTTTCGAACAGCGGCTACGCCCTCGTCGGCGGCCAGCGCGCGCCGATACGCGGCCGCATCGCGATGAACCTCACCGTGCTCGATGTCACCGATATCCCCGGCGTGAAACTGGAGGACGAGGTGGTCCTGCTCGGCCGTCAGGGGTCGCAGGAGATAAAGGCCGAAACGCTCGCCGAACTCGCCGGCACCATCAACTATGAGATGGTCTCGCGCATCGGAAGTCACATCCCGCGCTTCGTGGTGGAGTGAAGCACATGAAACGCATCTTTCTTCTTTCTCTTCTGCTCTTCTTCACCGTTGCCGCCTGCTCCAAACCGCCCAACACCTTCTCGTTCAAGGGGCTCGGCGGCGACCTGACCGTCTCCTACACCGGGCCGCAGGACGCCGGACTCGAAAAGGAGATCGTCAAACAGGTGACCACCTTTTCACGCGACCTCAACTACTACAGCGACAAAAGCATCACCTCTAAACTCAACACCGGTGCCCACATCGGGCCGATCGAGGTCCCCGGCTGGTACTGCAAACTGCTCGACGCGGCGGCCTTCTTCACCCGCGAGACGGGCGGCAAATTCGACATCACCTACAAAAGCGAGGGCTTCCTGTGGGATCTTCACCGCAACGAGGTGCCGAACCCCGACGAGGTGCGGAAGCATCTGCCGCTGGTAGGCGTCGACAACCTCGTGATCGACTGCGCGAAAAATACCGTCGCCTTCAAGAAAGAGGGGGTAAAGCTCGACTTCGGCGGGATAGCGGCCGGGTACGCCGCCGATGAGACGCGCCGCCTCATGGAGAAGGCGGGACGCAAGGACTTCCTCATCAACTATACCGGCGAACTGGTGGTCTGCGGCAGCAAATACGGGAAACCGTGGACCGTCGGCATCCGCAATCCGCTCCAGAAGGACGAACTCATCAGGACCTTCGAGACGCCGATGGACGGCTGTACCAGCATGTCGACCTCGGGCGACTACGAACGCTATCTCGAGAAGAACGGCAAAAAGTTCTCGCACATCATCGACCCGGCGACCGGCAACCCGGTCGAAGGGGCCCACTCGGTCACCGTCATCGCCCCCGACTGCATGACCGCCGATGCGCTCGCCACCGCGCTGTCGGTCGGCTGGCGCGATAAGGAATATATCGCGAAGATGAAAAAGCGTCTTGATCTCAAGGTGTTCATGCTGACCGGCGAAGATCTTCAGCTTTTCGAATATTAGGTTGCGTCTCTCCAAATAAATCGGTATAATCGCCCGTTCTTTACCGGAGGGTATCATGCGTCTTTTCGTTATCATCGGTTCGGCGGCGGCGTTGCTGCTCACCATCGGGTGCGAGAACAGCGGCGTCAAGGTCATCAGAAAGGATATCGATACCGCCGCGGTCGATGACGATATCATCGCATGGGTGGATGAAGAGGGGGAAGAGGGAGAAAAGGACATAAGTGACGAAAAGGACCTAAAGGACGGGGAAGACATAAAGGACGATGCGGCTGAGGTGGATACGGTCGGTGACGACAGCGTGACTGATGTGGACGAAGTGGACACCGCGACTGACGAGGACACCGAGACAGAACTGGAAACCGCGACTGAGGAAGATCCGACTGACGTGGACACCCTGACTGATGTGGACGCTGTGGTCACCGACGATGATCAGTCGGACCTGTCAGACCTGTCAGACGGGTCCGACATCACGGTGGACGAAATGGACGATGTGGACACCGTGACTGATGTGGACGGCCTTCTGCCCGACGTCGATGTCGACACCGACTCGACCGACAAGGCGACCATCTACAAGATAAAACTGGGCGAGATAACGCCCGGCACCGCCACGGTCATCGAAGGGATCGTGACCGGCGCGACGACCTACTCGTTCTTCGTGCAGGTCCCCGAGGCGGAGCACGACGCGATACTCGGCTACACCTACAGCGGCATCTATGTCTACACCACCAACACCTCGGGGCTCACCATCCCGGCGGTCGGCGACTTCGTCAGCGTCGCGGGAACGGTGCAGAATTACTACAACGCGCTGCAACTCGCGACGATCACCGCCATCACCCCGCTGGCGCCGGGACTCGTCCCGACACCGGTCACCGTTCTGCCCGACGCGGTCGCCACCGGCGGCGCGATGGAGAAGAGTTACAACGGCGTGCTGGTGACGGTCGAAGAGGTCACGGTGCTCGATACGACCACCTTCGGCTTCGGCGAATTCAGCGTCACCGACGACCTGCGGATCGACGACACACTCTATTACTACACCCTGCCGACGGTCGGAACGAACTACGAATCGATCACCGGCATTATGCATTTTTCGTTCGATAACGCGAAACTGGAGCCGCGCTCACTGGACGATATGGTCGTCGCGACGGCGACCGATGTGGATGTGATCGCCGATGCCGATACGACGGTCGATGTGGACACGGTCGATAGCGACAGCATGGCTGATGTGGACGCAGTGGACGACATGGACGATGTGGACACGACGGCTGATGAAGACGGACTTCTGCCCGACGATGACGGTGTTTATGCCGAGACGCTCTGCGCCGAGATCGCGCCGCCCGCCGACGGACTCTGCACCGGCACGGGCGGTTCGGACGATCTGCTCCTGCGCGGCGTCATACTCGGCCACGACCGGATATACCGCGGCGGCGAGGTGCTCGTCGGCGGGTCGGGCGACATCCTCTGCGTCGGCTGCGACTGTTCGGCCGAGCCCGGATATGCCGCCGCGACCATCGTCGAATGCGCCGAAGGGGTCATCTCCCCCGCCCTCATCAATGCCCACGACCACTTGACCTATACCCAGAACAAGCCCGGCCTGTGGGGGACCGAACGGTTCGATCATCGGCACGATTGGCGCATCGGGATACGGGAACATACCAAGTTGACGGTGCCGGGCGGCGCGAGCAACGAACAGATGTGGTGGGGCGAGATGCGCAATGTCATGGCGGGGACCACCGTAATGGCCGGTTCAGGTTCGGTGCCCGGCCTGTTGCGCAACATCGACCGCGCCGCCGATATCGAGGGACTCGCCTTTGCCGAGGTCGATTACAATACCTTCCCGCTCGGCGATTCGGACGGCACCCTGCTGGCGAGCGGTTGCGCCTATCCGGGCATCGACTACCCCTCGGTCCTGAACAGCGACTGCTACTTCCCCCACGTCTCCGAGGGGATCGACGCCGAGGCGCGCAACGAATTCCTCTGTCTTTCGAGCGCCGCGAACGGCGGCGTGGACCTCACCGCGGCGAACAGCGCCTTTGTCCACCTCGTCGGGCTCAAGGCGGCCGACGCGCAGCTACTCGCGCAGGAGGGAACCGCGCTGGTCTGGTCGCCGCGTTCAAACATATCGCTTTACGGCAATACCGCGCCGGTGACGCTGTTCGACCGGCTCGGCGTGCTGATCGGCATGGGGACCGACTGGAGCGCTTCCGGCTCGATGAACATGCTGCGCGAACTCAAGTGCGCCGACCACTACAACGGCGCTCATCTCGACCACTATTTCGATTCCCGCGCCCTCTGGCAAATGGCTACGATAAACAACGCGACGCTGTTCCGGGTCGCCGAGCTGACCGGCTCTCTGCAGGTGGGCAAGGTGGCCGACATCGCGATCTTCAACGGCGCCGGCTACGTCGACGATCCCTATCAAGCGATCATCGACGCGAATGTCGACGGCGTCGCGCTCGTCCTGCGCGGCGGAGAGCCGCTCTACGGCGACACCGCTCTGATGGCGGCGGTGCCCGGCGGTCAGACCGGCTGCGAGGAACTCACCATCTGCGCTATCGGGAAAACGGCCTGCATCCAACGCGAAACGGGAAAGACCCTCGCGGAACTCGCCGCGGCCAACAGCACCGCGTACGCCCTCTTCTTCTGCGACGAACCGGTCGACGAACCGACCTGCACGCCGCTGCGGACCTCGAGCGACGATACCCGTCCCTACGCCGGACCGACCGGCGACGATCTCGACGGCGACGGCATCCTCAACGGCTCCGACAACTGCCCGACCCTCTTCAACCCGATACGGCCGGTCGACGGCGGCATACAGGCCGACGCCGACACCGACGGAGAGGGCGACCTCTGCGATCCGACGCCGCTAGGCAACGACCCGACGGTCGACCCGAACGACAAGGATGGCGACGGTATCCCGAACGCGTCGGACAACTGCCCCTATGACGCCAATCCCGATCAGCAGGACGGCGATCTCGATGGTTCCGGTAATGTCTGCGACTTCTGCCCGGCGACCCCCAACCCGATGTTCGGCTCGTGCGGCATCATCCCTATCTACGACCTCAAGGACGGCACCATCCTTCCGGGCAACCCGGTCGAGACCACCGGCGTGGTGACCGCGCTGGACGGCACCAACTTTTTCCTGCAGATACCGGAAGAGGATCAGGATATCATGCTCGGCTACTCGTTCAGCGGCATCTATGTCTACAGTTACTCCGCCGCGCCGGCGGTAGGCGACATCGTCGAGATCTCCGCCACCCTTACCCTCTATTACGGCCTGCTCGAACTCACCGATGTCTCCGCGATAACGGTGCTCAGTTCGGGCAACGATCTGCCGACCCCCGTGATCGTGACCGATCCGGCCGACATCGCGACGGGAGACCAGTACGCCGATGATTACAACGCGGTCCTCGTGACGGTCGAGAATGTCACGGTCACCGATATCTCGCTCGGCTTCGGCGAATTTGCCGTGACGGGCGGCCTGCGGATCGACGACCAACTGTATACCTACACGATGCCGACGGTCGGCGACGACTACGATTCGATCACCGGCATCCTCCATTTCACCTATGACGATTCGAAACTGGAACCGCGCGATGCGGACGACATGGTTGAAACGGCGGTTCTCTGCGGCAGCGGTACCTGCGAGGAGTGGGAGGAATGCGCCGTCGATACCTGCGTGCTCACGGCGGGCCGCTGTACCGGCGACGGCGACTGCGCCGAACCGACGCCGACCTGTAACCTGACCACTCACTACTGCGAAGGCTCCGGCCTGACGGTCCAGAACGGCGACTTCGAACAGTGGACCGACGGCACAACGCCCGATTCATGGACCGCCGACAGCGGCGTCGGCGTCGCGAAGGAAACGACGACCGTTCACGGCGGAAGCGCCTCGGTCAAACTGACGCGGAATGCGGATGACAATGCAGCCACCGATTTCATGACCGATTATATTGCCGTCTCTGCCGGCACAACATACGCGGTCACCGCGTTCTTTTATGACGACCATGCCGACACGAAAGCTCGATTCTTCTGCAATTATTATGACGCAAGCAAAGTGTACCTTTCGCAAACCTTGGAAAACTCCTATACCAGCGACCAAGCAAACTGGCAAACCTATTCGTTGGCATGTCCGGCTCCCGCTTCGGCCGCCTACTTGCGTATCTCTTTCCGTCTTTATCGTGGCACCACCTCCACTTACACCGGCGGCTTCGTCTATCTCGACGATGTCACGATAACGGCCCCCTGATGAAGATACGCCCTTTTCTTTTTCTTCTTCTGCCGGTCCTCCTGACGGCAACGCTCTCGCCCGCTCCGTCCGACGCGCAGAAACAGAAAGCCTTCGCCGAAATAGACGCCACGATACGCAAGGAAATGAATGCCTACGATGTCCACGGCGCGGTCGCGGCGGTCTTCGACAACAACAGCATACTCTGGCAGAAAGCCTTCGGCTACGATGACGCGGCGCACAATAAGCCGGCGGCGCTGAACACCCCCTACCGCATCGGCGGACTGACGATGCTGTGGACCGCCACCATCGTCCTGCAACTGGCGGAACGCGGCAAGGTGAAACTCGACGATCCGGTGAAGAAATATCTGCCCGAATTCAAATTGCGCGGCGGCGCCGAGAAAGGGATCACGGTGCGACATCTCCTCTCGAACCACTCGGGGCTTCCCATCGAATGGTACCGCGAGAACGACGACCGTGCGCCGCTGTTCGAATACCTGAAGAACGAACACCCCATCGCCAAGCCGGGGACGCGTTACCTCCGCAGCATGCTCGACTATGAGGTCATCGGCCACCTCATCGAACGGGTGAGCGGAAAAAGTCTCGACTCCCTGTTCGAGAACAACCTTTTCCTGCCGCTCGGTATGAACGACAGCCGGCTCGCGGGAAAGAACTGCGCCGACCCGACCGCCGGGAAGGGTTTCATTCTGCGCGACAAGAAGGTCAAGCGGTTCGAGAATCCCTCGTGCCGGTCGCGCGCCACCGCCGGCGGCATATCGACCGTCTACGATCTGTCGCGCTTCATGCAGGCGCTCTTCAACGGCGGCTGGACCGGGAGCGGGCGCATCCTCAACGACGCATCGCTCAAACAGCTCTTCTCCAACCAGTACCCCGGCAACCCCGACGACCTTGCCTTCAAAAGCGCGCTGGGCTACTACGCCGACTACTTCCCCATCGCCGAAAAGAACATCGCCGCCATCGGCAGCATGGACGGCTTCGTCACCGTCATCGCGGCCCTTCCCGACCGCAAGACCGGGTTCATCGCGCTGGGCAATACCGATTCGTTCATCCTCGGCGCCCCCAAGACCGCCAGCCGCGCCGTCACCCTTCTCGGTCTCCTGCACGGCATGAAACCCTCAGCCCTGCCGGAGACCCGCCCGATGGAGAAAAGCGACATCGAACGGTTGCGCAACTGCGCCGGCCGTTATGTCGGCAACGGCTTCGCGGTCGATGTGACGATGGCGGGAGACACACCGTTGGTGACGATGGGAAATCAGGAGATGACGCTGGCGCCGGTATCGAAGAACCGGTTCCGGCTCGTCAAACAACTCTTCTTCTGGATGAAGGAATACTACATCGAACTCCGGGAACAGCCCGACGGCTCGGTCGCGGCGGTACTGTCGGTACAACTCGAGGAGTACGGCTTCCCGATCATGGTATTCCGGCGCCCCCCCGAGACGAACTATCCCGCCGGGGTGGCCGCCTTCATCGGCGGCTACCGCCCGAAATCGATGCCCAAGGGGATGGCCGAGAGGATCCGCTTCCCCGAATTCCAGATCCGCTGGGACGGCAAGTGGCTCGTCGCCGAGACCAACCGCGAAAAGGTCATCGTCACCCCCGCCGCCGCCGACACCCTCCTCGCCGACACGATGAACATCCACTTCGCCAAAGGAAGCGCCACCATAGGCGGCATCACCTACGAAAAGTGGTTCTGAAAAGATTTCGTGAAAAAGAATGGCGACCCCTGGGGGATTCGAACCCCCGTTACCGACGTGAGAGGCCAGCGTCCTGACCACTAGACGAAGGGGTCGCCTCATATGGGAAAAATGGATCCGGGACTAGGAGTCGAACCTAGACTGACGGAGTCAGAATCCGTAATCCTGCCATTAGATGATCCCGGACCTTCTAGAAGAACCGGGCGGTCACTTTGCCGTCTTCTTCTATAAGGAACAGTTTCCGCCAGCCGCTCGATTCACGCAGGTTGTAGAAGGCGTAGATCCTGAACCCGCTCTCGTTGAGGAGGATGTCGGACCGGACCATCGGGTCCTGCTCTATCCGTTGGCGCACCTTTTTTACCGCGCCGTCGAAATCGAGCGGTATGGTGTATACCTTCTCGGCTTTCTTGACGGCGTTCCCGGGCAGCCAGACGATGTAGATATCGCGGTTGGCGAATACCTCAGCACTCAAAAATAAAAGAACCGTTAAAGCGGCGGTTTTGTACCACAAAGCGAAACCCCTGTCAACTTAATCGTCTTGATGACCAGATAATACTATGTTATTGCTGGGCATATCAGACGACCGGCAAACTACTTCTTTTCTTCGGCGGGCTGCTGGGCGCGGCGATCCTGCATCGCCTTGATCTTCGCCTTGAGCCGTTTCTCCTTGTCCCACTGCTCGTTCATCTGGCGGCGCGCCTCTTCATCGCCTTTGCGCGTCTCCTCGACCAGTTTGCGCATCTTGTCGCGGTCGACGACCTCTTTTTTGAGATCCTCTTCCGAGATGATATTGCCGTCGATCAGATAGAACTGGAAGTCGGGCGGCTGGCTCTTGTCCCAATCGACCGGGATATCCTTTATCGGCGTCTGGAAGAATTTGGAATCGCCGGGCAGAACGCTGGTGCGGAGCCCCTCGTAGCGGACATCGAGCACCGGGAAGAATTTCTGCACGTAGATCACATCGCCCGCCGAATCCTTGAGGCGGACCTTCACCCCGACGCGGACCATATCAAGGTCGGCGCTCGCGTTGAGAATGACGCCGGAGACCATCGCCCAGCCGATACGCTGCTGCATCGGCACCACCGCGACATCCTCGAGTTTCACCAGCCCCTGATAGTTCTCCAGCAGTTCGTCGAGCCGCTTCTGGGCGTCCTTATCTTCCTGCAGGGCCATCATATCTTCGGACTGTTCGATCTTGAACTGACCGCCCTCGTTGACGACGTGGACCTGGAAAATGAGCGATTCGTCCTGATTCATGACGGTGCCCATGCGGCCCATGTTGGAGGTACGGCCGGTCGCCTCGATGAAGTCGCCGGTCGATTTCTCCTTGACGATGGTGGCGTAGGCGGTACGGAGTTCGGCGCCGATCTTCCCTTTGTAAACGCGGGAGACATACTCGTTCCAGTCCTCCGGCGTGAAGACCTCTTTCATCTTGGCCGACAGCATCGTGTTGTAGACCTCTTCAGCCTTGCCGTCACGAACGGCGTAGAGGTAGCTCTGGATGTAGGTGTTGAGCCGTTCCTCGATGGGTTTCTCGAACTTGCAGGAGACCATCGCCGTGAGCGCGAGCGCCGCCGCAACGATAAAAAGCGCGACCTTCTTCATACCTTCCTCCGCAAAAAGCCTACGATATTCAAATAGTTCCTACTGTCAAAGAGATACAACTTCGCCTTACTATAGCGGATATTTCGCCCGTGTAAAGAATTATTTGGCGGCTCCCGCGAGTTTCTTTTCCACCGCTTCGGCGAACTTCTGCGCGGCAGCCGGCCCGTTACCGGTGACGATGTTGCCGTCGACCGTCACCTCCGCGCCGGTGAAATCCGCGCCGCTCCTCTCGAGCATTGCATCGGTGGTCATGCCGTATTCGGCGTCGTCCCCTTTCCAGACGGTCGCCTTCTTCCCGGAGAGCACCCCCGCCTTGGCGAGTATCGTCGGCGCCCAGCAGATGGCGGCGAGCACCGGGTGCCCCTGCGCCTCTTTCGCTATCTCGACGGCTCGCGGCTCGGCGCGGACGGTCGGCACGCCCGCCCCGCCTACGAACACCACCGCATCGTAGTCGGCCGTTCTCACCTCGGCGAGCGTCACGGTCGCCTCGGCCTTCGCCCCGAACATGCCGGTGGCGGTCCCTTTTTTCAGGCTCGCGACGGTCACCTGCGCCCCGCGTCCCGTGAAATGGGCGTGCGGCACGGCGTATTCTTCGTCGCGGAACCGTTCGGGCGCGACGATCATGAGTATCTTTTTGCCGGTCAGCACTTTTCCCATCGGTCCCTCCCTGCTAGTTCCGCACTTCCTGCCATTTTTTGCGGGCGTGGTAGCGGAGCACATTCTCGAGCACCCGCTGACGCACCGATATGATCTGACTCTTCTTGTATTCGTCGTGGCTCGCGCGGCCGGTCCGGCTCTCGACGAACGATTCGTGGTCGAGTATCTGTATCTCGAAGGGGAAGAAGAATTTGTAGGCGAGGTTGATGCTGAAGGGGTCCTGTATCGTGATGAGCTGGCGCGCCGTGAGCTGGATGGAGGTGTACTGCGTCGAGGAGTAGGGATTGTTCTCGCGGATCTGTTCCTCCTGCTCGGCCGCCTTGTCCTTGTCGAAGGCGAGGAACGGTTTGAAGTATTCGCGCACCTGCTCTTCGGACCAACCGGTGAGGTCCTCGTCCTTGAAGCGGACAAGGCCGTCGAGGAACTTCTCGAGGTCGATGAGGTTGTTGCGGGTCCGCGACGGCTTGATGTTGGCGAACGACACCACATGGTTCTCGGCGAGGTACTTGAGCACGAGCAGCACATCGAGTTTATCGTTGGTCACGATGCGCACCCCGACCCGGTCGAACACATCGGCCGTCACATTCTCCTTCTTATGGAGGAGTTTCATGATGAGGCTTTCCTTCGTCTTCTCGCTCTTCATCTCGAAGAGTTTCAGCCGTATCTGGCTACGACCGCGGCCGATGAAATACTCACCCTTGTTGTTGACATTGAGGTGGGTCATGAAGCGGGCGAAGATCTGCTTCTTGATCCCCTGAAAGAAGTATTTCGACAGGTCGTTCTCGACATGGGTGATGGTGTGGGCGACCCGCAGAACGGCACAGGCCCAGCGCTGGGTGATGGAACGGGTCTTCTCGGAGGCGAGCACCAGGAAGTTGCGCGGATCGTCCTCCCACAGGACATTGGGCGGGATGGCGAGCGTCGGGGTCTGCCCCTCGGGGTCTTCGAGCAGATAGGTCTGGATGAACGACTTCGCCTCGCTCAGGATCGAGCGGACCTGTTCGGCATGAACGGCGTTATCGAGATCGTAGCCGTAGTTCTTGAGGTAGAGGTGCGCCTCCTCGTACGACTCGATGGAGAGTCCGTTGATGTCGATGAAGGACTTGTTGGAAAGGACGACATCCATCAGTTCGTGCGGGAAGGTCGCGAAGGTCTCAATCAGCCGTTCTTTCTGATCCATCGGGTCACCTCGTTAAGAGCCGGGACATTGTAGCAAAGAGAAACGCAAAATGCAAAATGAGGGGAACGGATCCGATTCACGCGGCCTTGTTGACCGCGACGCCTTTTTCATAAAGGTACTCGGGAGCGATATCCAACTGGTTCTCCCACACCACCGTATTGAAATCGACCGTGAATCGTTTGAAGAATGCCTTGTCGCGAAGTGATTGGAAAATGGCGCGTTGGTCGTTCATCACGGTGGACTCCATGTCGACCACCCGTATCTCGCCAGTGTTGAAAGTGACCTTCAGGCGATAGTCACCGACATACTCAGCCTTGGTTATCTTTAACAACATCGCTCACTCCAACGGCTGTATTTTTCTAAAAGTACCGTCACTCTTGATGGCGTTCCAGTTATCCAGCAGTTCCTCTCTATGCTGCTCATACCACTCCAGTATCAACGCAAGCGCCCGTTTGGGAAATTTCCCCTCGACGACTCCCGTCTGTATTTCGACGGTGACATGATAGTCGCCATACATCACATGAAAGTGCGGCGGGTTGTGATCATTGAAGTTCATGAAGATAACCATTCCAAGGAATCTGCTGATCTCGGGCATCGTCCCTTCCTCCCATCAACTATGCTTCGGCATTGTACCGACCGACCGGTTTGATGTCAAGTGGTCTTCAGCAGGCCGGAAGCTACTGCGTGGTGAGTCTGAGTCCGGCGCTGTGGGCGGCGAATTCGGGGGCGTACATGCACTGGGCCGTCGCGATGCCGGCCGAATAGTTCCCGGCGAGCGTCACCGTGAGACGATATTCCAGCACATAGGTCCCCTTCACCGCGCGGTGAATGAAGAAGTTGGTCGATACATCCTTGGTGACGCGGTAGAACCAGAGGCCGTCGCGGTAGTCGTGTCCCGACAGCACATCGACCGGCTCGGTCCCCGCCGGACGCGCATCCTTGAGGTGCAGGTATTCCATATCGCGGTCGACCCGCAGGACGAGCCGCACCGCTAACTTGTCGCCCACTTTGAGCGGTGTCTCACCGGTGATCGGTTCCAACACCGCGCCGCTGTCGGTCCGTTTTTCGCGCAGTATCTGCCGCTCAATTGAGAGCGGGCTTTGCGCCGCGGTTATCTTATCGAGTTCCTCGAAATACTGCCAGTAGAGGGCGCCCCACGCCGGTCCCGGATTGGGGTTCTGGACCGTCACCTGCGCCATCGCCGGGGTCACCTGCGCGCCGGGCCACGAGGTCTTGAAATAGCCGGTCCCCGCCTCGGGCGTCGGTTCCCCTTCGGCCGGTCCCGCCTTTTTCCCGCCGACCGTGACGGTGGCGAGTTTCGTTCCGGCAAGCCAGTCGCCGCCGCCGTACAGCAGCGCATAGACCGCGTCGGCGGTCGCCTTGGTGGTACGCCAGTTCTGCACCTGCTTCATCTTGATGAGCCAAGTCTTCATCTTATCGGCCGAGGCGCGATCCTTTGCCACCTCTTCGAACGCCTCGATGAGCGCCGCCTGCGTCTCGATGGGGAACTGGAACCAGTAGTAGCCCCCCATGTTCTCCTTCCAGTACATCCCGAGTTCGTCGGAATAGATCGCCCGCTCCTTGAGCGACGCGACCATCTTCGCCGGGGTCGCCGTGTCGCCGAAACGGAACAGCGCCGTCGCGGTAAGCCCCGTCATGTAGGGGGTCTCATCGACCCAGTAGGTCGCCGCCTGACCTTTCCAATAATTGAACGCGACCTGATGCCTCTCGGCCACCGGCACCTCGACGAAGAAACTGCGAGTGTAGAGATAGTGCCGTTCCATATAGGAGATGTGCTGTTTCTGCATGTCGACCTTGGCGCGCAGGAGTTCCTCGTATTCGCGCTGCATCTGCCGGTCGAGATAGCCGACCGCCGCGCGGGTCATCCGTTCGATGTCGGGACCGGTCGCGACGCCCAGTTTCTTGAGTTTGCCGAGTCCCGCGGTGATATGCTGAGTGATATAGGGGTCCTCGGGCAGTCCCGGGAACCACGGCCAGCCGCCGCTCGATACCTGCAGTTGCCGCAGTTTGTTGAAGGCGCTCTTGAGTTCATTGCCCATCCGGTTGAGGTCGAACAACAGCGCCACCCGCCGTTTGGCGGCCGATTCGTTCTGTCCGTCGAGCACCCACGGCGTCTCCTGCAGGAGCGCCGACTTGAGTTCCTCGTTCTTCATCAGGTTGGAGTCAAGCGCGGCGGTCCCCTTCCACTGGGCGAAAACCTTCGCGATCTTCTCGTTCTTATTCACGATGTGCGACGCGAGGCTGTTGGCATAGTAGCGCGAAAAGACCTGCTCGGCGCACTCGTAGGGATACTCGATGAGGTACGGCAACGCCTGCACCGCATACCACGCCGGGTTCGAGGTGAATTCAAGCGTGAGGCGGTGGTTGGAGAGGCTCTGGGAGGTGTTCTCTTTCAGTTTTTGCAGGGTGAAGTTCTTCGTCTCCTTGCCATTGATGGGAAGCGGCAGGGTCTCGGTGACGAGCATCCGGTTGGAGAGGACCGGCAGGGTGTTCTCCTCGCCGTCGCCCTTATCCCCGGCCTTGGCCACGATGCGCCAGACGACCGGGTCGGTCCGTTTGGGCACCGTTATCTGCCACTGCACCGCCGCGTTCCCCTTGGCGGGGGCGCTGAACGACGCCTCTTTCTGGGGAATGGCGAAATCGGCGGTGATATCATTCATCGTCCGGGCATCCATCAACTTCAGTTCGGCCATGCCATCACGCACCGCGTCGGTCATGTTGCTGATCTTCGCCGACAGGACAAGACGATCCCCTTCGCGCAGGAAGCGCGGCACATTGGGGGCGACCATGATCTCCTTCTGCGTCTTGAGTTCGTTCCTGAGTATCGTCGAGGCGAGCTCTTTGGTGTAGGCGAGCCCGAGCATTTTCCAAGTCGTCAGCGCCTCGGGAACGGTGAAGGAGACGGTCAGTTCCCCCTTCTCGTCGGTCATCAACTGCGGATAGAAGAAGGCGGTCTCCTGCAGGTTCTTCCGTATCTGGACCGGCGGCGCGGAAGGCGCCGCCAGTTCGCCGGCGATGTTCGCATCATCGAATTCGTAGCGGGTATCGCCGTCGCCCGCGTTCCTGCTGAGCATTTTCTTGTCGGCCTTTACCGCGGTCGGTTTCGCCATCGGCGCCGCCGGTGTCGCGGTGACGGTCTCCTCCGCCTCGTCGGCCGCCGTTTCGGCCAACGCCATCCGCGCCGCGCCGCCAACGCCGCGGTTGTAGTACCCGGCATTCTTGTAGCGGTAGCCGCCGCCGAGGTACATACCGAAGTAGTTGAGTTCGTCGCTGGTCAGCGACGGCCACGGGACATAGGTGTTCCAGTCGCGTTCGATCGGCGTCGCGTACCGGATCTGCTGACCCTCGTTGGTGAGCCACTGATAACGATAATAATGGTTCGGGAAAAGGCTGAAGTACCAACTGTGCGGCAGGAAGGCATCGAGCGATCCGTCGTAAAGCGTCGCCGCCAGTTCGGCCGCCACCGCCTCCCCTTTCGGACCGCTTATCTTGATGCGCCACTGCTCCTTCTCGCCCGGTTGCAGGGTACTGCGGAACGAGAGGAATTCATACTTGAGCTGCTTATTGCTCCACGGCACGGTGATGGTCCGCATTCCCATATAACTGCGGCCGTGCTTGAGATAGAGCCACCGGAAGGCGATGTTGCCGCGGTCCGCTTCGGTCACCGGGATACGGATCACCTTCTGCGAGCGGTCGAGCGTGACGATGCTCCGCTCCTCTTTCTCGTCCCGCAGGATGTCGAGCACCACCGTCACCGCGTCGGCGCCGGTAGCAAGCACCAGTTCCGCCGTCTCGCCCGGTTCATACATATCTTTCGCGACGAAGATATTCTCGTAGAGCGGCCGCGTGAAGGGAGCGTCGGCAACGGCCCGCACCGGGATGATGCGGCGCGTCACGACCGGCTGGCCGAACTTGTCCTGCGCGGTCGCCTCGATGAGGTAATCGCCCGCGGGCCAATCCTTGGGCTCTACCGTCATCTTTTTCGCGGCGGCGGTATCGAACGGCTGGCGCAGATATTCCTTATCTTTCTGCCGCTCCGCCGTATCTTCATCGCCGTAGGGGTCATGCGGGAACTGCTTGATGAAGGCCGCCTTGTCGAGCAAGTAGCGGTCGGGCCGTTCGTAGAAGAGCCGTTTGCGCAGAAGCCGTTCGGCATCCTTCAGCCGCGCAATGGTCACCGTTCCTTTCGCCGGCTCCAGCTCACCGCTCATGTTGGTGGTGGCCAGTTCCAGTTCGAACGGCGTACCGCTGAACCCCTGTTGCGCGCCGCCGATAGAAAGATTGAGCGCGCTGTAGGCCGCCTGCACGAACCGCTCGGCCGGATGGGTCTCGCCGTTGATGTCGGTCACCTCGGCGTGGATACGGTAGGAGAAATAGGGCTGCTCCTCCTTGGGTATCTGCTTGTCGGGCCGTGCGGTGAAACGGATCGAGAAGCGGCCGTCGGGACCGCTCACCGTCTCCCCTTTGCCGATCATCGCCTTTTTGCCGTTCCACAGGTCGTAGAACCAGCTGCGGCCCCACCAGCCGAAGTAGTACGGGAATCGCACCTCGCGCTCGACATACCACTGTACCTTGGCGTCGGTGAGCGGAGATCCGGCGTAAGACTTCGCGAAACCTTCGACCGTCACCTCGTCGCCGAGCCGGTAACTCCCCTTGGGGGCGTCGAGTCCCGTCTCGAACAGCGGCCGCTTGTACTCCTCGACCGAAACGGTGTGATTGCCGTTCTTGCTGCGGATCATCATCCGGCCGTTGAGCGCACCGCTGGGCGCGGTGAAACTGCCGTGGAAACTGCCGTAGTCGTTGGTCGTCAGGTTCAGGCTCCCCACTTTCTGGTGGTTCGCGTCATAGAATTCGACCGTATCGCCGCGCCCTTTGACGAGCGTCGGCATCCCCGCCGCATCGTGCTGAATGGTTATCCCTTTGAAGTAGATCGTCTGCCCCGGCCGGTAGATGGCGCGGTCGGTGAAGAAATAGGTCCGGGTGACGGCATGGCGGTCGTTGCGGTACGGATAGCTCCAGAAGGCGCTTTTCAGGCGGTCGCCCCCCTGCGTGACGAGCGCCGTTAGACCGTGGTTGTAGTACCGCCCCTGCGGCATTCCGGTGTGCATGATGCCGTCCTTATCGGTCATACCGCTCGCAACGAGCCGTTCCTTGTAGCGGGAACTGGAATAATCGTAGGTCGTTTCATACACCTCGACTTTCGCCTGCTGAATAGGGCGGCCGGTCGACCGGTCGGCGACGAAAAATTCTATCTGCAGGGCGTTCACTTGGTGTTGGAAGGCGATGCGCGAAGAACGGAGGATGACCCAGTTGAGGGAATTCTTCTCGAAGGAGAACTGCGGATCGGTGCCGCACAGGAGCGCGAAATCGCCCCGTTCGAGCGGCGGGACCGGCACCTCGACCCGATGTTCGCGCAGATCGCCGTCGTCGGGGAGCGGCACCTGCCATTCGTGGCGCGGCGACAGCAGCGCCAGTTCCTTCGCCGTCTTCTCGGTACTCTCGCCGCCGTAATGGTAGCGCGCCGTCAGTTCATCGGCCCGCGCGGCGGTCAGTTTCACGGTACGGAAATAGAGCGTCTTGACATTACGGTATTTGAGGAACGCGAGCGACGGCTGATCGGGGGCGACCGCCGGTTCGGACTGCACCTGTATGAACTTGCGGGTCATTTCAGAGGAAAGCGCTTTGCAAAGTTTGTCCCCCTCGCTGTCGGGCCATTTGAGTGATACCACGCCGCACTTCTCGAGCGCCTGCGCAAGCCCCCTCTTGCCGCTCTCCGGCATCCCTTCGCGCCATTTGTTCCCCAGCTCGCGCCACAGCCGCGCCAGTTCGTAGCCGATGTTCGCCGCCGCCTGCTGCGACCCGTACTGCTGTTCCATGAGCATCAGCGTCTTTTCATAAAGATCGTCGACCTTGTCGAATACCGCGATGCCGCGGACAAAGGCGAGCCGCTTGAGCTCGATGTCAATGAGCGCCGCCGTATCCCTGTCGCGCAGATGGGCGCGGGTCAGGTCCTGCAATATCGTCAGAGCATGCCATGCGGCCGCGCTTTTGTCGGTGGCCGGTATCGGCAGGAGGGCGAACCGTTCGGCGGGCATCAGATAGTCGGTGTTCGCCACCTCGAACGGAGTCGCACTCTGGGCGATACTGCTTTCGTCGTTCATGAAAAAATCGACGGCGCGGTGGGCGATGAGATCATACAACGACGGCCGCAGCGTCCGCGCCCGCGTCCCTTTCGTCAGCACCTCGTCCAGCAGTTCTATCTTTATCTCGCGCAGTTTCGGAGCGTTCGCGAGCGCGGCGTGATGATGCGCCGCGATACGGTCCATCAGTTTGCGCAGGCTCCATGTCGCGATGTCGCTCTCGGTCACCGTGGTGTCGGTCCGTTCATAGAAACGCCAGCGGTTCATCTGGAAATAGTTCTCGTACAGATCGGCCGCGATGGAGTGGAGCAGGTTCTTTTCGGGAAACTGCGCCGTCGCTATTTCCTTTTCCATTTCGGCGATGAGGGCGGAGGGCTGTTTCTCGCCGATGCGCTGTTCGAACTTCGTCCGCTCTACGAGCGCCCTCACGATCTGCGGCACATTGTGAGAGGCGCGCGCCGTGTCGAGTATCACCGCCACCGTCTCAAGCGCCGTGCGCGGTTTCCCTTCCTTCTCGGCCGCCGCGACCTTCTGCCAGTCGGCGGCATGATCATCATAATGGTCGGGGGCGGTGAAATCGATATCGGGTGTCAGTTCGTCGGGCAGTATCTGCGGATCGGGCGCCGTCGCGGTCCCTTTCGCCCCGCCGCAGGAAACGGCGAACATCATCAGAAGCACGGGAAGAAGCACATGTCTGCCGTTCATGACCAGACCCCCTCTGCAAAAGACCGTAACGGAACGATCGCTTTATAGATTGTTCAGAATGCTCTGGATATCGGCCTTGTCGGAGGCCTTGAGCCGCGCGCCGAGCGCTTTTTTGTAGTATTCCTTCGCCTTGCCGTTCTGTCCTTTCGCCTGATAGGCCGAGCCAAGACCGTAGTAGGCCTCGCCGGCGGACGGATCCACTTCGACCGCCTTCTGGAAGAGTTCTATCGCGCCGTCGTTCTCGCCGCCGTCCAGAAGCGCCCACCCTTTCTTGATGAATCCGCGCGCGCCGCCGCCCGCCGCCTGCGCGGCCTGTTTAGGCGCCGTTTGCTTCGGAGCGGGGACCGCCTTTCTCGGCGTCTCCTTCGGCGCCGGACGCTGCATCTGCGCCTCCTGCTCCTTGACCAGATCGCTCTTTGCCGTTTCGGCCGGAACCGGCTTCACCGCGGGAGCGGGAGCCGGGGCAGGCTGTTCGGTATCGACCGCGGGAACATCGGGAGAGCGTTCCGCCTCCACCTTGTCGCCGTCGCCGCTGAAAAGGAGAAGCGATATGAGCACCAGACCGGCGATAACGGCTATCGCCGCGACGATCTTCATGTTGGGCTTGAAGGGCTTTTTCGGTTTCTCGTCGTCGTCCTCGAACAGCTTATTGAATTCATCATCATCATCTTTTTTCGGCGCCGGTTTCGGCGCCGGTTTCGGCTCCGGTTCCGGTTTCGGTTTAGGTTCGGGTTTCGGCTCGGGCTTCGGCTCGGGCTTCGGCTCGGGCTTCGGCTCGGGCTTCGGCTCG